>NZ_CP120983.1:618933-928399 GCF_030719215.1 Streptomyces sp. Alt3 | reverse complement strand
ACGCTGTGCAGGCGTGCGAGCAGGTGATTACGGTGCCCGAGCGGGACCTGGCAAGGCGGGCGCGGTGGTTCGGGGGCCGCAGACGTGGGTGATGTCGTCCTGCTGGTCGAGCTGTGAAGTGCTGTCTGCTGTGTGACGGTTGGGCGCGACGGACGTGGTGCGTGTGCGTACGGGGACAGGCGGTGGCGGATGACGCAGGACGAGATGGATGCCGGTGTGGGAGCGGGGGAGGGCGGGGAGACCCCGTCGGGCACCCAGCCGGAGGACAAGGCGGAAAACGGAGTTGCGGTCGCGTTCGGCCGGCAGTTGAAGCTGCTGCGGGTGCGGGCGGGGCTGGACCGGGTGGAGTTCGGCAAGCGGGTGGGGTACGCGGCACAGTCCGTCGCGTCGTTCGAGCAGGGGCGGCGGATTCCGCAGCCGGAGTTCATCGACAAGGCGGACCGCGTGCTGGACGCCGGGGGGCTGCTCGTGGCGTTGAAGGAGGAGCTGGCCCGGTCGCAGTACCCGGCGTTCTTCCGGGATGCTGCGCGACTGGAGGCGAAGGCGGTAGCCCTCTGTGTGTACGGGCTTTATGCGGTGCCAGGCCTGTTGCAGACGGCTGACTATGCGCGGGCAGGATTCCAGCAGGAACGGCCGTTGCTCGACGACGAGGTCATTGAGCAGGGAGTGTCTGCTCGACTGGCCAGGCAGGAGATCTACGATCGACGCCCAGCCCCGCTGTTGAGCTTCATTGTGGATGAGGCTGTACTTCGCAGGCCGATCGGTGGGTGGACAACGCTGCACGGCCAGCTGGAACACATGCTGCGCCTTGGTGACAAGCGCAACGTCGAAGTGCAGGTGATGCCCCTCGACCGTGAGGACCATGCGGCACTCGGCGGACCATTCACGCTGATCGACACGGCGCAGGGGCAGCGCATCGCCTATGCCGAAGTGCAGGGCGACAGCCGTCTCTACACGGGCCGTGCAGCGGTCCGCGAGCTCGAAGCCCGCTATGGCATCATCCGGTCACAGGCTCTCACTCCTCGTGAGTCCTCGGAGTTCATCGAGAAGCTTCTGGGAGAGAAATGACTATTCACCACACCAGGCTGGCGACCCTCGATTTGGCGTGGTCCAAGAGTAGTTACAGCACCGGCAACGGCGGCGAGTGTGTCGAGTTCGCGGCCGCAGCAGACCACGTGCACATCCGGGACTCGAAGCAGGCCGACGGCCCCGTCCTGACGATAGGGCCAGAGGCCTGGGCCGGGTTCGTAGGGGTCGTTGCCGGCTGATCGACGTGCGTAGAGGGGCCGCCGCGACGCCGAACCAGCGTTGCGGTGGGTCCCACCCATCACCCTCTCCGCTCTGCGGGTCCTGGTCATCAGCGACGTACGGCCGCAACGGTCGGTCCGGGTCCGCGGAGACCGCCCAGGAGGGCGCGCTGCCCGCCGGTGCCTGAAAGGCCATGGAACTCAGCCCGCGGCGGTCATCCACAGTTCCGTGTCGGTGAGGATCAGTCGGCCCGGCCGCTGGGCTGCGGTGTCCGGGACGACGGCCCGCACCACCGGCTGGTCGCCCTTCTCGACGGTCACCTTCGTGCCGTCGAACTTCGGGGACTCGTCGCTGACCGCCGCCCGAAGATCGGCCTCCAGCTTCTTGGCCGCCGCTTCGTCCTTCACCACGAAGCACAGCACCTCGGTGTTCTTGGCCGCGGACTCCGCCTGCTGGCCCAGAGCGGCCAGGCGCACGGGGTTGGGGGAGCTGAGCGGGTTGAAGTCCGCGCGGTAGACGTCGCCCAGGCACTCGGCCGCGCGACGGAACTCCTTGTCGTCCGCCAAGGAGGAACCGTCCTTCGGGGTGACGGCCGACATGGGGTCGGAGTCCCGGGCCGAATAGGAGATCTCGTCCTCCGAGAACTTGAGCGAGACGCCCTTCCCCTCGGGATGGGACCAGACCTCCTGGTCACCCTCGTCGTTCTGTGTGTAACCGCTCGACTTCAGCGACTCGGTGATCGCCGACGCGTCGAACGAACCCTTCCAGTGGCCGGCGTCGTCGGTGTCGACCGCGGAGTCGATCTGGCCCTCCTCGAAGTTCCGTCCCAACAGTCCGGGCTGGTACGGATTCAGCAGGGCGCTGCTCGGCTGCGCGATGGAGGCGAACCGCTTCGGGTCGTCCTTGCTCAGCTCACGTACCTCGGCGGCGTCGAGGAAGCTCACCTGCTTCGTGCTGGTGTCGCCTGCCAGGGCTCCCAGTGCGGAGAGCAGTGCGGATCCGCTGTCCCCGTCGTCGGAGTCCGCTGAGCAGCCCGTGACCGAAGCCAGAAGAAGAGTGGCCAGAGCGGTGGCGCCGACGGCTGACTCGCGTGCTGATATGCGCATGGTGGAGCAGCGTACCGATGGTCGGCTCAGGGGTGGCCGTGGGGAGGCCACCCCGGCGCAACGGTCCGTATTCCGGGGTCGGTCGAGCAGGTGTTCTCAGACGATCCGGGTGAGCCTCTTCGCCGTGCTGCAGTGCACGGTCCTCCCGTGCCGCCACAGTTGCACCGCCGTCAGCGTGAGCAGCGCGGCGAACACCAGCAGGAAGATACCCGCGATCACCGTCTGCCGCCCGCCCGCCGCCGAATCGTCGTAGGAGAGCAGGCCGAGGACGGACAGGAGCATGCCCGCCAGGTACACCGAGCGGACACGCCGCAGCTGCCGCAGTGCACGGGGAGCAAGAGCAACACGCTTCACGAGAGCCATGCCTGTCCTCGTACCCCCGTTGGCGGGCGATGAGACGTCGAGCGGTCGATCGGCCCGACGAGTACGCGGGACGGCGGGGGCATGTCGCTCGCCAACCCTGCCTGCGGGTACTACTCACCCACCAAGTATCTTGATCATTGAAATACATTCAGCGGTAAGAGACGTAAGAGGGAGTCCTGAGTGATCTCGTCGGTGTTCGCCGTGCTCGCGGTCGCGCAGTTGTGCCTCGCGGTGTCCGCGGGGCGCTACTGGCGTGCGGCACCAGGGCTGTCGGCCGTCGTGCCGACCCTGGTGTGTTCCGCACTGGTCTGGGACAACGGCGTGATAGCTGTGGGGAGTTCGGTGGGGGCCGGGCCGCTGCTGGAGACGTTGAGCGTCCCCCGCTTCGTGGCGCACGCGCTGCTGACGCCCCTTCTCGTGCTCTGGTCGCTGTCGGCGGCGGAACACGCGGGGCTGCGCTGGGCGAGGCGTAGGGCGGTGCGGGGCGCTGCCGCCGGCCTGACCGTTCTGCTGGTGGCAGCAGGGGTGCTCCACGACGTCATCGGCCTGACGCTGCGTACGGAGCGCTGGGCGGACACGCTCCGCTATGTGAACGACGCGGCGTCGCCGACAGGGCCGCTGCCGGCCATCATCACGGGGCTGGTGGTGCTCTCCGCCGGGATCGTGCTGTGGCGGTCCACCGGGTTCGCCTGGCTGGCGGTCACCGCCGCCGTGATGGTCGTTGTATCCGGGGCGGCCGTCCAGGTGCCCGTGCTCGGCAACGCCGGTGAAGTCGTCCTCGACATCGGGCTGCTCCTGACCGTACGCAGGCTGCTGCCCGGGCGTGCGTCCCGGTCCAGCGCCGGGACCGCCCCCGCCGAGTCGGCTCCGTAGCCGGAAGAGGCGCTGTCGAGGCCGGCCGGGCCGCCGCCCGGCCTGCCTCCTCGTCAGCTCACCAGGCTCGGAAAGTCGCCTCCGGCCGGTCGGCGGCGGTGACCTCCTCGACGTACAGCAGAGCGTCGCGGTGCCTCAGGTGGAGGCCGGGTGAACCGAAGAACTCGAAGGACACCAGGGACCGGTCGGACAGGCCCGGCACGCGCCGCCACGTCGCGTCCGCGCGGAAGCCCGCGTCGTCGGTGCGCTGATCGATCCACACCTCCCCGTCCCGCTGCCGGAGGAACGTTCCGGGGAAGTTGACCGACTCCAGTGACACGGCCGCCGGGTCGGCCAGGCCGGGCACCACCTTCCACCGCATGTCGGCGTACGGCGTGACGTCGGCATCCACCCGGCCGCGGCTCCACGCGTGGCGGATAAACCGGTTCGGCGCGTCGGCCGACTCGAACGTGAACACGTTGGAGCGGACGGAGGCGTTGTCGAAGCGTGCGACAGGCTCGGCAGCGCCCGGCGCACCGGCCTGCGACGGCTTCCGGGTGCCGGCGTGTACCCCGTTGGCGCCGGAGGCGAAGGACGCGTCAGTCGTCCTGATGTACCAGATGTCGGTGCCCGGCACGTTGAGGATCGAGTTGTGCCCGGATCCCCGGGCGACCGCCGGGTCCTGGGCCAGCACCCTGTCGATCTTCCTGAACGGGCCGGTGGGGGAGTCCGACATCGCGTACGAGACCGAGTAGTCCGGGCCGGTCCAGCCGCCTTCGGACCACATCATGTAATAGGTGCCGTCGCGCTTGAACATGAAGGAGCCCTCGGTGTAGTTCTCCGGGGTGATCTCCTTGTACGTCGACCCGTCGGGGAAGGTGCCGAGGCTGGTCATGTCCGGATTCAGCTCGACGACGTTCGCGTGGCCCCACCCGCCGTAGTACATGTACGCCTGACCGTCGTCGTCGATGAAGACGAGTCATTGTCAAGACTTGTGGATTGGCGACCCAGTGAGGTGTAAGCACCAGCGGTAAGACTGGGCTTGAGTCTCCCGTAGGGGGAGACACGAAGGTGCAGGCATGGACGGCGACACGCTCTTCACGATTGGGGCCCTGGCCCGGCGGACCGGGCTGACTGTCAAGACCATTCGGTTCTACTCCGACACCGGAATCGTGCCGCCGACAGACCGCAGCCCGGCTGGCTACCGTCTCTATGACATCGGCGCACTGGCGCGCCTGGATCTGGTGCGCACCCTGCGTGACCTGGGGCTCGACCTTGCTGTCATCCGGCAGGTGCTGGACCGCGAGGTTTCGGTGCCCGAGGTCGCGGCCGCACACGCCGACGCCCTGGAAGTACAGATCCGCACTCTCCGACTGCGGCGCGCGGTGCTGCGAGCGGTGGCCAAACGGGACTTCACCCCCGAGGAAATGGACCTCATGCACAAGTTTGCCAAGCTCTCCGAAGACGAACGACGACGCCTCATCACCGACTTCATCGACGACACCTTCGGCGGGTTCGAGGCCAACGCCGACTTCGTCGACATGATTCGCTCGGCCATGCCCGAACTGCCGGACGACCCCGAACCCCATCAGGTCGATGCCTGGGTGGAACTCGCCGAACTCACCCAGGACCCCGACTTCCGCGCCTCCGTCCGCCGCATGGCGGAGTACCAGGCAGCCGAGCGCGCCCAAGGCGACGTCACCGGCTTGCACCACGACCTCACCGAAACCGTCCGCGACAACGTCGGCCGCGCGCTCGATGCCGGCATCGCTCCGGCCTCGGCCGAGGCCGCACCCATCATCGACACCCTCACCGCTCGTTACGCGCAAACCTTCAGCCGCGCCGACGACGCTGACTTGCGCCACTGGCTGCTGACACGCCTGGATATCGCCGGCGACCCCCGCGCGGAACGCTACTGGCACCTGCTGGCCGTCACCAACGGATGGCCCACCTCGCCCAGCCTGGCACCGGTGTTCACGTGGTTCACAGAAGCCCTGCGCACTCACACCCCGCAGCAGACCCGCGTGCAGTAGTCCCAGGCCTGGCGGTCGCTCGGATCCTCGCGGCTCGATCACGCCGCGGGGATCTCGGAGCGTTCGACACGGAGACCGTTCGAGGTTCCAGGGCGGTGTGGGCTCGGCAGCCCCTGTACTACGTTGGAAATTGCAATGACGTGAGCATCACAACATGGGTGCGGCGCTCTGTCCACCCTGCCCTCACCGCCCCGACGCCGCCCCCGGCTACGGGCAGCGACCCTCGTCCACGGTGACGGTGAGAGTCAACTCGACGCTGTCCAGGGTGGGTTCGGGCTCGGGCGGGGACACGCCCAGGCAGTAGACCGTGTCCACGTCCTCGGTGCTGACCTCGAATCGGTCCACAGTCGCATCGGCGTCCTGGTCGTAGGTGTCGTCCACCTCCGAGACACTCACCGCGCCGCCGGTCGAGGGGCCCTCGCCGCTGTCCTCGATCGCGTCCCGGATCATGCTGCCGTAACCGCCCGTCCAGGAGGCGAACTTCTGGTCCTCGGACTCCAGGGCCCCTGCCGCGGAGTGGACGGCGTCGCGCAGTTCGCCCTCACTCCACGACGAACTCGCGCGGAGGTGGTAGAGGGCGCCCGCAGCGAACAGCAAGGAGCCGATGATGAGGGCGAGGCCTATCGGGTTGCGTGGGTTGTAGACGTATCGGGTGGTCCCCCACTCCGAACGTCTGAAGACGGGCTCGTCGTCGTGATCTCTGCGCACAGGACGAGCCTACGGGCTGCCCCATGGCTCTCGGTGATCAAGCCCCGGACGCCCCGCCTGGTGGAGGCGCCACCTGGACGGTTGTGGCTGCGGCCGGCCACGCCCCGCGGTCCGACAGATCGAGGACGAGTGCGGCGATGTTCCACGCGTCGTCCTCGCCGCGGTGATGGCGCCCTTCGAGCGGCAGCCCGGCGATCCGCAGAGCCTGGTCCATGCCTGGCTTCCTGCGCAGCCCGTATGCCTCGGTGAACACGGCCTTGGCGTCGGTGTGGGTGCGTTCCGTCGGATACCCGAACGGACAGGCCACCGCGTCGGCCCGGCACTGCCGCGCGAACTGCCGTCGGTCGTACTCGCCCCAACTCGCCCAGGGGCGTTCCCCGGCGCCGTACTCCTCCACGAGGATCCGGCACGCCTCCGCGAAGGTGGCGCCCCTGTTCACCTCGGCCTGCGTCAGTCCTGTCAGCTGGGTGCAGAAGCCGCTCACGGCCGACCGTGCGGGGCGGACCAGGATGCGGTGACGGGACGAACGGCGTCCCGCCGGCAGGTCCACGACGGTGAGACCGATCTCGATGATCTCGTTCACGGAGCCGGGAGGTGGCTGTCCGTCCCAGCAGGTGGCTTCGACATCGATGACGTTCAGCAGGGTGGTCCCTTGGCGCATGGGGCTGAGAGTAGGGTCGCGCCCCGGGTTGCGGCACCTCCTTTTCCATGGGCGCCGGTGTCGCGATCACCCCCGAAGTCTCACCCAACTTCCCTATAGTGGGGCCGCGTTGACCGCACGGCCGCAACGCGTGAAGCCGCCTCCCGGGAGTCCGGACGATGACGCCCTTCTTGCTCGCCGCGCTTGCAGCCGGTGGCGGCTGTCCCGCGCACGCCGCCACCACGCCCGTCCGCCCTCCTGCGCGGGACGAACGCGCTGCCCGTCCGGTTCGCTCCCGTACAGACGACAGGAGACCAGCTGTGAAGTGCCCGTACGCCACCGTGGTGATCGACCCCATGGTCCAGGACCTCGACGGTGAGACCGAACAGCTGCGGGCTTCCGCCCCGCTCGCCCGCATCGAGCTCCTCGGAGTCCCCGCCTGGACCGTCACCCGGCACGCCGAGGCGCGCCGACTCCTGCTCGACGCACGCCTGGTGAAGGACCTGGCTGCCTGGGGGCTCTGGCAGCGTGGGGAGGTCACGCACGCCTGGCCGCTGATCGGCATGATCGACGCGGGGCGCTCCATGTTCACCGTGGACGGCGAGGAGCACCGCCGGCTGCGGACGAAGACCTCCCAGGCCCTCACCCCCCGACGGCTGGAGGCGATCCGGCCGGACATCGAGAAGTTCACCGAGGAACTGCTGGACGCGCTGGCCGCACAGGGCGAGGACGGGGTCGTCGACCTCAAGGCCGTGTTCGCCCAGCCGCTCCCGATGAAGGTGGTCGGGCTGCTGATGGGGGTGGACGAGGCGCTGCACCCCATGCTGACCCGGCAGTACAAGGCGTTCTTCTCCATGCTCACCCCCCAGGAGGACCGGCTGGCGCTCCTCGCCGAACTCGACGTCTTCTACGCCGAGTTGGTGCGGGAGAAGACCGCGCATCCCACCGACGACCTCACCAGCGGGCTGATTCTCGCGGAGGAGGGCGGGGAGCCCCTCACCGAGGAGGAGGTCGTCGGCAACCTCAAGGCGTTGGTGGCGGCGGGACACGAGACCACGATCGGGCTCATCCTCAACGCCGTACGCGCCCTCCTCGCCCACCCCGGCCAGCTGCGCAAGGTGCTGGACGGCGAGATCCCCTGGGACACGGTGATCGAGGAGACGCTGCGCTGGGACACTCCCACCACCCACCTCCTGATGAGGTTCGCCACCGAGGACATCCAGGTCGGCGACCAGGTCATCGCCAAGGGGGAGGGCGTCGTCATCTCCTACCGGGCCATCGGCCGCGACACCGCCCAGCACGGGGACGACGCCGGCACCTTCGACATCACCCGGCCGACGCCGATACGGCACATGACCTTCGGCCACGGACCCCACATCTGTCCCGGCGCGGCGCTGTCCCGGGTCGAGGCCGGCATCGCGCTGCCCGCGCTGTTCGGACGCTTCCCGGAGCTGAAGCTCGCGATCGAGGACGACGAGATCCGCAGGCTGCCGGTGATGACGCAGAACGACATGGAGGCGTTCCCCGTGCTGCTCCACGGCTGACGCCACTCGGGGGAGTCGCGGCGGGACCGGACATGCTCACGGCGCCGCAACTCCCCTTGGGTCAAAGCTCGTTCGGCATTCCGAACGGCGTCCGGTTTCTCGGTGGAAGTGGCCGGCGCGCGGCAACCGATCCCACCCTCCGCGGCGACTGCGGGGTGGACTGCCCACCCCCGACCCCCCATGGAGGTCCCCTCGTGAGCCGCATGTCGATGAGAGCCCTCGCCGTGGTACCCGCAGCGTTGCTGCTGGCCCTCGTGCCGGGCAGCGCGTCCGCGTACCCCAACCCGGGTGTCGTCAACGGCGACGTCGTCGTGCACGACCCCAGCATGATCCGCAGCTCGTCCGGCCAGTACCTGCTCTACTCGACCGGTGAAGGTCTCCAGGTGCGTACCTCCACCGACCGCACCGCCTTCGGCCGTTCCGGGAACGCCTTCACCACCAAGCCGAGCTGGTGGAAGAACTACTCCTCGGCGTCGGACCCCTGGGCCCCGGACATCTCGTACCGCGGCGGCAAGTACCTGATGTACTACGCCGTCTCGTCCTTCGGCTCCAACACCTCGGCCATCGGTCTGGCCGGCTCCACCACCGGCCAGGCGGGCAGCTGGAGCGACTACGGGATCGTGTACACGTCGAGCTCGTCGAGCGACTACAACGCCATCGACCCCAACCTGTTCGTGGACGACGACGGCAAGTGGTGGCTGTCCTTCGGCTCCTGGTGGACCGGGATCAAGATGATCCGCATCGACCCGTCGACGGGCAAGCAGTACGCCGGGGACACCACCCGCCGTTCCCTGGCCTCCCGGCCCACCGGTACCAAGGCGGTCGAGGCGCCGTCCATCGTGAAGCGGAACGGCTACTACTACCTCTTCGCCTCGTACGACACCTGCTGCGCGGGCACCAGCTCCACGTACAAGATCAAGGTGGGCCGGTCGAGCAGCGTCACGGGCCCCTACACGGACCGCAACGGCGTCGGCATGCTCAACAACGGGGGCACACCCGTCCTGGAGTCGCACGGCCGGTACATCGGGCCCGGCGGCCAGTCGATCCTGGCGGACTCCGACGGCGACCTCCTCGTCTACCACTACTACGACGGCCAGGACAACGGCACCCCGAAACTCGGTGTCAACCTTCTGAACTGGAGCAGCGGGTGGCCCGTCGCCTACTGACCCTGCTGGGCGCCCTCCTGCCGACGCTCGCCCCGGGCCGGCCGGCGTCCGCGTGGGCAGCCGCGGGCCGTCCTCGCAGGTGGACCCGGCTGAACGACGCCTGCCGGCAGTTCGAGCTCGTCCCGGTCCCCTGAGGCCGCCCCCGGCCTGATCCGGGCCCGCCGCAGCTCACGGGCCACCCCGCCCGTAGGCTGCGGCGGCATGGCTGATCTCCTCGCCCTCGCGCCATACCGTTCCACCACAGCGGCCCTGCTGGCCGGTGCGGCCCGCGAGCGCGGCATGGGCGTGGTCGTCCTGACGCGCGACGGCATCCCCACCCCGCCCCCGCACGGCGTCCGGACGTACTACTACGGTGGTCCGTACTTCGCGGATTCGGCCCTCGGACACCTCGGGGTCGCACTCCTCGAACCGGCCGCCGGCTGGCTCGATTCGCTGCCGTACGCCTTCACGGGCCGACACGTCCGGTGCGTACCGCTCGGTGAGGCCCGCCGCGCACCGGGCCCGCTCTTCGTGAAGCCGCCCACCGACAAGAGCTTCCCGGCCGCCGTGTACGCGGACGGTGAGACCCTTCCTGGGCCAGTGGGCCGCCTCCGGGACGAGGCCCTCGTCCAGATCAGCGAAGTGGTCGCCTGGGTAAGGGAGTTCCGGATCCATCTGCTGGACGGAGAGATACGTACCGGTTCGCGGTACGCCACCTTCGGCAGGCTCGACCCGGCACCCCTGGCCGGCGATCCGGACGAGCCCGCGGTGCGCGACTTCGTCCGACAGCTGACCCGGGCGTGCGGGGACACCCTGCCCAGCGGGGTGGTGCTGGACGTCGGGCTGATGCGTAACGGCGACGACGAGCGGTGGGCGGTCGTCGAGGCGAACATGGCCTGGTTCAGCAACGTGTACGCCGCCGACCCGGCCCGGGCCCTCGACGTGGTGCTCCGTTCGGCTGGGCCCGGGACGTCTGTCCGTGCGCGGGACACACGATTCCGTCGGGCGTGATGCCAGGCTCCGGACCGGCCGGACGCCGACCCGCGCCGAGCCCCGGCCCGCGCCGAGCCCCGGCCCGCGCCGAGCCCCGGCCCGCGCCGAGCCCCGGCGCGGGCGTGACCCGAAGTCCCCGGCAACCTTCGGCGCGGCTGCGGCGACTGATGGGTGGAACCCCACCTCTTCCCCGACGAACGGATCACGCCATGGCAGCCGACCGACCACGACGCGCCGCCCCTCACCCCGGGCCGCGGAGAGCGATGACGGCGGGGGCGGCCGCGCTGCTCGCCGTCGCCACGGTGTGGACCTCCGGGTCCGCGTCCGGCACCGAGGCGGCGACCACCCTCACCGTCGCGAAGGACGGCAGCGGGCAGTACACGACCGTGCAGGCGGCGGTCAACGCCATCCCCGCGGGCAACACCGCACGGGTCGTCGTCTCCATCAGGCCCGGGACCTACCGGGAGCTGGTGAAGATTCCCTCCACCAAGCAGAACGTCACCCTTCAGGGCAGCGGATCGAGCCGCAACGACACCGTCATCGTCTACAACAACGCCTCGGGCACGCAGAAGCCCGACGGCTCCGGTACCTACGGGACCAGCGGCAGCGCGACCGTCGCGGCGGAGGCCAACGGCTTCCAGGCCCGCAACCTCACGATCTCCAACGACTTCGACGAAGCCGCCAACCAGAACATGAGCGGGCTCCAGGCCGTGGCGCTTCGCACCGCGGCGGACAAGGTCTTCCTGGACTCCGTGATCGTCACCGGCGACCAGGACACCCTGCTGCTCGACACCGCCTCCAAGGCGACACTCGGCCGTGTCTTCATGACGAACTCCTACGTCATCGGCAACGTCGACTTCATCTTCGGGCGCGCCACGGCGGTGATCGACAAGTCCGTCATCACACTGAAGAAGCGGTGGGACGGCAGTTCCGCCGGCTACATCGCCGCTCCCAGCACGGCCGCCGACCGCAAGGGCTTCCTGATCACCGGCTCGACCGTCAACGGCGACGTCTCGGCGTCATCGTTCCACCTCGGCCGGCCCTGGCACGCCGGCGGTGACGCCACGCTCGACCCGATGGCCACCTTCCGCGGCACCACGCTCAGCTCGGCGGTCAAGTCCGCTCCGTGGACCGACATGAGCGGCTTCTCCTGGAAGGACGACCGTTTCGCGGAGTACAGGAACACCGGGCCCGGATCCGGCCCGGCGAGCAGCGACCGGCCCCAGCTCACCGACTCCCAGGCCGCGGACCAGGAGACCGCCGACTGGCTGGCGGGCTGGACACCGTCGGCCTCCTGAGACACGGTGTGTGAGGAAGCCGGCCGGTGCCCGAGGTCGGTCGAAGCGCTTCGACGCCACTCTGGACAGTGACTGTGAGCGAGTCTAGGCTCCACGTTGTCTGTGCATGTCAGAGTGCGAAGGGGAGCACAGCAAGGCGCTGTCGAAGCGCTTCACCAGCTCTCCCTTGCGGTCGCCCACTGTAGGGGAGAAGCCGAATGGTCACACTTGCCGAGGTCGCCCAGCACGCCGGAGTCTCAGCGAGCACGGTGAGCTACGTCCTCAGCGGCAAGCGGTCGATCTCGGCCTCCACCCGGGAACGTGTCGAGCTCAGTATCCAGCAGCTGGGGTACCACCCCAACGCCGGTGCGCGTGCTCTCGCCAGCAGCAGATCCAACATCATCGCGCTGATGGTGCCGCTGCGCACGGACATGTACGTCCCGGTGATGATGGAGATCGCCATCGCCGTCGCCACGAGCGCCCGTACGCACGGCTACGACGTCCTGCTGCTCACCGGCGAGGAGGGCCCCGCGGCTGTCCGCCGGATCGCGGGGAGCTCGCTGGCGGACGCGATGATCCTGATGGACGTCGAACTGCACGACGAACGCCTCCCGCTGCTCCGTGACTCGGGACGGACGGCCGTGCTCATCGGCCTGCCCGCGGACACCTCGGGGCTCACCTGTGTGGACCTCGACTTCGAGGCGACCGGGGCACTGTGCGTGGAACACCTGGCCGGCCTCGGGCACCGCGAGGTGGCGGTGATCGGCGAAGCGGCAGCCGTCTACGAGCGCCACACCGGCTTCGCCGAGCGCACGGTGGACGGCATCCGGGCCAAGGCGCACGACGCCGGGGTGCGGATACTGCACCGCCCCTGCGAGGGCGGATACGCGGCGATGGCCGGCACCCTGGCCCGCATCTTCGACGAGCGGCCGGGGACGACCGGCTTCATCGTCCAGAACGAGGCCGCCGTCGAACCGTTGCTCAACCTGCTCCAGCAGCAGGGGCGCGCGGTGCCGGAGGACGTGTCCGTCGTGGCCATCTGCCCCGACCAGGTGGCCACGCAGGCGTCGGTGCGGCTCACGTCCGTCGCCATCCCGGCACAGGAGATGGGGCGCCGGTCGGTGGAACAGGTGGTGGCGAAGCTGGGCGGCCGCGGCACCGACGAAGTGGACCTGCTGGAACCGGTTCTGACGGTGCGTGCGAGCTCGGGGCCGGCACCGGTCTGAGTGCGGGGACGGGCCGGGGGCGCCCCCGGCCCGTCCCCGCGAGGATCAGCTCGACGAGACGTTGAACCCGTTGGTCGTGAAGTTCAGGCCGCCGGACGACGAGGTGATCTCGTAGCCGAACTGGACGTCACCGATGGTCTCGTTGCCCCACCAGCCCTTGGTGTCCTTGATCCACTTCAGGATCGGCAGGATGTTCACGGTGCCGGAGGAGGAGTCCGAGGTCCGCAGGAACGAGAAGACCTCGTTGGATCCGTTGCTGCCCTTGTACACCGCCCAGGTGTGCCCGCCGAGCGTGACGGTTCCCTGCGAGGTGCCCAGCGGGCCCACAGCACCGTTGTAGTTCACCCAGAGCATCACCTCGTAGTCGTAGTCCGTGTCCCAGATGTCGTACGACGTGTTGTACGCGCCGGACGACGGGACCGTCACGTTGTACGTGCTGGTCAGCGAGGAGAGCGACGTGATCGGCTTGTTGACGATCTTCTTGGCGTTCGGGTACGACTTGATGCCACCGGTGTTCGGGTGGTTGGCCGTCACGCCCCAGTTGCTCGACGAGTTGGCCCAGATGCTCTGGGTGCCCGCTCCGGAACCCCAGATGTTGTTGTAGAGGATGTAACCGTCGGACGTGGTGTAGTTGCCCCACTGCTCCGACGAGGTCCAGATCGCGGCGTGGGCGGGCGCCGCCGCGAAGCCGACGAGCGCGGCCACTGCCGCCGCCGGGGCCAGCAGCAGCCGGGTCAGGGTGGATCGTGCCATGGGGTCGTTCCTTCCATGTGGGGATGGAGGACTGCTACCGCGCCCCCAGGGTGAGGACGCGGTCCACGCCGGCCGTCAGCTCCAGCGGAGCCGTGGGGTTTCCGGCTGAGGTCTCGGTGAGGACGAGCCCGTCGCCCGTGCGCAGGTCTACACGGGCGTCGCGGGTGGGGCGCAGCACGGCGGTGGCACCGTCCTCGGACCACCGCAGGTCCAGGTGCGCGCCGAACCGCGTACGCACACCCCGCAGTTCACCCGCCGGACACGCGGCCGGGACGGCGGGCAGCAGCACCAGGCGCCCGGGTGCCGACTGGACCAGTGACTCGATCACGACGGCGGGCAGCGTGTGGGCCGCGTCCGCGTTGTAGACGTTCCGGAACGGGTAGTGCGCGCTCATCAGCGAGTCGTGGAAGAAGTCCCCGCCCAGCACGGCGCCCAGCGCCGCCGACACCCGGGACGCGTCCCGCAGCCGGGCGGCGATCAGCGCCTGGTGCAGGTGCCCGTGGGCGGAGTCGTTCTCCGAGCCGCGCAGCTCCAGCGCGCGGTGCGCCGCCCCGGCCAGCTCCGGGGTGTCGTACGGATTGATCGCGTCCAGCGGCCACACCGGGTAGAGGTGGCTCAGGTGACGGTGGTCGTACGTCTCCCGCAGACCGGGCCACGCCCACTCGGCGAGCGCCCCGTCCTCGTTCACCAGGTACGCCGGGAGCCGGGCCGCGAGTGACCGCCACAGACCGGCGGACGGGTGCCCGGGCGCGTGCTCGGCTGCCGTCGTCAGGGCGTGGCGGGCCGCCGCGATGTCCATCGTGGCGTTCACCGTGCCCCAGCTCGCGTTGGCCGGCCGGTTCTCCGGGGAGTACGAGGGCACGACCGCCAGGTGTCCGTCCGGATCCTCGCGGCTGAGGAAGTCCTCGTAGAAGAGGGCCGCCTCGACGAGGGCGTTCGTCAGCCCGCTGTCCGCGACCCCCGTCGTGGTCTCGGCGTTCTCCAGGAGCGGCTGCAGCAGCCAGTCCGCCCCGGCGGTCCACAGATGCAGCGGATAGGCGCGCTGGAAGTGCCGGGTGTGCCCCGAGACTCCGTCCGTGTGGGACGGTGCGACGATGCCCCGGGCGCCGAAGATCGCCCGCGCGTTGTCCTGCCAGTCGGCCAGCTGCCCCTCGACCAGGGCCGCGTGCGCCTCGGTGACCTCGGGGAGGCCGGCCGCCGCGGCGGAGGAGACCTGGAGGTTGAGGTTGGCGTTCGTGGTGAAGGCACCGGACCACGCGGTGTCCCAGTCGCCGGTCCACAGGCCGGTCAGCCGGGGCGGCAGCATTCCCGAGGCGGAGAGCAGGTGGTAGCGCCCCGCCGCGAAGAGCCTCTCCAGCAGCGCGGGGGAACTCGGGTCACGCAGCAGCTCGCTGCCGGACAGCTCCCGTCCCGGAGCGGCGTCCCGCAGCGTGAAGGAGGCGCGCCCGTACGCCGTCCGGTGCAGGGGCCGGTGGCGGTCCAGCAGCGTGGCGTGGTCCTCCCGGGGCAGCCCGGCCCACAGCTCACCGAGATCCGGCCTGCCGGGACCGCGGACGACGCGGGTCGTCAGCGTGAGGCTCCGCGCTCCCTCGATCCGGATGCCCTCGCCCGCCACGAAGACCCTGCCACCGTCCACCCGCGCCACGGTGACGCCCGTGTAGCCGAGTTCGCTGCCCGGATAGCCCACCCGCAGTGCCAGGTGGGCGCCGTCCGGGGTCAGCACCGTGGAGCGCCCGACCGCCAGCCGCGCGGGGGCGCCCGGCAGGACGTGGTCCAGGACGACGTCGGCGGTCAGCCCCGGGTCGGTGACGTGCTGCACGACCACGTCGTCGGCCCGCGACACGAAGACACTGCTGCGCCACGCCTCGTACGACGCGGTCACCTCACCCGAGGTGAAGTCGACCTCGCGCCGGTACCCGGCCACCGCCTCGTGGAGCCCGCGGGTGCGGCGCACCCGGGAACGGAAAGCCGGGTGGAAGGGCTGCACCCACACCAGGGGGCTTCCCGCGCCGAAGTCCTCGGCGGCTTTCGTGTCCCCGGACAGGAGCGCGTCCTGGAGCCGCCCGAGCCGGTCGGCGAGCTCCGGTGCCCGGAGATCCTCACTGCCGTTGGGCCGCACCAGGGTGTGGTGGTTGACGATCACCTGGTCGTCGGCCGGATCGCCGTACACCATCGCCCCATGACGGCCGTTGCCGCTGAGGAAGGCGTCCTCCCAGCGGGTGGCGGGGCCGGGCTCCCACGTGCCGTCGATCATGCCGAGACGTCTCTGAGCACGGCCACGCCGTAGCGCTCCAGCTCCACGCCGCCGTCGGCCCCGGCACCCGTGAGCAGGTCGACGTAGCGGCCCGGCAGCTCCACCGCGGCCGGGGACCGGCCGTGGTTCAGCAGGAACAGCAGCGCGCCGCGCCGCACCGCCTCCACCCCTGAGGGCAGTCCCTCCAGGACGGGGCGCACACCGGCCTCCGCCGCCACCCGGCCGAGCAGACCGCGCAGCGCGTCGGGCCCGGGCAGTGTCGACACGTACCAGGCGGTGCCCTTGCGGAGCACCGCCGGAAGCCCGTCCAGCTCGCCTCCGCGGTACGCGGCCACGGTCTCCGCGCTGCCGTCGGGCTCCAGCTCCTCCGACCACAGGGTGCCGTCGAAGCCGTCGCACTCCACGGTCGCCCCCGCGTCCAGCGGCCACCACTCGTGCACCGTGCGGATGCCGAACAGCTCACGCAGCCGGCCGTCCATCCCGCCCGGCCTGATCCTGTCGTCCGCGTCCGCGACGCCGGTGAAGAACCCGCACACCAGGGTGCCGCCGCCCCGGACGTAGGCGACGAGGTTGTCGACCGCGGCGTCACCGAGCAGCTGGAGCTGAGGCACGAGCACCATGCGGTAGGCGCTCAGGTCACCGCCGGGGCGGGCGAACTCCGTGCTGATCCCGCTCTCCCACAGACCCCGGTGCCAGGCCTGCACGAGCTCGGTGTACGAGACGAGGGAGGACGGCCGGCCCTGCTGGGTGCTCGACCACCAGGCGTCCCAGTCGTGGAGCACGGCGACCTCGGCGGTCACCGCGGTGCCGCTCACCTCGGCCCCGAGGAGCGCGAGTTCGGCCCCGATGCGCTTGACCTCCCGGAAGGTGCGGCCCTCCTCACCCGCGTGGCTCAGCATCCCGGAGTGGAACTTCTCGGCCCCCTGCCGGGACTGCCGCCACTGGAAGTAGCAGAGCGCGTCCGCACCCCTGGCCACGGCCTGCAGCGACCAGAGCCGGTTGAGGCCGGCCGGTTTGGGGTGGTTGACGTCGCGCCAGTTCACCGGCCCCGCGGCCTGCTCCATCACCATCCACGGCCCGCGTGCCTGGGAGCGGGTCATGTCGGCGAGCATTGCGTTGTACTGGCCGCCGTGCGGGTCCGTGGGATCCGGATAGACGTCCACGGAGACGATGTCCTCCTGCTCCGCCCAGGCCCAGGCGTCCTGGCCCGACCAGAGAGGCATGAAGTTGGTCGTCACCGGGATGTGCGGGGTGTGCCGGGCGACGATGTCCCGCTCGGCGGTGTAGCACTCCATCAGGGCGTCCGAGGTGAACCGCTTGAAGTCCAGCTCCTGCGCCGGATTGCGCATGTACTGCGCCTTGCGTGGCGGCAGGATCTCCGTCCAGGTGTCGTAGCGCTGGCTCCAGAACGCCGTGCCCCACGCCTCGTTGAGCGCGTCGAGGGTGCCGTGACGGGAGGCCAGCCAGCGACGGAAGTGACCGGCGGTCTCGTCGCACCAGCAGTGGGTGCAGTACTCGTTGTTGATGTGCCACACGGTGAGCGCCGGATGGTCCGCGTACCGTGCCGCGAGGTCCTCGGTGAGTGCGGCCGCATAGCGCCGGTACACCGGTGAACTCGGGCAGAAATGCTGCCGGGAACCGTAGTTGACCAGTGCGCCGTCCTCGGCGCGCGGCAGCGTCTCCGGGTGAAGGGCGCCCATCCACGGGGGAGGGGACGAGGTGGGCGTGGCGAGCACGACGCCGATCCCGTTCGCGGCCAGGAGGTCGAGAAGCCGGTCCAGCCAGCCGAACTCCCTGGCGCCCGGGCGTGGTTCGATCATCGCCCAGGAGAAGACGCCGACGGTGACGGAGTTGACCCCGGCCTCCTTCATCAGCCGGACGTCGTCGGCCCACACCTCCTCGGGCCACTGCTCGGGGTTGTAGTCGCCTCCGAAGAGGATGCGGCCACGGGCGGCGTCGTGCAGGGACGGCATGGACGTCTCGTTCCTCTACTGGGGATCTGCGTACTGGATGCCACGGCCGTTGGTGCCCAGATAGACACGGCCGTGGACGCGGGGGTCGCCGGTGATGACCTCGCCGGTCCATCCCCACCGGTGGGCGTTGTCGTCGATGCGGACCCAGGTCGCGCCCGCGTCGTCCGAGCGCAGCACGGCCACCCCGTCGTACGTCGAGGAGACCCGCCCGGTCTGGAAGACCGCCGGATAGCCGGCACGCCCCTTCCGCGGGGCCGCCTTCCCGAACCCGAGGGCGTGCGAGGCCTGACAGCCGGCCACCCGTGTGAACGTGCGACCGCCGTCCGTGGAGCGCAGCAGCCCGTCGTCCTTCGCCGACAGCCACAGGTCGCCGGAGCGTCCCGGCGCCGCGGCGACACGGAACTGCACGTCGCCCGAAGGCAGTCCTTTCGCGCCCTCGGTGAACGTCGCGCCCCGGTCCGTGGAGAGGAGGACCGTCCCGGCGTCCGTGTCGTACGCGTAGAAGCGCCTCGGGTCGAGCGGGTCCGCGACCGGGGTGGCGCCCTCGGGGAAGGTGGTGACCTCGGTCCAGGTGGCGCCGCCGTCCGTCGAGCGGTGCGCCGCGTACTTCGTGCCGTCCCAGTGGACGAACGACCACAGCAGCGTCGCGCCGTCGGCGGACACCGCCACCGGGCCGGGAGCCGATGGGGCGATCGCCGGCTGGGAGGCGAAGGGCTGCCAGCTCGCCCCGCCGTCACGGGAGTACGCGCCCGCCCGGTCGGAGCCGGAGGGCCAGCCCGTCCGCACGACGTACGAAGGCTTCAGCGTGGCCAGGGCGAGTCCGGTCGCCGTGCCGAACACAGGGTTCGAGGCCATGCCGCGTGACGGGGACGAGGTCAGGGAGTCGTGGCGCATCACCCCGATGTCGCCCAGGCCGCTGAGCAGCCGGGCGCCCGAAGGAGGTGCGATCAGCTGGCGCACGGCCGACTCCTCCAGACCCCGGATCTCAGGGGCCCAGTGGACCAGGTCGCGGGTCCCGAAGACTGTCGCGCCGGTGCCGTAAAGAATGTGGCGTGAGTCGTACGGGTCCAGGGCGACGGCCTGGATCCACCAGCCGAACTTGGGCTCCCCGTCCCACTTCAGATACGGGGTCTCCGACACGTCCAGCACGGCCGTGTCCTTCAGCGAGGTCCAGCTCGTCCCGCCGTCCGTGGACCGGAACAGGGTGTCCACCGGGCCCCAGCGGTTGTTCGTGGAGACGACCACCGTGCCCGGCCGGGCCGCGTCGACCGCGACCCCGCCGTACCCGAACGCGTCGCCGTCGCCGGGGGCGACGGGGGTCACGTCGGTCCAGGTGCCGGTCACCGTGTCGAGCCGGTGCACCGAACCGTCGGACTGGTTGTTGGGGCCGGGCCCGTCCGCGTACGTCACGTACAGCGCGCGGCCGCCGGCGTCGTGGGCCGCGCGGACCGGGACCTTCGTCGCGGAACCGGCGGACGGCTGCCCGGTTACGGCCTCCCAGCTGCCGGAGGCGGTCCTGCGGTAGAGGGCCGCGCCGCCGCCGTCCCCCCAGCCGGCGTACACCGTGCGGCCGGCCGCCACCAGCAGGGTGACGCCCTGACCGCCGGCGGACGCCGTGGCCGGGAAGGAGGTGTCGGCGGCCCAGGTGGCTCCCCGGTCCCGGGACCGCAGCAGCCCGTCGTGGCGTGTGCCGAGCCAGAGGGTCTCGCTGTCGCGGGGATCGACCAGGAGCCGTTCACCGCAGCCCCGGCCGTCCTCGTTGGCCCCGAGACGCACGGTCAGATCCGTACGCGCCCAGGTCCGGCCGCGGTCGTCGGACCGCAGGACCGCTCCCGGGGACGCCCACTCCTGGGCGTAGGTGCCGAGTGCCAGGTACAGCCGGTCCGGGTGCGCCGGATCGACCGCCATCGCCTCGACACCCAGAAGATTCCAGTCGTCCCAGCCGATGTGGTCGGTGAGCGCCGTCCACCGGGACCCGCGGTCGTCCCACCGGTAGGCACCCCCGATGTCCGTGCGGGCGTACGCGAGACCCCGCACGGCCGGATGGAACAGGATGCCCGTCACGAAGCCCGTCCCACCGATCGCCGCCGTGCGCCAGCGGTGCGGCTGGGTCCTCGGCGGCCGGGGATCGGCCGTGGCTGCCCCCGCCGCCGGAAGAACCGACGCCGCGGCCGCGGCCACCGCCGCACCGGCCAGGACGGTCCGGCGCCGGGGGCGCGGGGCGGGTTCCGGCTGTGGGACGGACGAAGCGCGCATGACGGGGATCCTCCGGTGGGGGACTACGGGACGTGCGGGACGGGTGCGGTGGTTCAGCCCTTGACGGCGCCGGTGAGCATGCCTTCCTTGAAGTGCTTCTGGACGAACGGCGACAGGAACGCGACCGGGATCAGCGCCAGGACCATGACCGCCATCTGGACCGCTAGCAGTGACAGGTGACCGGTGTTGATGACCTGTGTGAGACCCGTGGGCCGCTCCTGCTTGAGGACCAGCTGGTTCATCACGTTCTGCAGCGGCAGCATGTCCGGGTCACTGATGTAGATCGACGCGTTGAACCAGGCGCTCCAGTAGCCCACCGCGTAGAACAGCGTGATCACGGCGATGACCGCGCGGGACAGCGGCATGACGATCTGCCACAGGATGCGGAAGTCGCCCGCGCCGTCGATACGGGCGCTCTCGACGAGCTCCTGCGCGGTGCTCATGAAGAACGCCCGCAGGACCAGGATGTTGAAGACGTTCAGCGCGCTCGGGAGGATCAGCGCCAGGTAGGAGTCCGTGAGACCGAGCCCCTGCACCACCAGGTAGGTCGGGATCAGCCCCGCGCCGAAGAACATCGTGGCCAGCATGAAGACCAGCAACGGGCGGTGCAGCACGGAACCGGTGCGCGAGAGCCCGTAGGCGCACAGGATCGAGACGGCCATGCTGAAGAGCGTCCCGACCACGGTCACACAGACGCTGATGAGAGCCGCACGGGTGACCTGGCCGCCGCCCAGGAGCTCCTGGTAGGCGACGAAGGTGATGCCGCGCGGGATCACCACGAGCCCGCCGGCCTCGGTGATGGTCTTCACCGAGGACAGACTGGTGACGATCACGACCCACAGGGGGAAGAGGACGGCCAGGCAGATCAGGACCATCACCACGCCCTTGGAGGCGAGGCCGGTCTTCGAAGGCTCCTCCTCCCACACGGGACGCAGGCGGCCACGGGTTCCCGGCTTCACACCGCCCAAGCCGGTCAGGCCGGAGAGCAGGCTGCTCACTTCTTGTACACCCCCTGCTCACCCATGAGATGGGCGACCTTGTTGGCCCCGAGGACCAGCAGCAGACCGAAGATTCCCTTGATGATCCCGACGGCCGCCGCGTAGCTGAACCCGCCGTTGGTGATGCCGACGTTCCAGACGTAGGTGTCCAGCACCTCCGACGCCCCCGGGCCGACCGCCGTGCGCTGGAGCAGGATCTGCTCGAAGCCGACGGTCAGCGCGTTGCCCACCTGGAGCACGAGCAGCAGGGCGACGACGGGACGCAGGGCGGGCAGGGTGATGTGCCACATCCGGCGCCACCGGTTCGCGCCGTCCATGGCGCTCGCCTCGTAGAGGTCCGGGCTCACCGCCGCGAGGGCGGCGAGGAAGACGATGACGCCCCAGCCGGCGTCCTTCCAGATCATCTCGAAGGTGATCAGGAACTTGAACAGACCCGGGTCGGTCATCAGGTCGAAGCCCTCGTGACCGTTCTCCCGCAGCGTCTGCGCGATCAGCCCGGCGCCGCCGAACATCTGCTGGAACACCGTGACGACGAGGACCCAGGAGAAGAAGTGCGGCAGATAGAGGATCGCCTGGGCCACCGCCCGGACCCGGGGCCGCACGAAGCTGTTGATGAACAGCGCGAGCAGGATCGGCACCGGGAAGAACAGCGTCAGCTGCAGGAGGAAGATCGCCAGGGTGTTCCGCAGCGCCGACCAGAACAGCCGGTCGTTCACCATCTGCTGGAACCACTCGAACCCGACCCACGGGCTCTGGGCGATCGCCTGGAACGCGTTGTCGGCGATGTACGGGTCGTAGTCCTGGAACGCCACGACGTTCCCCGCCAGGGGGATGTACGCGAAGACCAGCAGCAGGACCATCGCCGGCAGCGTCATCAGGATCAGCGTGCGGTCCCGGCGCAGCCGGTGACGCAGCGGCATTTCCTTGGTGACGGGCCGGTCACCGGCCGCCGCCCTCGTCTTGACCGGCGGCGTCCGTGAATCCTGCGCGCGCCGGTCGTCTGTGCTCAGTGACATGTCAGGAGGCCGACTCACCGGTCTCGTCGAGCAGCTTCTTGTACCAGTCGCGAAGCTTGTCCCCGCCCTTGGTCTTCCAGTCGGAGACGGCCTGCTGCATGTCGCCGACCTTCTTGCGGCCGCGCACGATGTCCTTCTCGATGTCCTCGAACTGTGCGTTGAGCTCGGTGAAGCGGGTCGGCTCCTGGATCTGCATGCCGTGGAACAGGGGCTTCCTGAGGTGCGCGCCCTGACGCTGCTGCCACTCGATGACACCCTTGGCGACGTCCGGGAAGTCCGGGTAGGCGCGGAAGGGGGCCGGGGAGGCCACGTACTCGTAGGTGGCGAAGACCTGGTTGTTGCCCTGCTCCGTCTTGACGAGGACGCCGTCCTTGAGGGTGTGGTGCGTGCCCTCCAGGCCGTAGGCCTTCAGGCGCTGCTCCTTGGTCCCGTACGGTGCGGCCGTGTAGTTGGCGAGGGCGAGGACGTCCTGGATGGTCTTCTTGTCGGCGTTCTTGTTGACGAAGCACCAGATGTTGGAGGGCGACGCCTCGTAGATGACCGGGTCACCGCCGGCGGCGGCGAAGAAGTCCATCGCCCCCATCCGGAACTCCGGCTTGTCGAGGCGCTGGACAGCGGTCGCGGCGTACCAGTCGGAGATGTCCGCGTTGTACATGAGGACGTTCCCCGAGGAGAACGTGGTCCGCATGTCACCCGTCTCGGCCTTGGCGTCCGGGTGCACGAAGCCCGCCGAGTACAGCGAGCGCGACCACTCCAGCGCCTCCAGGTACTCGTCGGTCTCGTAGCGGTTGACCAGCTTGCCGTCGACGAGCTTCCAGTAGTACGGCTTCTCCGGCAGCACCCCGAAGAAGACGAACGCCGACCACGTCATGTCGCTGCACGCCCACACCTTGCTCTTCGGGGCGTTGATCTCCTTGCAGAGGTCGTAGAACTCCTGCGTGGTGGTCGGGACCTCGTACCCCTTCTCCTCGAAGATGTCCGCACGGTAGAAGGGCGTGATGTTCGGGGTCGCCTCGGCGGGCATGGGGAGACCGCGCAGCTTGCCGGCGAAGATCGCACGCTGCCAGGCGCCGGTCGGAATGGCCGCCAGGTTCGGGTAGTCCTTGACCTTGTCACCCGACAGGTAGGGGCCGAGGTCGGCGAACTTGTTGGCGATGGCGCTCGGTATCTTGCCGCCCAGTTCCCAGCCGGGGACGACGACCGCGTCGGGGATGTCGCTGGAGGCGAGCACAGCGCCGAGCTTCTGGCCGTAGACGTTGCCGTCCTGGTTCTGCCACTTGACCGTGACACCGGCTGCCTCGTCCATCGCCTTCCAGTACGGGTTCCCCTGACCCGGCGACGTGCCCCACAGCGGTGCCATGACCCGCAGCTCGCTGCCCTGGCCCAGCTTCTTCGGCACGGACACCGCGAGCTTGTCGGCCGGGAGCGCGGTGGTGAAGCCGGCCGCGGAACCGTTCTTGCTCGGGATGTCCGGGGTGACCGCCTCGGAGGGCACGTAGGACGGAAGGATGTCCTTCAGCTTCTTGCCCGTGGTCGTGCCCTCGTTCTTCGCACCGCCGGAACCGCCGCCGCAGGCGGCGAGGAGCGGCATCCCCCCGCCCACGGCTGCCGCGACGACCACGGAAGAGGCGAGGAATCGTCTCCGGCTGGGAGCGGAGGGGGAGTTCGGCGTCATTGCGTCAACCCTTCGTGGTGCAACAGGACGGCCCGCGGCGGCGACTGCCGCTCGGCCCTGTGTCTGAGGTAGGGGGCGTTACCGGCCGAGCCGGTGGAACTGCACCGGCTGAGCTGAAGCGGTCAACGGGCTGCCTCGTCGAAGCGCTTCGATGTTGCAGCGAGATTAAGTGAAGGGTCCCGGCCGCACAAGAGTTCGTTTCGAGATTCCTCCGACCTGTTTCCGAACCGTTTCCCGGGGCGACGCGGCTTCGATACGTCCGCATGAACCTCTTTGCGGCGGTAGCACCCTTGACACCCGTGGGGTCGGCCGCAGAGCATCGAAGCGCTTCGAAAGATCCTTCCCTGTGCGTCGAACTGTCCTTCGGCGCGAGCAGACCGGAAAACCTCCCACCTCTCCAAGGGGACCCGCACGTGACGGACCATCCGCTTCCCTTCCGCGACCCGCAGCTGTCCTTCGCCCTGCGCACCGACGACCTGCTCGGACGGCTCACGCTCGACGAGCGGATCGCGATGCTGCACCAGTTCGCCCCGGCTGTGGAGCGGCTCGGGCTCGGCCCGTTCCGTACCGGACAGGAGGCCCTGCACGGGGTCGCCTGGATGGGCCCCGCCACCGTGTTCCCGCAGGCCGTCGGCCTCGGCGCCACCTGGAACGACGACCTGGTCCGCCGCGTCGGCGAGGCCGTCGGCAACGAGGTGCGGGCCAAGCGCGCCCAGGACGACCGTGTCGGTCTCAACGTCTGGGCGCCGACGGTGAATCTGCTGCGCCACCCGCTGTGGGGCCGCGGCGAGGAGGGCTACTCCGAGGACCCGGCACTCACCTCCGCCGTCGCCGTCGCCTACACCCGGGGACTGCGCGGGGACGACCCGCACTACTGGCGCACCGCACCCGTGCTCAAGCACTGGCTCGCGCACAACAACGAGACCGACCGCGACACCGCCTCCTCCTCGGTGCGCCCGCGCGTCCTGCACGAGTACGACCTGCGGGCCTTCCGCGACGCGGTGCGCGCCGGGGCCGTGGCCGGTGTCATGCCTGCCTACAACCTCGTCAACGGGCGCCCCAACCACGTCTCGCCCCTCCTGGAACAGCACCTGAGGAGCTGGACCGACCAGCCGCTCGTCGTCTGCTCGGACGCCGGCGCGCCCTCCAACCTGGTCGATTCCGAGCACTACTTCGACACCCACGAGGAGGCCACCGCGGCCGCCCTGAAGGCGGGCGTCGACAGCTTCACCGACCACGGCACGGACTCCACGGTCATGACCGGCCGCATCCGTGACGCACTGGACAAGGGGCTCCTCGACGAGAGCGACATCGACACGGCGGTCCGCCGGCTGCTCGCCATGCGCTTCGCGCTCGGTGAGTTCGACCCGGAACTCGACCCGTACGCCCAGGTGGACGACCTGGACACCGAGGAGCACCGGGCGCTGGCGCTGGAGGCGGCGGAACAGGCGGTCGTCCTCCTCAGGAACGACGGACTGCTGCCCCTCGCGCCCGGGCGGGGACACACCGTCGCGGTGGTCGGACTGCTCGCCGACGACTGCAAGCTCGACTGGTACAGCGGCACGCTCATGCACCGCTCCACCCCGCTCGACGGGATCCGCGAACGGTACGGCGCCGACAACGTCGTCCACACCGAAGGTGTTGACCGGGTCCGGCTGAAGACCTCCGAGGGCTGGCTCCGGGTGCCCGAGGCCGACGGCACGCAGGACGGGGAGGCGCGAGGCGCGGAAGGCGCCCTCGACCCCGCGCTCCTCGCCGGCCGAACCGACCTGCCCCCGCTGACCTGCGGTGACGAGGCCACCGAACTCGCCCTTGTCGACTGGGGAGACGGTGTTCTCACCCTGCGCACCGACGAAGGGCTGTACCTCTCCGTCGCCGACGACGGATACGTCAGGGCCTCCGCGGACGAGCCGGGCGGCTGGGTCGTCCAGGAGACGTTCCGCATGGAAGCGGTCGGGGGACACGACGGCGGGCACCGCCTTCTGCACATGGGGACCGGTGGGTACGTCTCTGTCGCCGCCGACGGCGCGAAGGTTGCCGTGTCCGGCGAGAAGATTTCCCGGGACGACGCCACGGTCTTCGAGTCCGAGACCGTCGAGCACGGCGCGGACGCCGTGGCCCGGGTCGCCGCTGCCGCCGACACCGTGATCGTCGTCGCGGGCAACGACCCACACATCAACGGCCGCGAGACCGAGGACCGCACCACCCTCGCCCTCCCGGCCCAGCAGGACCGGCTGTGGCGCGCGGCCCACGCCGCCAACCCGCGCACGGTCCTCGTCCTGTCCTCCGCCTACCCGTACGCCGTCGTCGACGCGGCCGCCGCACTGCCGGCCCTGCTCTGGACCGCGCACGGCGGCCAGGCCGCGGGTACCGCGCTCGCCCGTGTCCTCGCCGGTGACGTGTCGCCGGCCGGGCGCCTGCCGCAGACCTGGTACGCGAGCGACGACGATCTGCCCGGCCTGTTCGACTACGACGTCATCGGCTCCCGGCAGACGTACCTCTACTTCGGCGGCACCCCGCTCTTCCCGTTCGGACACGGCCTCGGATACACCGACTTCACCTACTCCGAGCTCCGGACGGAGCTGGACGGCGAGCTGCTGCGGGTTTCGCTGACCGTCACCAACGACGGGGCCACCCCCGCCGACGAGGTGGCCCAGGTGTACGTCCGCCGGGCCGGTCCCGTGGGTGCGGCCCGGCCGTCCCCCAAGGGCCTGGGACGCCTGCTGGGAAGCCTCGACGATCCCACGGACCTGCCGCTGCGCAAGCTGGTCGCCCACCGCCGGGTGCACCTCGCGCCCGGGGCGCAGGAACGCCTCGACTTCACCGTGTCCCGGGAGGAGCTGGGGCACTGGAGCGTGGCGCACGGCCGGTGGACCGTCGAGCCGGGCGCGTACGAGATCCTCGCGGGCGCGTCCAGCGCGGACGTGCGGCTCACCGCCACGGAGGTCGTCGATGTCGAGGCGCAGGGCCCCAGGCCGGTGGTGGCACGAGGTCTGGAGGCCGTCGACTACGACCGGCAGACGGGCACGGTGATCCTCGACCGCACGAAGACCGAAGGTGATGTCGTCGCCGCCGCCTCCGCCGGGGAGGAGGGCCATCTCTTCTACCGGGCGTGTGATTTCGGCGAGGGCGTGGAAGGACTGGCCTTCCTCGTCTCGGGAGAGGGCTCCGTCGCCGTGACTGTGGGCGGACACAGCCTGAGCACCCTCTTCTCCGGCGACCAGGGCCCGTACGCGTACCGCACCGTCGAGGCCGTGCTCGACCTCCGTGGGGTGCACGAGCTGCGTGTCGGCCTCTCGGGGTCCGTGCGTCTCGCCCGCATCGACGTCATCCCCCGTAAGGAGTCCGCATGAGGTTCACCGACGGCTTCTGGCTGATGCGTGAGGGCGTCCGCGCGTCCTACGCCACGGAGATCCGCGATCTGCGTGTCGATGACGACCGGTTCACGGCGTACGCGGCGGTCAAGCGTGTCGCGGCACGCGGGGACACGCTCAACACCCCGCTGATCACGGTCGAATGCTTCTCCCCGGCCGCGGGCGTGATCGGCGTCCGCACCACCCATCACGCGGGGAAGGCCCGTCGCGGGCCGGACTTCGCGCTGTCGGCCGACGATGCCACGGCCCCCTCGGGCACCACCCGCCGGGACGGGGCGGTGACCGAACTCACCAGCGGGCCACTGACGTTGCGGATGGACGGTGACGGGCCCTGGGGCATCACCTTCCTCGACGGCGACGGGAAGCGCCTCACCCGGGTGGACCCGAAGGGGACGGCGTTCGCGACCACGCCCGACGGCGTCCACCACATGATCGCCCAGCTCGCCCTGGACGTGGGCGAGAACGTCTACGGCCTCGGTGAGCGCTTCACCCCGTACGTGAAGAACGGCCAGACCGTCGACATCTGGCAGGCCGACGGCGGCACCAGCAGCGAACTGGCCTACAAGAACATCCCGTTCTACCTCTCCTCCCGCGGCTACGGCGTCTTCGTCAACCACCCCGGCAAGGTCTCCTTCGAGGTCGGATCGGAGTCCGTCGGGCAGGTGCAGTTCAGCGTCGAGGACCAGTCGATCGAGTACTACGTCGTCGCCGGCCCGACCCCGAAGGACGTCCTGACCCGCTACACGGCCCTGACCGGCAGGCCCGCGCTGCCGCCGGCCTGGTCGTTCGGGCTCTGGCTGACCACGTCCTTCTGCACGTCGTACGACGAGGAGACCGTCACCTCCTTCGTCGACGGCATGGCCGAGCGCGGCATCCCGCTCAGCGTCTTCCACTTCGACTGCTTCTGGATGCGCGAATACCAGTGGTCGGACTTCCTCTGGGATCCCGACGTCTTCCCCGACCCGGAGGGGATGCTGGCCCGCCTCAAGGAGCGTGGCCTGCGCGTCTCCATGTGGATCAATCCCTACATCGCCCAGAAGTCGGCCCTGTTCGCGGAGGGCGCCGAACACGGCTACCTGGTGCGCCGGGCCAACGGCGACATCTGGCAGTGGGACCTGTGGCAGCCCGGCATGGCCCTGGTCGACTTCACCAACCCCGCCGCCCGGGCCTGGTACGACGACAAGCTGCGGGCGCTGCTCGACCAGGGCGTCGACTGCTTCAAGACGGACTTCGGCGAGCGCATCCCGACGGACGTCGTCTGGCACGACGGCTCCGACCCGGAGCGGATGCACAACTACTACGCGCAGATCTACAACCGCACCGTCTTCGAGCTCCTGGAGAGGGAGCGGGGCGCGGGGGAGGCGGTGCTGTTCGCCCGGTCGGCGACGGCGGGCGGCCAGCAGTTCCCCGTGCACTGGGGCGGTGACTGCTTCGCCTCGTTCACGGCGATGGCGGAGTCGCTGCGCGGCGGACTGTCACTGAGCCTGTCCGGGTTCGGTTTCTGGAGCCACGACATCGGCGGCTTCGAGGGGACCCCCGACCCGGCCGTCTTCAAGCGCTGGCTGGCCTTCGGCCTGCTCTCCTCGCACAGCCGGCTGCACGGCAACGTCTCCTACCGCGTGCCGTGGGAGTTCGGCGAGGAAGCCGTCGACGTGGCCCGGAAGTTCACCCTGCTCAAGCACCGGCTCATGCCCTACCTCTACGGGGTGGCCGCCGAGGCGCACCGCACGGGCGTCCCCATGATGCGGCCCATGCTGGCGGAGTTCCCCGGCGACCCCGCCTCCCGCACCCTGGACCGGCAGTACATGCTCGGCCCGGACCTGCTGGTCGCCCCGGTCTTCACGGAGGACGGTGAGGTCGAGTACTACGTCCCCGAGGGCACCTGGACCTCGCTGCTCACCGGCGAGCGCGTCACCGGCCCCGCCTGGCGGCACGAGACCCACGGCTTCGACAGCCTTCCCCTCCTGGTCAGGGACGGCGCCGTGCTCCCGTGGGGCGCGGACGACCAGCGTCCCGACGGCGACTGGCTGGACGGTCTCACCCTGCGGGTCTTCGGATCCGGCGCGGGCGGGACCACGGTCACCGTGCCGGACCTCACCGGCGACCCGGCGGCCGTGTTCCGTGTCGTACGGGACGGGGCCGGGGTGCACGTCACGGCGGAGGGGACCGACCGTGCCTACCGGGTGAGCGTCGAGGCGTCCGGTGCGGCGGGGGAGGGGACGGGGGCGGTCGCCGTCGCCTGACCGCCCGATCCCACGGCGTCGACGAGGTCCGGCAGGCGTCGAAGAGGCCCGGTGCGCACGCACCGGGCCTCGGCCCCCAGGGGGACCGGGCAGCGGCCTCGTGGATTCCGCGATGTGCGGGTCCTCAGGCCGACAGGCCTGGTGCCTCGCCTCGGAGGACGTCCGGGCCGACGAGACGGCACAACGTCTCGCTGGTTCCGAGCTTGCCCGTCAGCCGTACGAGCCTGCCGATGCCCCGGGGCATGACCCTGACGCGCATGGTCACCCTCGCATCGACGGGGACGCCCACCGGGGCGTCGACGAGCAGCCTCAGCTCCTCGTTGACATGCAGGAACTCCTGGTCCGATGCCCTGAAGTCCCAGTAGGCGGTGGTGAAACCGATGCCGGACGAAGTGATCCGAGGGCAGTAGAGCGTCCTGCGCCTGGTGATCTGGGGCATGAGTTCGGCTCCGACAGCCGCGGTCGCGACCTGGAAGGTGAGTCCACCGCCCAGCGTCGTCTCGACCTCGACCGGATGCTCCCCCTCGATCAGGGTGGGCGACATGTCCGCCACGACGGCTCCGCCGGTGGCCGACAGGTCGATCACGAGCCGGGACCAGCGCACGAAGGACTCGGGGTGCGTCTGGACCACGCAGATGAGGGAGATGTCGTGGCCGACATGACCGGACACCTGGGTCTCCACCTGCCGGACCGGACCGCGTGCCAGGCCGATCCGGGTCTCGCGCCGCAGCAGCCTGACCGTTGCCTCGTCGAGGGGCTGGAGGTGCCTGTCGGGTTCGGTCTCCACCACGGCCGGCTCGACCAGGTCGAGCAACTCGTAGCCTTCGGGGAGTTCTGGGTGGGTCAGCATGTCACTCTCCATGTCGGGGTTCCGTGCCTGCCGGGGCGCGCCAGTCACCGAGCAGGCAGAAGGCCGCCCAGCGGTCCAGCCGGCCGCCGCCGGGGCGGTCCCGTGCGGCGAGAAGCGCGGTCCGCAGGGCCAGTGCGGGAGCCTCACCGGCAAGGGCCAGGTCATGGAAGTCCCCCATGATGGCGGCAGTGGTGGAGTCAGGAACCCGCCACAGGCTCATCACCAGCGAACGGACCCCGGCGAACAGGAGCGACCGGCTGAGTCCGAGGGTCTCGTCGGTGCGGCTGGTGCGGCCCAGACCGGTTTCGCAGGCCGAAAGAACGGCGAGCCGGACCCCGTGCCAGTCCTGCCGCAGGATGTCGCGCGCCGTCAGGACTCCTCCGGCCAGGACGAGGCCGGAGGAGAGCGGGTCCTCGGCGTCGAAGTGCGCGTGGCAGGCCGCGTGGAAGACCGAGGCGTGCGGGACGCGGCGCAGCACTTCCTCACGGGTGGCAGCCTCGCCCAGGAGCGGGACGGTCTCCAGACGGTTTCCCAGGGTGACCGCCTCCGTGCGGGCGTACGGAAGGTCGTTGCCGGGGTCACCCAGGACGAGGGCACCGGTGCCCGCACCGGGTGCGCGGTGGTTCAGGGTGCGCAGGAGGGACACGGTGGGCAGGTAGCCGACCGGGTTGCGGTCGAGTAGTGTCTCCGCCCCTTCCACGGCGAGGGCATGGAAGGGGACGTGGTGCAGAGCGCCCGTGGGACAGATCAGAACGGTCTGCCCGGGCCTGGTGGCCGCCGCGATCGGAGCCACGAGTGGCCCCAGGACGTGCTGGAAGAGGCCGGGCAGGTCCTCGGCCATCTCGCGGACCTGCCCGGCGCTGCCGAAGTGGTCCTCGATGAAACGCAGGAGCTGAGGCCCGTCGGCGTCCACGGGCGCCACCTGGAGTCCGGCGCTCCCACTGAGGACGAAGACGACGATCGTCCCGTCGTCCAGCATGGCGTAGGACGCCACGACCACCGGTTCGTCCGCGAGTTCGGCCAGTACGTCCTCGGGAGCCAGGACGTCGGACCGCCTGATCGCGGCGTACTCGGCGGCCTCGGGACCGCTCGCCGCCAACCGCGCCCACAGGGTGGCGAGTTCGTCGGTCACGGCGCGGTGCTGTGCCCAGTCCACCTCGCCGCGGGACTCGACCTCGGCACGTGCACGCAACAGCCCGGCCTCCCGCTCGACCAGCTGCTGCGGAACCCCGGCGGGTGTTCTGAGCCGCACTGTGCTCATGGCGTCGAGCAGGGCGCGTGAGCGCTTCCTCTCGGACGCGGTGTAGGCGGCTGCGACGTGCGCGTCCCGGTCTACGTCCGAGCGCTCCGCCCGCCCCAGACGGAATCGGGTGAGCAGCTCGAAGACCACGGCCCGTTCGTCCTGGACGCGCGTGCGGAGGCCCGGGTCGGGCTGCGCCGCCCGTACCAGGTCTGCCAGGCCGGCGCCGAGTTCCAGCACGTCCGTCGCGGTGTAGAGCTCGCCGTAGGCCCACGCGGCGTGAGCCATCGGCAGGACGACGGTCCATGCCCGTTCGACGGCGACGATACGGCGCCCCGTGCGTGAGGTGGGTTCCCTGCGTGGGGCCCAGAAGAGACGGTCCTCGATGGTGCCGGGGACCGAGGACAGCACCAGCACCTGCTCGTAGGCGAGCATCGCGGGCCCGAAACGGGGCCATCGATCGAGTACCTCCGCCGTGGCGATCCAGTCCTGTGCCAGCCGGTCGGCGTTGCCCGCATTCAACTCCCGCGCCCTGCCCAGATGGTGCAGTGCCCGGCGTGGCAGGCCGAGCCAGGTGAGGAGCCGCCCGTAGCCGTACTGCACCGTGGCCGACGTGACCTTGACCGGCGTGCGGGCGGACTCACGCTCGGCGATCCTCTCAGCGGTACGCAGATATCGCAGGGCCAGATCCGGATCCTCGTCCTCCAGGAAGGCCGACAGGCCCGCGGTGACGAGATCCACGACACGCGCGTGGTCGTCGGCAGGCAGCCCGCCCTCGAGATCCCGCTGCAACCGGGCGTAGTGTGCGGCCCGTGCCTCGTCCCCGGTGCGCGAAGCCGCATCGGCCAGCGCCTCGTACAACCCCGCTCTCGGCGGGCGGTCGTGGAAGTGGTCGTAGCCGACGCGCAGGGACTTTCCCGCGCGGGCGCGTTCCTCCTCGTCGATGTCCGCCCAGCGTTCGGCGGCTCTGAGGAAGTCGTACGACTCCGAGTAGCGCCCCAGGTCCTTGTTCACGGACGCCAGTTGCTCAAGGGCGTCGGCAAGCAGCCGGGCCTTGCCCATATCTTCGTCGTCACCGTCGGGCCAGGGCCCTTCGAGCGCCTCCGCGATCTGCACCCGTCTGCCGGCCAGCAGCAGAGAGCGTTCGAGGTCGGTGCCTCGGGCGGACCACTGGTGGATGAGGACCCGGAGCGCGTCCTGCGCACGGGACCAGTGCGCGGGGGCGTGTTCCGCGAGCCAGGCGGCGAAGTCCCCGTCATCCGCGAGGGAGTCGAACAGGACTCCCAGAGCCGGGTGGTCACGGCGTAGAGCGACTTCCAGGCGGACGGGGAGGTCGGCCTCGACGCCGGGGCCGGCGGCGAAGCGCGACATGGGGATGCCTGGTGGCGGTGCGGCTGTGCCCGCTTCGCGTCCTTCGGTGGGCAGGGGCGCGTCGGCCGTGACCGCCTCCGGTGACCACGTGGGGCGCACCGCGGGCGGCGGCAGATGCTCCAGTGCCTCCCTGGCACCGCCGTAGTCGGGATCGAGGGCCACAGCCCGTTCGTAACAACTGCGGGCCTCCTCGGCCCCGTCCTGCTCGGCACGGTAGGTGTCGCCGAGGAACCGCCAGGCCATGGGAGTCTCCTCCACGGCCAGGGACTCCTGGAAATACGCCCGCGCCAGCCCCAGGTGCTGGTTCACGTAGTACACATCGCCGAGCACGAGCAGCGCCGACGCACTGTCGGGGTCGGATTCCAGTGCCCTGCGGTAGCAGTCAGCCGCCTCCGCGTACTCCCGTCGATGGAAGTGCTGCTCTCCTTGCGCGATGTGCTCCGCGGCCTCCCGGTGCGCTCGGGTCACCAGGGGCACACCCAGGAGTCGCGCCACGCCTGCCGCCGTCGCCGGGTCAAGCTCGGCGAGATCACGAAGCATGTCGGCGCCGTCAGGGCTTCCCTCGATCATGGCCGCGAAGATCTGCGGACCTATCTCGCTCAGGTGGTCGATGTCCGGCGAGACGGTCAGTGTCCCGTCCACGAATCCGGCCATCGCGACCTGTGGGCTGGGGGGCGTGCCGAACACCTTGGGCATCATGTCGAAGGCGCCCCTACCGGTCAGGCGGATCAACTCGCCCTCCCAGTGCTCCAGCTCCGGGGAGTCTTCCTGGACCAGCACCCGGACCAGCTGTCCGAGCAGGTCCTCCTCGCCGGGAGCGGGAGGGTCCGAGAGCCGTGACCGCAGACAGGCGATCGCGTCCTCCCCACGGCCCGCGCGCTGGTAGGCGGCGGCGAGGGCGACCAGAACGTCTTCGTCGTCGGGCCCATCGGTGAGTAACCACTCGAGTACCTGGATGGAGTGCTCCGCGTCCCCCACGGCACGGAAGTGACCCGCGAGCCGGAAGCGGAGCGGGGAGCCCGGCTGCGCCGGGGCGATGAGCTGATCTCCCCATGCCGCCCAGCCGACCGCCCAGTCGAGGTCTCCGTCATGGACGCCACGGCCCATCTCGCCGCTCCAGGCGTGGGCCAGCTCCACCATGGCGCCCTGCGGGTTCACGTCGAGCCACGAGCGGACCAGGGACAGCAGGGTGTCCGCGTCCTCGGCCCCCACTGCGGACCGCACCACCCCGAACGCTTCGTAGCGCAGGTGGAAGGCCTGCCGGAGTGGGCCGAGGTCGTCCTCGACGTACTGCGCCAGCTCATCGATGACAGGGGCGGCCAGCTCCATGATCTCGGAGGGCTCGGCCAGGTGCGCCTCGCTTCCGCAAGCCGTTCTGCCGAGGAGGCCCAGCGCACAGACGAGCCAGTCACCGGCCGTCTCACCCTGCCCGCAGGCCAGGTCGAACAAGCGGTTGGCCTCGGCGCGATCCCCGGCCGCATCGGCTTCGACGGCCCGGAGCAGCCGTGCCTGCGCTGTGAGCCTGCCCTTCACATGCCGGGCGGATTCCCATTCCTTCCCGGAGCCGACCGTGATGCCGGCGGCGTACGCCTCCAGCGTGGCGGCCAGCAGTTGCGCGTCCGCGTGGGTGTTCCACGGGTCTTCGCGGGTCGCGCCGTAACCGAACGCTCCGATGAGCAGCTGGTCACTCTCGTCGGCGGGAAGTGCGGTCACCGCGTCGCGCCGGGCGTCAGGAGCCAGGGCCGCCAGCAGGCGGAGCCGCTGCTCGACAACGGCAAGGTCCTCGCCTTCCTGGCCGCCGAGCCGGGTGTGCATGTCACGGGCCAAGAGCTTGAGCATGGAATGACCGAGCACGACTCCCCCAGAGTTCTCGCAAGAACCAGCCGTTCGACTGTTCAGACGGTCGAGTGCCTCGCTCAGTTCCCCGGGGACCCAGGAGCAGACGTGCAGAGGGGGACCATGTGAGGTCCGCCTGACCGGCGACGATCACAACGCCGAACCGCGGTCCGGACACCGCGCCGGGCCCGGCGCCCTCGGTTCCCCGAGTCGGGGACTCGCCGAGCACTGCGCGTCCGGATCCGGTGACTGCTCGTGCCGACGGGGTGATACACGTGAGCCACGTCACCCAGAGTGAATGTTCGGGCATACATCTGACCCGAATGGAAAGGGTCCACCACTGTGCTGGTGCCGAATCCCGGTCCACCGGCGCGTATGTGCTCGGCCGGACCGGTGCGGAGCAATCAGGCACGGAAGGCAGATCACTACATGTCGGCTCCCCGCTCGTCGGCTCACCCCCCGGCAGCCCTGGAAACCCTCCACATCGACGGTATCTGGCAGGCCGCCGGAACAGGCGCCACTCGCGAGATCCTCGACCCCGCGGACGCCACCGTCCTGGCACTCGTCGCCGAGGGCGGAACCGAGGACACCGACGCAGCCGTGGCCGCCGCACGCCGCGCCTTCGACGACGGCCCCTGGCCCCACAAGCCCGTCGCCGAGCGCGCCGAGCTGCTGCGCAGGGTCGCCGGGCTCCTCCAGAGGGACCGCGAGGAGATCGCGATCACCGAGAGCCGCGACACCGGCAAGACCCTGGAGGAGGGCCGCGTCGACGTCGACGACGTCACCAACGCCTTCCGCTACTTCGCCGACCTCGTCATGAACGAGAGCGGCGGCCGGGTCGTCGACGCGGGCGACCCCGACGTGCACAGCGTCGTCGTGCACGAGCCGGTCGGCGTCTGCGCCCTGATCGCCCCGTGGAACTACCCGCTGCTCCAGGCCAGCTGGAAGATCGCCCCCGCCCTCGCCGCCGGCAACACCTTCGTGCTCAAGCCCAGCGAGGTCACCCCGCTCTCCACGGTCCACCTGATCCGGCTCCTCGCCGAGGCCGGACTGCCCGACGGTGTCGCCAACCTCGTCACCGGCGCGGGCGTCCCCGTGGGCGCACGGCTCTCCGAACACCCCGACGTCGACCTGGTCTCCTTCACCGGCGGACTCGCCAGCGGTACGAAGGTCGCCCAGGCGGCCGCACCCACCGTCAAGAAGGTCGCCCTGGAGCTCGGCGGGAAGAACCCCAACGTCGTGTTCGCCGACGCCTGCGCCACCGACGAAGGCTTCGACACCGCGGTCGACCAGGCCCTGAACGCCGCGTTCTTCCACAGCGGCCAGGTCTGCTCCGCCGGAGCCCGTCTCATCGTCGAGGAGTCCGTCCGCGACCGCTTCGTCACCGAACTCGCCCGACGCGCCGACGCGATCCGGCTCGGCCGGGGCACCGTGGACGGGGTCGAGTGCGGCCCGCTCGTGTCCGCACAGCAGCTCGCCAAGGTCGAGGCGTACGTGGCGTCCGCCCGCGAGGAGGGCGCCGTCGTCCGCTCGGGCGGCGCACGCCCGGAGCCCTCGGACATCCGCCCCGCCGACGGCTACTTCTACCGCCCCACGGTCCTGGACGGCTGCCACCGCGCGATGAAGGTGGTCCGCGAGGAGACCTTCGGCCCGATCCTCACCGTCGAGACCTTCCGTACCGAGGAAGAAGCCATCACCCTGGCGAACGACACCGATTACGGTCTCGCCGGCGCCGTGTGGACCACGGACGCGGGCCGCGCCCGGCGCGTCGCGGGACGGCTGCGCCACGGCACCGTCTGGATCAACGACTACCACCCCTACCTCCCGCAGGCCGAATGGGGAGGCTTCGGCAAGTCCGGCACCGGCCGCGAGCTCGGCCCCACCGGGCTCGCCGAGTACCGCGAGTCCAAGCACATCTACCAGAACCTCAACCCGCGCCCCCAGCGCTGGTTCGCCGGCTGAGAGCAACCGCCCCACCCCGCCCGGCTGTTCGCAGCACCACGTACACGCAAGAACCTTGCAGAAGGAGCAGTGACCGATGCCCCCGTCCCCCAGCACCGCACGCCCCGAACCTGTCGACTACGTGATCGTCGGAGGCGGTACGGCCGGTTCGGTCATCGCCTCCCGCCTCACCGAGGACCCCGACGTCACCGTCACCGTCATCGAGGGCGGCCCCACCGACATCGACCGGGACGACGTCCTCACCCTCCGCCGCTGGCTCGGTCTTCTCGGGGGCGACCTCGACTACGACTACCCCACCACCGAACAGCCCCGCGGCAACTCCCACATCCGGCACAGCCGCGCCCGCGTCCTCGGCGGCTGCTCCTCGCACAACACGCTGATCAGCTTCAAGCCGCTGCCCGGCGACTGGGACGAATGGGCCGAGGCCGGGGCCGAGGGCTGGAACGCCGCCGCGATGGACCCCTACTTCGACCGGCTGCGCAACAACATCGTGCCCGTCGACGAGAAGGACCGGAACGCCATCGCCCGCGACTTCGTCGACGCCGCGCAGGCCGCCGCCGGGGTCCCGCGCGTGGACAGCTTCAACAAGAAGCCGTTCCACGACGGCGTCGGCTTCTTCGACCTGGCCTACCACCCGGAGAACAACAAGCGTTCCTCCGCGTCCGTCGCCTACCTCCACCCGCACATCGAGGCCGGTGACCGCCCGAACCTCTCGATCCTGCTGGAGACGTGGGCGTACCGCCTGGAGTTCGACGGCAACCGGGCGACCGGGGTGCACGTACGGGGCAAGGACGGCGAGGAGTCGTTCCTGCGCGCCGCCCGTGAGGTGATCGTCTGCGCGGGCGCGGTGGACACCCCGCGGCTGCTGATGCACTCCGGCGTCGGCCCCGCGAAGGACCTCACCGAGCTGGGCATTCCTGTTCTCCACGACGTCCCGGGCGTGGGCGAGAACCTGCTCGACCACCCCGAGTCGGTCATCGTCTGGGAGACCGACGGGCCCATCCCGGAGAACTCCGCCATGGACTCCGACGCGGGCCTCTTCGTGCGCAGGGACCCCGGATCCAGGGGCCCGGACCTGATGTTCCACTTCTACCAGATCCCCTTCACCGACAACCCGGAGCGCCTCGGCTACGAGAAGCCCGAGCACGGTGTGTCGATGACCCCGAACATCCCCAAGCCGCGCAGCCGCGGCCGGCTCTACCTGACCAGCGCCGACCCCGAGGTCAAGCCCGCCCTGGACTTCCGCTACTTCACCGACGAGGACGACCACGACGGCCGCACCCTGGTCGACGGCATCAAGCTCGCCCGCGAGATAGCGAGGACCGAACCGCTGGCCCACTGGCTCAAGCGCGAGGTGTGCCCCGGCCCCGAGGTCACGTCCGACGAGGACATCAGCGAGTACGCCCGCAAGGTCGCGCACACCGTCTACCACCCGGCCGGAACCTGCCGGATCGGGGCCGAGGGCGACCCGGCGGCCGTCGTCGACCCGCAGTTGCGGATCCAGGGGCTGGAGGGCATCCGCATCGCCGACGCGTCCGTCTTCCCGACCATGCCCGCCGTGAACCCCATGATCGGCGTCCTGATGGTGGGCGAGAAGTGCGCCGAGCTGCTCCGAGCGACCCCGACCACCGGAGGCGATGTCCGATGAGCGAAGCCAGTACCCCCGTGTTCAGCGTCAAGAACCTCTGGAAGGTCTTCGGCCCCAAGGCCGACCGTGTCCCCGGCAGCGAACTCGCCGGACTGTCCGCCGCCGAACTCCGCGAACGCACCGGCTGCACCGCCGCCGTGCGCGACGTCTCCTTCGACGTCGAGAAGGGTGAGGTCTTCGTCGTCATGGGCCTGTCGGGCTCCGGCAAGTCGACCCTCGTACGCTGTCTCACCCGGCTCATCGAACCCACCAGCGGCACCCTCGCCATCGACGGCGAGGACGTCCTGGCCATGGACGCCAACCGGCTGCGCGAACTGCGCCGCCACCGCGCCGCGATGGTCTTCCAGCACTTCGGGCTGCTGCCGCACCGCACCGTGCTCGACAACGTCGCCTACGGCCTGGAGATCCAGGGCCTCGGCAAGGCCGAACGACGCGCCAAGGCCGCCGAACTGGTCGAGAAGGTCGGCCTCGCCGGCCTCGAGGACCGGCGCCCCTCGCAGCTCTCCGGCGGCCAGCAACAGCGTGTCGGGCTGGCCCGCGCCCTCGCCGTCGACCCGTCCGTCCTCCTCTTCGACGAACCGTTCAGCGCGCTCGACCCGCTGATCCGGCGTGAGATGCAGGACGAGGTGGTCCGGCTGCACCGTGAGGAGGGCCGCACCATGGTCTTCATCACCCACGACCTCAGCGAGGCGCTCCGCCTGGGCACCCGCATCGCGCTGATGCGCGACGGCGGCATCGTCCAGCTGGGCACCCCCGAGGAGATCGTCGGCTCGCCCGCCGACGACTACGTACGCGAGTTCGTCCGGGACGTCCCCCGCGAGCAGGTCCTCACCGTCGCCACCGCCATGCGGCCGCCGACCGCGGGCGAGAGCGACAGCGGGCCGGCCGTCCGCCCCGGCGCCACCGTCTCCGAGGCCATCGAGGCCGTCTCCCGCTCCGGCGGGCCCGTCGCCCGGGTGATGGACAACGGCAGGCTGGTCGGAGTCGTCGACCACGCGTGCCTGCTCGACGTCGTCGCCGGTTCGGACGAGGGCGCCGCAGCCCGTGAGGTGACCGTCTGATGGCCACCGCCCAAGCCACCACCCGCACCGCCTCAGGACCCCCGGGGAGCGGCCCCCTGGCCGTCCTGCGTGACCGGCCCGCCCTCGCCAAGGTCCTGTCGCTCCTGGTGATCGCCGCCGTCGCCGTACCCCTCGCACACGCCCGCTGGGGCGGCGGGGTCTGGCCCGGCGCGCTGACCGTCGACCTGAGCGGTCCGCTCGGCGAGGTCAACGACTGGATCATCGGCAACCGCGACAGCCACCCGCTGTTCCTCTACTTCTTCGGCCACATCAGCAACGCCGTCGTCCTGTCGGTACGCGGGGTCTACCTCGCGCTGCTCGCCCTGGGCTGGGCCGGAGTCACCGCCGTCGCCGCGCTCGTCGCCTGGCGGACCGCCGGATGGCGCCTGGCACTGACCGCCGGCCTCTCCTTCCTCCTCTGCGGGCTGCTCGGCATGTGGGTGCCGACCATGCAGACCCTGGCCCTGATGGTCGTCGCGGTGTTCGCCTCCGTGGTGCTGGGCCTGTTCCTCGGACTCGCCGCGGGCCTCTCGGACCGAACGTTCCGCGTCCTGCGCCCCGTCCTGGACACCATGCAGGTGCTGCCCGCCTTCGCCTATCTGCTGCCCGTCGTGCTGGTGTTCGGTATCGGCGTGCCCGGCGCGGTCCTCGCGACCGTCGTCTACGCGGCGCCTCCGATGGCGCGGCTCACCGCGCTCGGACTGCGCGGAGCCGACCCCGGTGTCATGGAGGCCGTCGCCTCGCTCGGCGCGACCGGACGCCAGCGCCTGCTCAGCGCGCGGCTCCCGCTGGCCCGCAAGGAACTGCTCCTCGGCCTCAACCAGACCATCATGATGGCGCTGTCGATGGCGGTCATCGCGTCCGTCATCGGCGCCGGGGGCCTGGGCGACCGCGTCTACCAGGCGCTCTCCTCCGTCGACGTCGGCGCCGCGCTCGCCGCGGGCATCCCGATCGTGCTGCTGGCCGTCGTCCTGGACCGTACGACCGAGGCCGCCGGACGGCGGATCGGTACGGAACCCACCGGCTCCGCCGCCCTGCGCGGAGCGCGCGGCTGGGGGCTCGCCGCGCTGATCGCCGCGGCCGTCGCCGTCGTGGGCCGCTTCACCGGCGGCCGGATCTGGCCCGAGGACGGTGTCGTCCCCATCGCGGAACCCGTCAACACGGCCAAGGACTGGATGGTCGACCACCTCTACACCGGCATCCCCGTCATCGGCGGAACCGCCGACTGGGCCGCCCACTTCACCAGCTGGGTCCTCAACCCGCTCCGCGACGGACTGCAGGGACTGCCGTGGTGGGCCGTGCTGCTGATCGTCGCCGCCCTCGCCTGGACCATCGGCACCTGGCGCACCGCGCTGACCGCAGTCCTCGCCATGGCAGCCATCGGGGTGCTCGGCGTGTGGGACCTGTCGATGGACACGCTCAGCCAGGTCATCGCCGCCGTCGCCGTCACCCTCGTCCTCGGCTTCGCCATCGCCGTCGGTGCCGCCCGCAGCCGGCGCCTCGAACGGCTGCTGCGCCCCGTCCTGGACGTCTTCCAGACGATGCCGCAGTTCGTCTACCTCATCCCGGTCGTCGCCCTCTTCGGCGTGGGCCGCGCCCCCGCCGCCGCGGCAGCGGTCGTCTACGCGCTGCCCGCCGTCGTCCGCATCACCACCCAGGGCCTGCGGGGCGTCGACCCCGCCGCGATGGAGTGTGCCCGCTCGCTCGGCGCCACCAGCGGCCAGCGACTGCGCCAGGTCCAGATCCCGCTGGCCAGGCCCGCGCTGCTGCTCGCCGTGAACCAGGGCGTCGTCCTGGTCCTCGCGGTCGTCATCATCGGTGGACTCGTCGGGTCCGGCGCGCTCGGCTACGAGGTCGTGTTCGGCCTCGCGCAGGGCGACCTGGCCACCGGTCTCGTCGCGGGCGCCGCCATCGTCTGCCTGGGACTGATGCTGGACCGTGTCACCCAGCCCACCGCCCGCCGCCAGCGGAAGGAGAGCTGACATGGCTCGCACCCGGACCCGCGCCCGCCTCCGTACGCCGGCGGTCATCGCCTCCGCCGCCGCCCTGCTGGCCGTCACCGGCTGCGGCGCGGCGGACATGACCAAGCAGGCCTCACCGTTCGCGGCCCCCGCGGACATCAAGACCGTGACGCTGTCCGTCCAGTCCTGGGTCGGCGCCCAGGCCAACGTGGCCGTCGCCCAGAAGATCCTCCAGGACGAGCTGGGCTACCGCGTCGACCTCGTGCAGACCGACGAGGTCCCCGCCTGGGACGCCCTCAGCCAGGGCCGGGTGGACGCGATCCTGGAGGACTGGGGCCACCCCGACCAGGAGCAGCTGTACGTCAAGGACAAGAAGACCATCGTCCCCGGCGGCGACCTCGGAGTCACCGGCCACATCGGCTGGTACGTCCCCAAGTACTGGGCGGACGAGCACCCGGACGTCACGGACTGGAAGAACCTCGACAAGTACGCCGGTGAACTGCGCACCGCGGAGAGCGGTGACAAGGGCCAGCTGATGGACGGTTCGCCGTCCTACGTCACCAACGACAAGGCACTGGTGAAGAACCTCGGCCTGGACTACAAGGTCGTCTTCGCCGGCTCCGAGGCCGCCCAGATCACCCAGATGCAGCAGTTCGCCAAGGAGAAGAAGCCCTTCCTCAGCTACTGGTACCAGCCGCAGTGGCTGTTCAACGAGGTGCCGATGGTCGAGGTGAAGCTCCCGGAGTACTCCGACGCCTGCGCGGCCAAGGACCCGGCCGACATCGACTGCGCCTACCCGACGACCCCGCTCCAGAAGTACCTCAACGCGGACTTCTCCGAGCGTGGCGGGGACGCGGCGGCCTTCCTGAAGAAGTTCAACTGGTCCGAGGAGGACCAGAACGAGGTGTCCGAACTCATCGCCTCCGAACGGCTGTCACCCGACGAGGCGGCCGGCCGCTGGGTCGAGGAACACCCGGAGACCTGGAAGAAGTGGCTCCAGGGCTGACCTCGGCGTAAGGCTCCCTCCCGGCTTCCCGTCAGCCGCCGCGGCACCGGCCGCGGCGGCTGACTCCATCCTCGCTATTCACTCAGTACATGTACTGAGGATATAGTCAGCACATGAGCACCCGACACGTCCTCCTGGGGCTGCTCGCTGCCGGTCCCTGCCACGGCTACGACCTGAAGCGGCAGTACGATTCACGTTTCCCTCAGGCCCGCCCGCTCGCGTACGGGCAGGTCTACACGACGCTGCAGCGCCTGGTCCGGGACGGACTGGCGGCGGTCGACGGCACCGATTCCGACGGCGGTCCGGAGCGCACCCTCTACCGCTCGACGGACGAGGGTTCACGCGAACTGGCCCTCTGGACGGACGAGATCACCGCCCCGGCCCCCTTCGTGACGAACGAGATCTTCGCCAAGGTCGTCGTCTCGATCCTCGTCGCCGCAGCCGGAGCACCGACAGGACCCGACGGGCGGAAGCCGGACGCCGCCGCGCATCTGAGGGCCCAGCGCGCCGCCCACATGGAGCGGATGCGCGAGCTCACCGCGCTCAAGACCGCGCCGGGCGCCGACCTCAGCACAGTCCTGTCCGCCGACTACGCCCTCGCCCATCTCGACGCCGACGTGCGGTGGATGACCACCACGACGGCTCGCATCGACACCCTCACAGCGGAGGTCAACGCAGCATGAGCACACGGGAAGAACGGCACTCCCCGGAGTCGTCCGCGCTGATCTCGGCGCACGGGCTGAGGAAGTCGTACGGAAGGACCGAGGCGCTACGGGGCGTGTCCCTGGAACTCCGCGAGGGCGAGATCCTGGCCGTCACCGGGGCGAGCGGCAGCGGCAAGTCCACCTTGCTGCACTGCCTTTCGGGGATCGTGCGTCCGGACGAGGGCACTGTCACCTACGGGAGCGAACAGCTCGGCCTGCTGTCCGAGGGCCGGCTCGGCGAGCTGCGCCGCAGCGACTTCGGAGTCGTGTTCCAGTTCGGTCAGCTCATCCCCGAGCTCACCGCGCTGGACAACGTTGCGCTGCCGCTGCTGCTCGCCGGCATGCGCCGCGGTCCGGCACAACAGCAGGCGGGGGAGTGGCTGGAGCGCTTCGGCGTCAGGGGCCAGGCGGCACTCCGTCCAGGAGAGATGAGTGGCGGTCAGAGCCAACGGGTCGCACTGGCACGGGCGCTGGTCACCGGCCCCCGCGTGGTCTTCGCGGACGAACCGACCGGGGCCCTCGACACGCTGGCCGGGGAACAGGTGATGACCGCTCTCGTGCACACGGCGCGCGAGTCGGCCACGGCGGTACTGCTGATCACCCACGACGCGCAGGTCGCGGCGTACGCGGACCGCGAGGTGGGAATGAGCGACGGGGTCCTCCACCCCGGCTCGGACGACGTCGTCATCCAGAAGGCGGCCCGCCATGAAGGCTGACATCCGCATCGCCTGGATCCTCGCGCGCGGCTCGGAACGCCGTGAGTGGTGGAGAGCCTCGCTCACGCTGATCGGCGCCCTGCTCGCCACGGGCTTCGCGCTCGCCGCCGTGACCGTCGCCGCGGTGTCCGGCCAGGTGTCGATCCCTTACGCACACGGCCTCCTGGACCGGCCCGGCGAGCGTGCCGGGGTGGTGTTCACCCTCGTGCTCCTGCTCGTACCCGTGCTCGGGTTCCTCGGCCAGTGCGCGCGTATCGGCGCTGTCCACCGCTACCGGCGGATGGCCGGCCTGCAGCTCGCCGGGGCGTCCCCGGGGCAGGTGCGCAGGATTGCCGCCGTGGAGTCCGCGTTCGCCTGCCTGGCCGGTTCGTCGGCCGGATTCGCCGTGTTCCTGGTGCTGCTCGCCGCGACGGGGCACAGCCCGCGCCCTGGGGCCTGGGCAGGCTTCACCGCCGTCGTCCTGGCCGTGCCGGTGGCCGCTGCGCTGGTGAGTGCCCTCGCCCTCCGTCACGTCGTGGCCTCGCCCCTCGAGCACGCGCGCAGGACGGTTCCGGGCCCGGGACGACGGGCGGCACTCGGTTTCCTGCTCGCTGTCGCCCTGATCGCCATGTCCGCACTGCTCCTCCTGTTCCCGGTCGGCCCCCGCGTGACGCCGCCCGTGCTGCTGGTACTGGCGCTGGTGCTCCTCACCGGAGCCGGTGCGATCTGGGCGGCAGGCGCGTCGGCGGCGTTCATCGGCCGCACCCTCAGCCGCCGGGCGAAGCGCCCGGCGGTGCTCATCGCGGCGAGCCGCCTCGCGCACGACCCGTGGGCCGCCGCGCGCACCCATGCGGCGCTGCTGCTCGTCACCGTTGTCGCCGTGGGCTTCGTCGGAGTGCGCGCGATCCTGCTCGACACGCTGACGGACTATTACCGCCCGGTGGACCTGGCCTTCTACACCACGGGAATCGACCTCGCCGGAGCCGCCGTGCTGATCGCCCTGGCGATCAGCGCCTGCGCACTCGCCGTGGGTGCGGCCGAGTCGCTGGCGACCCGGCGCAGGGGGCTGGCCGCCCAGGCCGCGGCCGGGGTGCCCCACAGGGTCCTGGCCGAGGCGGCGCTCCTGGAGACCGCCCTTCCGCTGGCCCCCGCACTCCTGCTCGCTGGGCTCGGAGGCACCGTGGTGTACGTGGGGTACGCCATGGTCGTGGTCACCGCCCCCGTGCCCCTGCTGCCGCTGCTCGTCCCCGTGACGGTCTACGCGGCCTGCCTGCTGGCGGCGGCGACGTCGTTGCCGCTCCTTCGGCGCGCGGTGCACCCGGCGGAGCTGCGCTTCACCTGATGGCATGGACGCCGCGGCGGACTGGACCGATGAGTTCCCGGGATCTGTTGAGTCTGCCGTGGTGGAGGGTGCACCCGGTCGAGGAGGTAGCCGTGGAAGATGTCTGGCCGATGGTCCACGCGGAGCGTGCGGTGCTCATCGGGGACCTCGAACGCCTCGACGAGGGGCGGTGGGAGGAGCCGTCGCTCTGCGCGGAGTGGACCGTGCACGACGTCGTCGCCCACCTGGTCGACACGGCCCGGACGACACGCCTGGGCTTCCTGGCCGGTCTCGCCCGGGCGCGGTTCGACTTCGACCGTCAGAACGCCCGCGGTGTCGAGCGCGCACGTGGCGCCTCGCCGCGGGAGACGCTGGAGCGGCTGCGGCAGGCCGCGGCGCGCACGTCGACCCCACCGGCGCCCCTCGACAGCCGGCTGGTGGAGGAAATCGTGCACGGAGAGGACATTCGCCGGCCGCTGGGAATCGTCCGCTCCTACCCGGAGGAGGCCGTCGTCCGGTCGCTGCGTCTGCAGGTCCGGACTCCGGCCTCCTTCGGCGGGGCCAGGGAGATCGTGGCGCACACCCGGCTGACGGCCTCGGACGCCGACCTGTCGATCGGTGAGGGGCCCGAGGTGAGCGGGCCCGTGCTTTCGCTGCTCCTGGCCGTCTCCCGACGACGGGTCGCTCTGGACGACCTCGACGGGCCGGGCCTCGCCGCGCTGGCCGGGGCGATCTGAGGGGCCGGTGCGCGTCAGCCCTCCGAGAGGTCAGCCCCGCCGCGCGCACGCGCCGCCACGACCAGTGTCGCGGCGACCAGCGCGGCGGCGACGGCTCCCGTGGCGAGGACCGGGCTCGGGGTGAACGTCATCGCCAGCACCGCGATGACGGCCGGTGGGTGGATGAGGTCGTTCCGGCTGCGGATCTCGGCGCCCCGGTGGTGCAGCACCCAGACCAGGGTGATGAACACCGCCACCGGGACGGTGAACGCCGCCGCGGCGGCGTGGTCGGAGAGATGGCCGTGACCGGTGGTGTGGGCGACGCCCAGGGCCAGCCCGGCACCCACGGCGGCGGCCGACGCGAAGACGGCGTAATGGCCGTAACCCCAGAGGATCGCGGACCTCAGGTTCGTCAGCCTGCGTGGGGCGTTCTGGGCGAAGTAGAGCCACCACAGGGCGAAGACGGTCAGCAGCCCGCCGACGACGAGGGTCGCGATGTCCCCGAGTGCCGTCTCGCCGTCGAGGGCGGTACGCACGGCCACCGTCGCCGCGGTGATGGTCTCGCCGAGGACGATCAGGGTGAACAGGCCGTAGCGTTCGGCGATGTGGTGCGGGTGCCAGGTGGTGTTGCCCGCGGTCTCCGCCCAGACGGGGACGGCGAGCTCCGCGACGACCAGGACCGCGAAGAGCGGCAGCCCCCAGTCGTCGGGCAGGGCCAGACGGGCGATCCAGCCGATCTGCACGACCAGGATGCCGGCCGCGTAGCGCAGGCAGCAGCTCCGGTGCTCGGGATCGGAGCGGGCGGCGCGCAGCCACTGGGTGACCATGGCGAGCCGCATGATGACGTAGCCCCAGGTGATGACGGTGAAGTCCTCGTGCTCCAGGGCATCCGCCGCGCCTGCGGCCAGGACGAGCGCACCGGCGATCTGCACCAGTGTGAGCAGCCGGTACGGGACGTCGTCGGTGTCGTAGGCGGAGGCGAACCAGGTGAAGTTCATCCAGGCCCACCAGATCGCGAAGAACACCATCGCGTAGCCGAGGATCCCGTGGGCGATGCGGCCTTCGGCGAGTTCGTGCTCGAAGGCTCCCGACGCCTGGGCGACGGCGGTGACGAAACACAGGTCGAAGAACAGCTCGAGCGCGGTCGCCGCGCGGTGTTTCTCACTGGAGAGGCGGGCGACCATCGGCCGGTGCCATGCGCCGGCGGCGGACTGTGACTCACTCATTCGTACCTGGTTCCATCGGTGGGGCTGGCTGATCGGGCCGGCCGTTCCCGAGGGCGGCCGGGCCCGCCGCCACCGACCGGGCAGGCCACCGGCCTGGTCGGCCGGTGCGACGGACATCCGTCACGTTACGAGCGGGCCCCGAAAGCGCGCAACGACGACAGGCCGTCGACGCACCGGCCGGCAGCCCGTCCTCGCGCCGTCGCGCACACCCCGCGCGGGTTCAGAAGGACGTGATGACCACCCGTGCGACGTCCGGGTCCCGGAGGGCGGCGTAACCGGCGTCGATCTCGTCCAGCGCGATCCGCCGGGACACCAGGTCGTCGAGGTTCATACGCCCGCTCAGATACAGGTCGGCGTACCGGGGGATGTCACGCCGGGGGTTGCCCGATCCCATCACGAGGCCCTGGATCCGCTTCTGCTCCAGCAGCAGCCGGGGCAGGGACAGCTTCAGGTGCGCCCGGCCGGCGGCCAGGCCCACGAGGTGGACGCCACCCCCGAGAGCCGTCATGCGCAGCGCCTGTTCCGTCGTCGCCGCGACACCCACCACGTCGAGGGCGTGCCGCACCCCGCCGCCCGTCAGCTCGCGGACGGCCGCCACGGCGTCCGTGGACGCGGAGTTGACCACGTCCGTGGCGCCGAAGGCGCGCGCACGCCGCAGGACGCCGTCCCGCACGTCGACCGCGATGATCGGCGAGGCACCCGCGATCCGGGCCGCGCCGATCGCGTTGAGCCCGACGCCCCCCACGCCGATCACGGCCACACTCTCGCCCGGCCGGACCCGCGCGCCGTTGAGGACGGATCCCGCGCCCGTCAGGACCCCGCAGCCCAGCAGGGCTGCCTGGGCGAAGGGAACCCCGCGCGGGACGGTCGTCAGCTGGTTCTCGTGGACGAGGGCCCGTTGGGCGAAGCCGCCCAGGCCCATGCCCTGCGTGACGGGACGGCCGGCGCGGCTGAGCCGTGGCCCCTGCTTCCCGGGGTCCCGCAGCGTGGTCCCGGGACGGCCGCACTGGTACACCCGGCCGTCGAGGCACGCCGGGCAGCCGCCGCACCACTGGACGAGACAGCCCACGACATGGTCCCCCGCGCCGAACGCCCGGGCCCGGGAGCCGGTCGCGACGACCACACCGGCCATCTCGTGTCCCAGGACCACGGGCGGCGGGAAGTCCGCGAGGCCGTGGGCGGCTGCGGTGAGATCGGTGTGGCAGAGGCCGGACGCCCTCACCTCCACGAGGACCTCGTGGCCCTCGGGGTCCGCGATGTCGATGTCCTGGAGGGCGAATCCGGCACCCACCGCCTCGACCACTGCTGCTTTGATCCTCACCTCCGGCTCCTTGTCCCTACGGTCGTGTCTCCGCCGGGACCCGGTCGAGGACGAAGTAGAAGAACGGGCCGTCCGCTCCGACGCCCTTGCCGTTCATGACGCCCATGAGGGTGTGCTCGTCGACCGCCTTGAAGTGGTCCAGTACCGGTTGGCCGTCGTAGACCATGGTGGCCGTCGACTCGCCCCGGAACTCGACCATCCACAGACTGGCCTCGCCCTTGCCGAGCCGGGTGTCGCTGTACAGCTCGCCGTCCTCCCCGCGCATGACCAGCGGCTTGGCGTCGTCGGCGGAGAGGAAGGTCTTGCCGTACCAGCCGGACTTCCGCAGGCGGCCGTTGAGCGGATGTCCGGTGTCGAACTCGCCTCCCCGCCACGCGCCGAGGATCTCCTCCACGCGCACGGCCGGCAACGCGGCCCACACGGCGTCGAGTTCCCCGGCCGGGACGGCGGACGGTTCGGCGCGCAGGGCCGCGAAACGTGTCCGTGCCTCGTCGATGTCCATCGGCTTCCCTCCTCGGTGTGAAACAAGCATCCGCAGTATGTATCAATGTTTCGCCCGGGGGTAGAGGGCGGGAGCCGTGCGAGCCCGTGCCATGGGATCAGTGCACCGGCCGGCCCTCGGCGGCCCCCGGACGTTCGAACTGGGTGCGGTGCAGCTCCTCGTACCGTCCTCCGACGGCCAGCAGCTCCTCGTGCGTACCCCGCTCGACGACCCGGCCGGCCTCGACGACCAGGATCAGATCGGCGGCCCGGACCGTCGACAGCCGGTGGGCGATCACCACGGCAGTGCGGCCCTCCAGCGCCTCGGCCAGCGCCTCCTGGACCGCCGCCTCCGAGGTGGAGTCCAGATGCGCGGTCGCCTCGTCCAGGATCACCACCCGCTGACGGGCCAGCAGGAGGCGGGCGATGGTGAGCCGCTGGCGTTCGCCGCCCGAGAGCCGGTAGCCGCGCTCGCCGACCACCGTGTCCAGGCCCTCGGGCAGTGACGCCACCAGGCCGTCCAGACGGGAACGGCGCAGCGCGTCCCAGATGTCCTCCTCGGTCGCCTCCGGCCGGGCGAGCAGCAGATTGGCGCGTACCGACTCGTGGAAGAGGTGCCCGTCCTGGGTGACCATGCCGAGCGTCTCGCGGATCGAGTCGGCCGTCAGATCGCGTACGTCGACACCGTTCAGCCGTACGGTGCCCGCGTCGGTGTCGTACAGCCGGGGGAGCAGTTGCGCGATCGTCGACTTCCCGGCCCCGGAGGAGCCGACAAGGGCGATCATCCGGCCCGGCTCCGCGGTGAAGGAGACATCGTGCAGCACCTGCACGCCGTCCCCCGGGGCGAGGGTCGCGACCTCTTCGAGTGAGGCGAGAGAGACCTTGTCGGCGGACGGATATCCGAAGGAGACGCCGTCGAACTCCACGGACACCGGTCCGTCCGGGACGCGGCGGGCGTCGGGCTTCTCGGCGATCAGGGGCTTCAGGTCGAGGATCTCGAAGACCCGCTCGAAGCTGACCAGGGCGCTCATCACCTCGACCCGGGATCCCGCCAGTGCCGTCAGGGGCGCGTAGAGCCTGGTGAGGAGCAGGGCCAGGGCCACGACGGCCCCCGGCTCCAGGCTGCCCGTCAGCGCGAAGTGCCCTCCCAGCCCGTAGACCAGGGCGAGGGCCAGTGCCGACACCAGGGTGAGCGCCGTGATGAAGGTGGACTGGAGCATCGCCGTACGGACGCCGATGTCGCGCACCCTGCTCGCACGGGCGGCGAATTCGGCGGACTCGTCGGCGGGGCGTCCGAAGAGCTTGACGAGCGTCGCGCCCGGCGCCGAGAAGCGCTCGGTCATCCGGGTGCCCATGGTGGAGTTGTGGTCGGCGGCCTCCCGCTGGAGGCCGGCCATCCGGGTGCCCAGCCGGCGGGCGGGGGCGACGAACACCGGCAGCAGCACCAGGGCCAGCAGCGTGATCTGCCAGGAGAGCGTCAGCATCACCGCCAGGGTCAACAGCAGGGTGACGAGATTGGAGACGACACCGGAGAGCGTGTTGCTGAACGCCCTCTGCGCGCCGATCACGTCGTTGTTGAGCCGGCTGACCAGTGCGCCGGTCCTGGTACGGGTGAAGAAGGCGACGGGCATCCGTTGCACGTGGTCGAACACGGCGGTGCGCAGATCGAGGATCAGCCCCTCACCGAGGGTCGCGGACAGCCACCGGGTGAGGAGCCCGAGGCCCGCCTCCGCGACGGCGATCAGGGCGATGAGCAGGGCGAGCCCGGTGACCGTTCCACCGTCCCCGCCCCGCACGATCGCGTCCACGACCCGTCCCGCCAGCACCGGTGTCGCCACCGCCAGCAGGGCGGTGACCACACTGAGGAGAAGGAAGCGGACGATCCTGCTCCGGTGCGGCCGGGCGAACGCCGCGATGCGGTGCAGTGTGGCCCTGGAGAAGGGCCTGCGGTCCTTCTGTGCGTTCATCGCGCTGTGCAGTGAATGCCACGCGGTTACTTCCATGTCCATGCGGTGCCTCCGGAGTCGGTCGGTACGCATGGCACGCTAGGACCTCAAGCAAAGTTGAGGTCAACTGTTCCCGGTCGGCTTCACCCGTGGGCGCGTTCAGCGCGCCCGTACGGTGGCCATGACCTCCCGGTCCGGCTGCAGCGTCAGCGTCGGCACGGGGTTCACGGTGCCAGGGTCCACCTCCAGTTCGAAACGGCGCGCCAGGACGGCGAGGACGAGCACCGCCTCGACCATCGCGAAGCGCGTACCGAGGCAGACCCGGGGGCCGCCGCCGAACGGGTACCAGGCGTACTCCGGGATGTCGTCGCCCTCCTGCGCGTCCCAGCGCTCCGGGCGGAACACCTCGGGTTCCCGGAACCAGCGCCCGTCCCGGTGCGTGGCCCACTGGCTGCTCCACACCCGCGTGCCCTCCGGCACGGGCAGGCCGCCGAGCCTGGCCCCCTCCTTGGCGACCCCGGTGACCAGCCAGATCGTCGGATACAGCCGCAGGGTCTCCTTCACCACCGCCTGGGCGTATGTCAGTTGTGCGTAGTCCTCGATCCCCGGCTCCCGGTCGCCGAGGACCCTGTCCAGCTCCTCGGCCAGTGCCGCCCGCGCCCGCGGGTTGCGGGACAGCAGGTACCAGGCCCACACCAGGGTGGAACTGGTCGTCTCGTGACCGCCGATGTACAGCGTGACGGTCTCGTCGCGGATCTCCTTGTCGGAGAGGTGTGCCCCCGTCTCGTCCACCGCGGTGAGCAGTCGGCTCAGCAGGTCGGGGCGCTCCCCGTCCCCGTCGCGGTGACGGGCCACCACGCGCCCGACCTCGGCGTCGATCACCGCCGCGGCCTTCTTGATCCTGGCCCGCCCGGGAGTCGGCACCCAGTCGGGAAGGACGGCGCCGAGGCCGCTGAACTCCTTGCCGATCTCCTGCTGGGCGACGTCCATGGCCTTGCCCATCGACTCCGCGTCGGCCGGTGTGTCCACCCCGAAGATGGTGCGCACGGCGATCCTCTGCGTGAGGGTCGCCATCTCCCGCTTGATGTCGACGCGTGCGCCGGGCGACCAGTTGTCGGCCAGCTCCACCGCGCACGACGTCATCGTGGAGGCGTACGACTTCACCTGCTTGGGGCGCACCGAGGGCTGTACCAGCGACCGTTTGCGCCGCCAGTCGGCGCCGCGCGCCACCACCACGCCGTTGCCCATGACCGTACGGAAGGCGATGCCCAGCAGCGGCTGGTCGAAGGTGCGCTCCGTCTCGGTGAGCAGCTCGCCGATGCACTCGGGGTCGGCGACGAAGAGGCAGTCGTTGCGGCCGAAGCGCCAGCTCACCATGTCCCCGTAGCCGCGCAGCTGCTCGAAGAAGGCGAGGGGGTTCCTGCCGAACCGGGGCAGGCTCCCCAGTAAGGGTAGGCCTCGCGGACCCTGGACGATCCGGTGGCCGCTCGGTTCGGCGTCGAGGGCCGCACCGGTTTCCGTGGACATGGAGACTCCTGTCATCTTCCGTACCCGGTAAGTGAGTTGCCGAGCCTAACGTCAGTCGGCCATGAGTTCGACGGGAAGGCCGCCGGCGCCCGGGCCGGGTACGACGGAGGGCCGCAGACGGTTGCCTGCGGCCCTCGAACCGTGGTGCGCCTCGCGGTCAGACGCCCGGCGGTACCCGGGAGGGGCGGCCGTTGCCGCGGGTGAGGCCGTAGCCGAACACCCCGGCCAGCGCGGCCAGTACGCCGCCTCCGACGGTCCACAGCCAGCGGCTGGTCCACCAGCCGGAGGACCAGCCGTCCTCCGGTTCGGTGCTCGCCGGGGCGCTGCCGCCCTTGGCCGAGACGGCGGACGCGCCCGGCACCATGGGTTCGGAGAGGGCGCCGTCCACGTCGGCGGCGCCGCCCTGGTCGACCGAATCGACCTGGGTCTCGACGTGGACGGGAAGACCGAGGTCCTCCTCGGCCAGACCGACCACCGTCAGGCGTACGTAGTAGCTGCCGGGCAGCGGGTCGGACGCCCACGGCTCCGACCAGGCGCGCACGGTGCGCAGCACGCAGGACAGCTCGACGGTGCCCGCGTCCGGCGCCGCCTTCCTGGTCTGGTGCCCGTACATGCAGGCCTGCCTGCGGCGGAGCCCGTCGTAAACGTCGACCTGCCAGGTGGACGCGCCGTGGCGGGTCGCGCTCTCCGGCAGGCTCACCTTCGCCCGGACGGTTGGGCGCTGCCCGGAGTCGGCGGGGAAGGCCCAGTACAGGTAGTCACCCGTGGAGGCGTCCGCCGTGGCCTTCTGCCCCTGCTGGATCGCCGTGGCGGTGCGGAAGGTCGTGCCGGCCTCCGTCGGCCCGGCGCTCTCGCCGTCCGCCGTGCTCGCGCTCGGTGACGGGTCGTCGGCTACCGCGGCACCCGCCGAGGTGAGCAGGGTGACGGCCGCCAGCAGCGCGCCGACGCCTCCGCGCCTCAGGGTGTTTCTGCGGGTGTCACGCATCAGTTGGTCCTCCATACGGCGACGCGCCAGCGCGAGATCCAGCCGAACAGCAGGCCGGCGATCAGTCCGGTCAGAACCATGACGCCCAGCAGCCACCAGCCGCGGGCCAGGCCGAACGCGGCGACGTCGGCCGACTCGTCGGGAGCCTCCACCAGGTCGATGGTCAGCTCGACGGGCATGCCGGGCGTTGTCTTCACGGACGCGGGCGCCGAGAAGGAGTTGCTCAGCTGGAGGCACACGGCCTCGGCGGCGGGCTTCACATCGCCGTCGGAGACGTCTGCGTCGTCCTGTTCGGGCTTCGGGTAGCGCAGCCCGGTGGAGATGGCGTCCGTACGCCCTGTGCCGGACTCCGCGCCCCGGACGATCTCGCGCCCGTGCGCGGTCACGGCACGCAGCAGGATCCCGTAGTCGTTGTCCACGGCGCGGTCCGCCGCCACACTCGCCGAGGCGCGCAGCTCCTGGCCGGGCAGGACGTTCACCCGGTACCAGCGGTGCTTGCCGATCTCCTGACGGTCCGTGTAGAGCCCTGCCTGAAGCTCCGGGGCCGAGGCACAGCTGCCCGCGCCCTCGGTCGCCACGGGGGTGACGACGGGCTCGGCGGCCCGGTCGACCAACTGCTTCACGCGGCCCGAGAGTTCATCGGTGTTCTGGACCGCGGTGTAGGTACCGCCGGTGGCCTCGGCGATGCAGGTCAGCTGCTGCCGGATCTTGGCGTTGGGCACCAGGCCCAGCGTGTCGATGACCAGGTGGATCCCCCGTGCGGCGATGTCACGCGCGACCTCGCAGGGGTCGAGCGGGCCGCAGGTGTCCTCGCCGTCGGTGATCAGGACGATCCGCCGGGTGGCGTCCCCGCCGTCGAGGTCGTCGGCGGCACCGAGCAGGGCGGGGCCGATCGGGGTCCAGCCGGTCGGCGCCAGGGTGGCGACGGCGGTCTTGGCCTCGGTGCGGTCGAGCGGGCCGACCGGGTAGAGCTGCTTGGTGTCCTTGCAGCCGACCTTCCGGTCGTCGCCCGGGTAGTCGGCGCCGAGCGTGCGGATGCCGAGCTCCACCTCTTCGGGCACCGCGTCCAGGACGTCGTTGAACGCCTGCTTGGCGGCGGATATCCGGGACTCGCCGTCCATGTCCCGGGTGCGCATGGAGCCGCTGACGTCAAGGACCAGTTCGACCTTGGGCGACGCGGCGGCGGAAGGTTCGTCGGCGGCGGCCGGGAGGGCGGTACCGAGCCCGGCGGCCAGGGTGGCGAGCAGAACGCACACCCCGGCCGTCAGCCGTTTTCTTATGATCATCGCCGGATCCTATTGAAGATCCGCGGTCATCCCCAAAACACGTGCGCGAGGCGCGATTTCGGGGTCCTGCCTCATCCGCCGAGGAGAGGCTCCGACGCCTTGTCCAGCACCGTACCGACGCGCTCCCACGTCTCGGTGTCCCGTTCGACCGGCGGGAGTTCGGCGTCCTCGGACTTCTCGTTCCACCGGGTGGCGATGGCGACCGGGTCGCCGCCGCCCGCCGCGGAGGCGGCCAGCGCCGCCGCGCCGAGCGCGACCAGCTCGCCGCTGCCCGGCACGATCAGGGGACGGCCCGAAAGACGACGCACGGTCTCCACCCAGGTGCGCCCCTGGGCGCCGCCGCCGATCAGCCGCAGGGGCCGGCCGGCGACCTCGGGGTCGGCAGGGTCGAGGCCGCATGCCAGCAGCAGCTCGTCGAGCGCCCGCAGCACGGTGAAGGCCGCCCCCTCGTACGCGGCGCCCAGCAGCTGCTGCGGCGTGGTGTCGTGGCGGAGCCCCGTGAGCAGTCCGGACGAGGTGGGCAGGTCCGGGGTGCGCTCGCCGTCCAGGTAGGGCAGGAGCACGGCCTCGCCGCCGGGCGTCGCGTCGTCGCGGTGCAGCCCGAGCAGGGCCGCCACCTTGTCGACCGCCAGGGTGCAGTTGAGGGTGCAGGCCAGCGGGAGGTACGTCCCGTCGGCGCCGGCGAAGCCGGAGAGGGCCGTGGACGCCGGTCGTGTCCGCGACGCGGCGAAGACCGTTCCTGAGGTGCCGAGGCTCAGGACGGGGTGGTCCAGCAGTCCCGCGCCGCCCAGGCCCAGGCCCACGGCGGCGCTCATGTTGTCCCCGGTGCCCGCCGCGACGGCGATCCCGGCCGGCAGGCCGAGCGCCTCGGCCGCGGACTCCGTCAGGGAGCCGATCCGGGTCCCGCCCGTCGCGGCGACCTCCGGCAGCATGGAGACGTCGAGACCGAGGCGCTCCAGGAGGTCCGGGTCGTACGCGCCCGTCGCGGTGGAGTACCAGCAGGTGCCCGACGCGTCTCCCGGGTCCGTCGCGGCGACACCCGCGAGCCGCTCCGTGAGGAAGTCGTGGGGCAGCCGCACCGCCGCCGTCGCCTCGGCGTTCGCAGGGTCGTTCTCGCGCAGCCACCGCCACTTCGTCGCGGTCATGGACGCGACGGGCACCGTGCCGGTGCGCGCGGTCCACGCCTCGGGGCCGCCCAGCTCGGCGACGAGCGCCGCCGCCTGCGGCGCGGAGCGCGTGTCGTTCCACAGGAGCGAGGGGCGCAGCGGGCGTCCGGCCCGGTCGAGGGTCACGAGGCCGTGCTGCTGACCCGCGACCGCGATGCCGACCACGGCGGACGGGGAGAGCCCTGACTCCTTGAGCCCGGCCGCGACGGCGTCGCACAGGGCCAGCCACCAGACCTCGGGGTCGGTCTCGCGGGCACCGCCCTCGCCGGTGACGACGTGCGGAGCGCGGCCGACGGCGAGCAGCTCACCGGTCTCGGTGTCGGTGACTGCAGCCTTGGTGGACTGGGTGGAGCTGTCCACGCCGATGACGACGGTACGCGGCGGCATGGGCTACCTCTTCTCGTGCGGGTTCCGGCGGTGCCGGTTTTGGGAGTGCGACAAACAAATTACGTGATCGAGGGCGTCCGGAACAGGGGCGCCCCCGTTTCGCCGTCCGGGGGGTTACGTCGGCGCGGTGGCGTGTGCATAATTAATCATGTCAGTGAACAAATAGGCCCGGGGTACTGGCGACGGCTCCGGAGCCCAGGCAGGCGAAGGCGGACACCATGACCGAACGCTTCACTCCCACTTCCGCGGACAGGTTCACGTTCGGTCTGTGGACGGTGGGCTGGCGTGGCAATGACCCGTTCGGTGACGCGACGCGTCCGGCGCTGGATCCGGTGGAGTCGGTGGAGCGGCTCGCGGAGCTGGGTGCGCACGGTGTGACGTTCCATGACGACGACCTGATCCCGTTCGGGTCGGACGAGAAGGAGCGGGCCCGGCTGGTCGGGCGGTTCAAGGACGCGTTGGAGCGGACCGGGATGAAGGTCCCGATGGCGACGACGAACCTGTTCACGCACCCGGTGTTCAAGGACGGCGGGTTCACCTCGAACGACCGTGACGTGCGGCGTTTCGCGCTGCGCAAGGTGATCCGGAACATCGATCTGGCCGCCGAGCTCGGTGCGAGCACGTATGTGGCCTGGGGCGGGCGTGAGGGTGCGGAGTCCGGGGGTGCCAAGGACGTGCGTCTGGCGCTGGACCGGATGAAGGAGGCCTTCGACCTGCTGGGCGACTACGTCACCGAGCAGGGCTACGACCTGCGGTTCGCGATCGAGCCCAAGCCGAACGAGCCCCGTGGTGACATCCTGCTGCCCACGATCGGTCACGCCCTGGCCTTCATCGAGCGCCTGGAGCGCCCGGAGATGGTCGGTGTGAACCCGGAGACCGGCCACGAGCAGATGGCCGGGCTGAACTTCCCCCACGGCATCGCGCAGGCCCTGTGGGCGGGCAAGCTCTTCCACATCGACCTCAACGGCCAGTCCGGTATCAAGTACGACCAGGACTTCCGTTTCGGCGCCGGGGACCTGCGCCAGGCGTTCTGGCTCGTCGACCTGCTGGAGACCGCGGGCTACGACGGATCGCTGCACTTCGACTTCAAGCCCGTGCGCACCGACGGCATCGACGGGGTCTGGGAGTCCGCGAAGAACTGCATGCGCAACTACCTCATCCTCAAGGAGCGCGCCGCGGCCTTCCGCGCCGACCCGGCCGTCCAGGAGGCCCTGACCGCCTCCCGCCTGCACGAGCTCGCCCGCCCCACCGCCGAGGACGGCCTCAAGGCCCTCCTCGCCGACACCTCCGCCTACGAGAACTTCGACGCCACCACCGCAGCCGAACGCTCCATGGCCTTCGAAGCCCTCGACCAGCTCGCCATGGAACACCTCCTCGGCGTCCGCTGACCCACCACACACGGGGTGCCCGCACACCACCACCGGGCACCCCCGGAGCGGCGGCGGATGCCGTCAGACGTCCGCCGGCGCGGGCCGCGAGTACGCGACCGGGTCGGCGAGCACATCCTGCATCACCAGCGCCGCCGCTCCCCGGGCCGCGTCACCCGCGACGGACGACGCGCGGAGCCTGCCGCCGCCCCGGGACCAGAGGCCGGACACCACACGGCCCGTCAGTTCCTCGTCGGCGGGCGGCGAGAGCCACGGCATCAGGCCGCGGTATATCCCGCCGAGCACGACCGCGTCCGGGTCGAACAGATTGACCGCACCGGACAGCACCTGACCCAGCATCCGGCCGGCATCGGCCACGGCGGCCAGCGCCACCGGGTCACCGGCCTGGGCCCGCCGCTCCAGTTCCATCACACCGGCGGCGCCGCCGGCTCCCTCACCGATGCCGGCCGCGCGCAGCAGGGCCGACTGGCCGGCGTACTGCTCCAGGCAGCCGCGTGAACCGCACCGGCACTCCGGGCCCGCCGGGTCCACCACCACATGCCCGATCTCCCCGGCGAAACCGTGTGCGCCGCGCAGCAGTTCGCCGTCGAGCACCAGGGCGCCACCGACACCGATCTCGCCCGTCAGGTAGAGGAAGCTGCGCACCGTGTCGAGCCCGCCGAACCACAGTTCGGCCAGCGCCGCGAGATTGGCCTCGTTCTCCGAGCGCACGGGCAGTGCGGCCGTGCCGGGGCGCAGACCGGCGAGCGCCTCACCGAAGAGGCCCTCGGCCGCGACCTGGTTCCAGCCCAGGTTCGGGGCCTGGCGGACCGAGCCGCCCGAGACGAGTCCCGGCAGTGCGAGTGCCGTGCCGACCGGATACAGATCCTGCTCCCGCGCCGAGTCCAGCGTGCGTGCGGCGATCCCCGCCGCCCGGGCCAGCACCTCCCCGGGCGGGGCGCCCCGGTTGTCCAGGTGCTCGGTCTGCCGTACCCGGCCGGTGCCGGCCAGATCCACGACGCACACCGACACGTAGTCGATGTTGATCTCCACGCCGAGTCCGGCGGGCCCGGTGCGCGCCACTTTCAGGGCCGTACCCGGGCGCCCCGCCTGACCGCTGAAGGTCTTGCCCGACTCCGTGACGAAGCCGCTGTCCAGCAGCTGCTCGACCAGGGAGGACACCGCGGCCCGGGTGAGTCCGACCCGGGCCGACACCCCGGCACGGGTCGCCTCACCGGCCTCACCCTCGTCCCGTACGGCGCGCAGCACGAGGCTCAGGTTGTGGCGCCGCACGGTGTCCTTGTCGGCCTTGGACCCCAGGGGCGTGAGGTAGCTCTTCATATCGTCGACGAGCCTATGCGATGCCCCGCCGAAGAAGGCTCGCGCCAGGGGCTGGGGCCGCGCTACAGGTCCGCCGCGTCCTTCACCGCGCGCAGGTCGACGAACTTGAAGCCCGTCGCCTCCCGGCCCTCCTCGGAGCCCGACGCGGAGGTCTCGTGCCCGTCCTGGACCACGAGCAGGCCGTGCGGGTAGCGGGCACCCAGGGGCTCGTCGAGCGCGGCGGCACCGTCGCACTCCTCGCTGCCGTCGAGATCGGCCGAGACGGCGCCCACACGGAAGCCGCCCTCGTACTCGTTGTCCTCGGAGACCTCGCGGTCGTACAGCGCGAAGGAGTTGTCACCCTGGCCCGACGCCATCAGGTAGCCGTCGCCGCCGGACTCACGGACGAGGGTCAGGCCCTCCACGTCGGCCGCGAGCCGCTTGCCGCCGAAGCCCGGATCGGCGCCCGGAGCGCACTCCTCTGTCTCCGGGTCGTACGTCCCGGGGACGCCGTACTCCCGCACCTTGTCCACCAGGACCGGGCGACCTCGCAGCCCGGCCGGCAGGCGCCAGATGCCGACGTCCTCCTGGCCGGCGTAGAGCATGCCGTTCGCCGGGTCGACGACCATGCCCTCGACCTGGGGCAGCTCACCCGGCTCGCCGCACGGCGTCCACGAGGTGCCGTCCGGGAGGCGGAAGGAGGAGGGGAGGGACAGGGTCCGCACCAGACGGTAGCCCACCGTGCCCGCCGCCGTCGGCCGCAGCTCCAGCAGTGCGAGGTCCGTGGTGTTGCGCCGGCTGACGAGCGCGTACGCCCGCCCGGTGGAACGGTCCTGCCAGGTGGCGAGGCCGTACGCGGTCCGCTGCTCGTTGATCTCTGCCTGGTCCGACGAGAACACCGGGGCGGCGGCGGGGTCCGTGACGTCCTTCAGCGGGCCACCGGGCTGCGAGGGGTCGACACGGTACACACGGAGGCGGTCGTTGCCCCGGTCGCTCACCACGGCGAAGTCGGCGCGGCCGGCCGGGGTGCGGAGCCCGGACACGAGGTCGACGTTGTTGAACCTGCCCGGCGCGTCGTCCTCCGTCGCGGGCGCCGGTGCCGGGACCGTCTGCACGAGGGAGGCGTCCAGCCCGTACACCCGGAGCCCGCCCTCCTTGGCGGTGGCGACGACCAGGCTGCGTCCGGGGTCCGCGTCGTTGCGCCAGATCGCGGGGTCGTCGGCGTTCGCGTTGCCGCCCGCCTCGTCGTCGTACAGCGCGGCCGTCTCCGCCGTCGCGCCCACGGAAGGCAGCGACCTCGCCTGGGCGGGGGAGAGCGGGACGAGAGCGATGAGCGCCGTGCCGAGGGCGGCGGTCGCCGCCAGTCGGGAGGAGCGGTGCATGCGCACGGATGCTTCCTGTCGTGAGAGGGACATGTCCATGACTCGTCAGGAAGTGTCGGGCGGCGGAGCGCTGCCCCGGTGTCGCGTTCATGAGGCGTACATGGGCACCAGGTGAATTCGCGGTGCCGCGGGGACGGGCGGGCCCGGCGGCAGACGCCGCGGGGCCCGCCCTCCCACCGGTGCCTCAGGGCTGTGCTCCCCGGGCCTCGAGCATGTCCGCCATGAGCGAGGTCTCCGACTCCTGGGCCCTGGCCATCCCCGCCGCCAGACCCCTGATCCCGTCCGTGCCCGCCGCGCCGGCCGCCGCCTGCGCCATGTCGGCCCCGGCGCGGTGGTGGACGGTCATCAGCCGGAGGAACAGCACCTCGGCGTCCTTTCCGTCCGCCGCGCGCAACCGGTCCAGCTGGGTGTCCGTCGCCATGCCCGGCATGAGCGAGCCGTCGGACGGGGTGACCGGATGCCCCATCCACTCCATCGGAGGCCGCTCCGAAGTCTTGGGCCGGTCCCAGGACTCCAGCCATCCCAGCATCATGCCGCGCTGGTTGGCCTGGGTGTTGATGATGTCGTACGCGAGCCTGCGCACGTCCTCGTCGTCGGTGCGGTCCCGGACGATGAACGCCATCTCCACCGCCTGCTGATGGTGGACCGACATGTCCCGGGCGAAGCCCACGTCGGCCGAGCCCTCCGCGGGGACGGCACCGGGTGCGCCGGAGCCGGAAGGGGAAGCCGCCGAGGGGCGTACGACCATCAGCAGCACCAGCCCCACGGCCACGACGAACACCATGGCCCCCGCCCACACCAGCGAACGGGAGGTACGCCCGGCCGAACTCACTTGGCGACCCCGCCGGAGCAGGCGGCGCCCGGCTCCGGGGTCTGCGCGCCCTGGACGTACTTGGTGAAGAACTGCGCGACACGGGCGTCGGTGGCACTCTTCACCGTGAGCTGCTTCCCCCAGGCGCTGAGCATCAGCGGGTCCTTCTGGTCGGCCACCGGGCTCATCAGGGAGTAGGGCGTCTTCTCGACGCGCCCGGAGAGCGCCTTGATGTCGGCTGCCGCCGCCTTGTCGTTGTACGTGACCCAGACGGCGCCGTGCTCCAGGGAGTGGACGGCGTTCTCGTTCGGTATCGCCTCGGTGTAGACGTCCGCGTCGCAGTTCATCCAGACCGGATTGTGGTTGCCGCCCACCGGCGGGTTCATCGGGTAGTCGACGGGCGTCTCGACGTGGTCCTGGGCCAGGTCGTCCCAGGACTTCTCCCCGGTGACGGGTGAGGTCCTGGCCTGGTCCTCGGCCTTGTCCTTCTCGTCGGCGGCCGACATCAGGTAGCCGCCCCCGGCGACGAGGCCGGCGACCACGACCACGGCCGCGGTGATGGTGATGATGCGGCTGCGCCGCTCGCGGGCCCGCTCCTTGCGGCGGGCCTCCTCGAGCTTGGCACGGCGCGCGGCGGCAGGGCTGTTCTGGTTCTTGGCGGATGCCATGTCAGATCCTCGGGTTCGGCGGACCGCGTGCGCGGATGACGCGCCACGCGGGGGGAAGGGCATACGGAGACCCGCCTCCGGCGCTTCGACGGCGCGGAGGGCGGATCCGGGATGCCTATGTCCGCCGGATCTGGAGACGCAGCTGGTCGACGGAGCCGACGCTGTCGTTCGACGGGCCCCGGATGGTGGCGGCTCCGCCGAGCGGAGCCGTCCGGGGGGATGCCGAGTGGCAGGGCTGGGCGAGAGGAGCGGGATGGCCCGGCAGCACGACGGCCGTCGAGTGGTCAACCGGTCCGTGGCAGGAGCTTCCGATGCCGCGTTCGTCCGGCGCGTCGGCCACCACGACGGACACGGCAGCCGTGTGTACCGGGGTGAAGGCCCTGAGGGTGACGGCCGAGGGGGCCTCCGCGCCGGGTGCGGCCGTCGCGGCGGGGGAGCAGCAGAGGTAGACCGCCAGGAGCATGAGAGCCCAGACCGGCGCGGTGAGCAGGCCGTTGCCGCTCCGTCGCCGGTCCGTCCGTGCACTCGCTCTGGTCATCGCCGCCATCGTAGATGGTGTGTGAATGTTCAAAGAGTCCGGCCCGCAGTTCGGCAGGATAGTGTGCCCCGGTGACGACGCAATCGAACATACCTGCGGGCTGGCATCCGGATCCCCACGGAGCGCCGCAGCTGCTGCGCTACTGGGACGGCTCCCGGTGGACGGAACACACGCACCCGGCCCAGGGGCAGGCACCGGCCCAGGCCCAGCCGCAGGCGGGCGGGCCGTACGCCGGACAGGCACAGCCGCAGGCCGTGATGCCGCAGCAGCAGTACGCCCCGCAGCAGGCCGCCCCCGCACAGGCTGTCCCCCAGCAGGGAGCGCCCGGCGCCGGCACGCTGTTCGACCAGCAGGTGCTGGTGGTGAACCAGAAAGCCAAGCTGATCGAGCTCACGAACGAGTACAGCGTCTTCGACCAGCAGGGCAACACCGTCGGGTCGGTCGTCCAGGTCGGCCAGAGTGCCCTGCGGAAGGTCCTCAGGTTCATCTCCAGCATCGACCAGTACCTCACGCACCGGCTGGAGATCCGCGACGCCTACGGGCAGCCGCAACTGCTCCTGACCCGCCCGGCGAAGTTCATCAAGTCCCGGGTCGTGGTGCAGCGTCCCGACGGGCGGCCCGTCGGGGAGATCGTCCAGCAGAACGCCATCGGCAAGATCAACTTCGCCATGACGGTCGACGGACAGCAGGTCGGAGCGATCAGGGCCGAGAACTGGCGCGCGTGGAACTTCGCCATCGTCGACCACAACGGCGCCGAGATCGCCAGGATCACCAAGACCTGGGAGGGCCTGGCGAAGACCATGTTCACCACGGCGGACAACTACGTGCTCCAGATCCACCACCGGCTCCCCGAACCGCTGCTGAGCCTCGTGGTGGCGACGGCGCTGACCGTGGACACCGCGCTCAAGCAGGACGCCCGCGGCCTCGGCTGATCCTCCGGGCCCCCACCGGGTACGGGGCCAAGCCGCTCCGGCCTTCCAGCGCCCCGTACCACCTGGCCCTCCGATGCCCCCTCCCCGACCGGCCGCTGCTGAGGTCCCTCCTTGCCAGGCCGCTACCGAGGCCCGTCCCGCTCCGTCCGTGCCATCTCCGCGAGCACCCGGTCGGCCACCGCGAACGCCGAGTTCGCCGCCGGGACGCCGCAGTAGACCCCCGTCTGCAGGAGGGCCGCCCCGATCTCGCGCGGGCTGAGGCCGTTGCGTACCGCCGCGCGGACGTGCATGGCCAGTTCATCGTGATGACCGTGCGCGACCAGGGCGGTCAGCGTGATGAGGCTGCGTTCCCGGCGGGACAGAGTGGGGTCGGTCCAGATCTCGCCCCAGGCGTAGCGCGAGATGAAGTCCTGGAAGGGCGCGGTGAATTCCGAGGTCGCCGCCTGCGCCCGGTCCACGTGCGCATCACCGAGGACCTCGCGGCGCACCGCCGTCCCGCTGCCGCGTTCTCCCGGAGCGAAGTGGGCGCGCAGCGCCTCCCTCACGGCCTCGGGGCGTTCGGCGGGCGCCAGGTGGGAGGCGTGCGGCAGTTCGGTCAGTGCGGCGCCCGGGATCCCGTCGGCGATCTCCCGGGCGTGCGCGGGCGGGGTCGCGGGGTCGTCGCGTCCGGCGACGACCAGCGTCGGTGCCTGGATCCCGGGCAGGCCGGGCCGCAGGTCGCACTCGGCGAGCGCGTCGCAGCACGCGGCGTAGGCCGCGGGGTCCGTGCCCAGCAGATCGTCGAGCAGTCGTGGCTCGGTGAATCCGGGTGTGAACCAGCGGCCCGCCGCGCTCTCCGCGACCTTGCCCAGTCCCTCGGCCCGTACCAGGGCGGCCCGTTCCCGCCACGGCCCCGGGTCGCCGAAGTGGGCGGACGAACACACCACGGCCAGGCGGTCGACGCGCTCCGGGTGGTGGACGGCGAGCCAGAGGCCCACGGCGCCGCCCAGCGACACTCCGGCGTACGAGAACCGGTCCAGGGACAGCGAGTCGGCGAGTGTCAGCACCAGTGCGCCCAGATCGGCGACGTCCGCCCCCGGTCCGATCAGTCCGGCGGGCGAGCCACCGTGCCCCGGAAGGTCCCACCGCACCACCCGGTGGGCGGCGGAGAGCTCGGGCGCGACCCCGTCCCAGAGCGCGGTGGAGGTGCCGAGCGAGGGGCCGAGCAGCAGCGGGGGAGCACTTGCCGGCCCCTCGGCGTGATGGTGGAGGAGGCGGGCGGGTGTCGTGGTCATCGGCGCTCCAGGGCGCGGTCGGTGAGGGTCCCGGCACAGCCTGTGTACCGGGCGGGGTCGGTCAGTTCCACGAGGTCCAGGCCCTCGAAGGCGGGTTCTCCCGCAAGGATCTCCGCCAGAGGTCTCCCCTCGTCGCGGGCCAGGCCGGCGGCCTCCGTCAGGATCTCCTTCGCGCGGGCGCGGCCCACCCGCCCGGCGGCGACCGCGGCCAGCCGCTCGGAGACGATCAGCCCGCCGGTCAGCCCCAGGTTGCTCCGCATGGCGGCGGGGAACACCCGGAGCCCCCCGGCGAGTTCCGCCGCGTCCCGGGCCGCCCCGCCGGCCAGGCGCAGCAGGTCACGCAACGGCTCCCACTCGGCGTGCCAGGCCCCGGCGGGCCTCTCGTCCCCGGCGGCGAGCGAGCCGAACAGCGTGGCCGCCGCGCCGGGCGCACGGCGTGCCGCGGCGGCGATCAGGGTGGCGCGGACCGGATTGGCCTTGTGCGGCATCGCCGAGGAACCACCGCCGGATCCCTCCGAGAGCTCGGCGATCTCCGTACGGGACAGGGTGAGCACATCGACCGCCGTCCTGCCCAGCGCGCCCGCGGTGAAAGCGAGCGCGCCGGCCAGATCGGCGACCGGGGTGCGCAGGGCGTGCCAGGGCAGCAGCGGTTCGGCCAGACCGGTCTCCCGTGCGAAGGCGGCCACGAGCCCGGGCCCCGCCGGAGTCCCGTCCGGGGCGGGGAAGGCGGCCAGCGTGCCCGCGGCGCCGCCGAGCTGGACGGGGAGCGCGCCCCGCACCGTCCGCAGGCGGTCCCGCGCGTCGAGCACCAGCGACCGCCAGCCCGCCGCCTTGAGACCGAACGTCGTGGGCACCGCGTGCTGCGTCAGGGTGCGGCCGGGCATCGGCGTGTCGCGGTGCTCCGCGGCGAGCCGCTCCAGCGTGTCGGCGGTACGTCCCAGGTCGTCGAGGACCGGTGCGATGGTCCGTGACGCGACGAGCATCGCCGCGGTGTCGAGGATGTCCTGGCTGGTCGCACCCCGGTGGACGAAGGGCCGTACCTCCTCGTCGACCGCCGCCGACAGGGCGGCGACCAGCGGAATCACGGGGTTGCCGCCCGCCCGTGCCCGCAGAGCCAGCTCGCGTACGTCGAATCGGCCGGCGTCCGCGGCCGCGGTGACCGCCCGCCCCGCCTCGGCCGGCGCCGTCCCGGAGGCGGCCTGGGCCCGGGTGAGCGCCGCTTCGGCGTCCAGGAGGGCCTGCAGGAAGGCGTGGTCACCGGTGGCGGCCTCGGCGGCGGAGCCGGCGCGCCCAGGGGCGAGGAGGCCGGCATCGCTCTCGTGCATCAGCTGAACTCCAGGAAGACCGTCTCGCCGTCGCCCTGGAGGCGGATGTCGAAACGGTAGGTACGGGGGTCCGTGCGTGTCGCGATCAGTGTCGCGCGCCGTCCCGCGTCCAGCGACTCCAGCAGCGGATCGCCCGCGTCCGTCCCCGCGTCGAGCAGATCGGGGAGATACACGCGGGTGTAGAGGTGCTGGACCAGGCCGCGGGCGAACACCGCCGCACAGATGTAGGGGACCCCGCCGGGCGGGAGCGTACGCACGGCCCATCGCCCGTCCGCGTCCGTCGGCGCACGGCCGAAGCCGGTGAAGTCGACCCCGTTGCGTCCGATCACCCTCCCCGTCGCGGGGTCGTGGCGCATCGATCCCGGGAGGCCCGTCCGCGATCCGTCGGGTGCGGGCTGCCAGGTCTCGACGATCGCGTCGGGCACGGGCTCGCCCCGGCCGTCGAGCACGTGGCCGTGCACGGTGACCGTGCCGGGATGTCCGGCCGGGGCGACCTCGGCGCCCCCGGGGAAGGGCAGGGCGTAGCCGTAGAAGGGGCCCACGGTCTGGGAGGGAGTCGGGGCGTGGGACATCAGTGGTCGCCCTCTTCCTCGGTCCAGGTGGCGCAGGGCCCGTCCAGGATGATGTCCCAGCGGTAGCCGAGGGACCACTCGGGGACGGACAGTTCGTGGTCGTAGGCCGAGACCAGCCGCTCGCGCGCGGCCCGGTCGGTGACGGAGCGGATCACCGGGTCGTAGGGGAGGAGCGGGTCGCCGGGAAAGTACATCTGGGTGACGAGCCGCTGGCTGAAGGACGTCCCGAACAGGGAGAAGTGGATGTGCGCGGGGCGCCAGGCGTTGGTGTGGTTGCGCCACGGATACGCGCCCGGTCTGACGGTCGTGAACGCGTAGCCGCCGTGCTCGTCCGTCAGGCACCGCCCGAAACCGGTGAAGTTCGGGTCGAGCGGGGCCGGGTGCTGGTCCAGCTGGTGGGCGTACCGCCCGGAGGCGTTGGCCTGCCACACCTCGACGAGCTGGCCCCGCACCGGCCGTCCGGCCCGGTCCAGTACCCGTCCGGTCACGGTGATCCGCTCGCCGAGCGGCTCGCCGGCGTGCTGCGCGGTGAGGTCGCGGTCCAGCGCGGTGACGTCCGTGACGCCGAAGGCCGGCCCGGACAGTTCGACCGCCTCCGGGTCGCGCACGGGGATCGGCGAGAGGTGCGGGTGGCGGAAGTGGCTGCTGCGGTACGGCGGGTAGTCGCGCGGCGGATGGTGGGCACCCGGTTCGGCCGACGCCTGGGCCCTGGCCACCTCGGAGTCGATCTCCTGCTGGCTCAGCCCGTCGGGCAGGGGAGGTGCGGGAAGGTCACGTGCGGTCATGTCACGGCTCCGTGAATCGCGATAATGCTCAGTGCACTGACTAAATCGGGGTGGCCATGAAGCTACCCAGGGCGCGTCGTTGGGGTCAAGACCCTCAGTACACTGTGTATCTTCGGCATCCGGGCCGACGGAGACGGCGGCCGACGGCCGACAGAGAGGGCGGTGCCGTGCAGGCGGTCGACCTGAGTACCCACCCCGGGCACCTGGCCCGGCGCCTTCAGCAGGCGCACCACCTGCTGTGGAACACGATGGTCTCCGAGGAGATCACCTCCCCCCAGTTCGCCGTCCTGAACGCCCTGACCGCCGAACCCGGCCTCGATCAGCGGACGGTGGGGGAGCGGGTCGGGCTCGACCGGTCCACCGTCGCCGAGGTGGTCACCCGGCTGCTGCGCCGGGAGCTGCTCGGCAAGGTGCGCGACCCGCAGGACGGCCGCCGCTGGCTGCTCCGCCTCACGGACGAGGGCGTCCGCACCCACGGCCGGCTCGCCCGCCGCACGGCCGGGATGAACCAGGTCTTCCTCGGCCCGCTCTCCACGGACGAGCAGTCGGCCCTCTTCGGTCTGATGCGCAGGGTCGCGGACGCCGCCGAAGGCATCCGGGTGCCCGAGGGGGCAGGGCCGCCCGCGAGACGCTGAGGATCCGTCCCCGACGCGTGCACGGGAGCCGCAGAGGGGCGGTCCTCGACGCGTGCGCGGGGGCCGGAGCGTCCGCGTGGGGCCTGGGTCAGGGCGCGTGGGGCCTGGATCAGGGCGTGTGGATGCCGAACCTCGCCCCCTGGGGGTCGCGGAGCGTCGCGACCCAGGGTCCGCCGGGGATGTGTACCGGGTGTGCCAGCGGCTCGCCTCCCGCGGTCAGGGCCCCGGCCGCGGTCCTCTCGGTGTCGGAGACCATGAAGTAGGGCAGCCAGTGCGGAGGGGTCTCCGCCCGTTCGTCCTCGCCCTGTTCCTTCAGCCCGCCGAAGTCGGCTCCGTCCACACCCCAGTGGGTGAAGTGCGCCGAGTCGCTGACGGTCCAGCCGAACACCGCCGGATAGAAGGCGAGAGCGCCCTGCGGGTCGGAGGTGCGGAGCTCGGTCCAGCCCAGGGTCCCCGGATCGTTGAAGCGGCCCGCGCCCGGAAAGGCGCGCGCCTGCCACAGGGAGAACACCGCGCCCGCCGGGTCGGCCACCACCGCGAACCTGCCCTGGTCGAAGACGTCCAGCGGGCCCATGAGTACCGTGCCGCCCGCCGACCGCACGGCATCGGCGGACGCGTCCGCGTCCTCGGTGGCGAAGGAGACGGTCCAGGCCGGCAGCTGCTCCGGGCGGTAGAGGGGGCTGAGGGCCGCGACGGCGTCCTCGCCGAGGCGTGCCGTGGTGTAGCCGCCCGCCTCGGGCCGTGGGTCGGTCTCGGACCGCCATCCGAAGAGTCCGGCGTAGAACGCCTGGGCCGCCCCCACGTCCGAGGTGCTCAGTTCGACCCAGCAAGGGCCACCTGGTACCGGCTCCGTGAGCTTCATGCGGTTTCCTCCCGAGGCGAGCGACCCGTCACTTTCCTACGCTGTTGTGCAGCACGCTAGGTCCGCCGAGGGGCGGCTGCTACCCGAGCCGGAGCCCCGCCGAAAATGTTTTACGGGTGTAACACCTGTTAAGGTGAATGAGTGAGTGATACAGCTGTGCGATCCCGGAAGCCATCCGTCCACAAACTGCCGGTCATCGGGGTCCTGCGGCTCAACAGCCCCGCGGAGATCTGGTACAAGCCCGCGCTGAGTGTGGTCGTGGCGTCGGCCGTCCCGAATCTGCTGCTGTACTCCCTCGGCCGGCTCGACCTGGTCATGTACACCATGGCGGGCTCGTTGTGCGCGCTCTACGGCCACAACCTGCCGTACGCCCGCAGGGCCCACACCGTCCTCCGAGTGATCCTGGGGATGTCCGCCGGGCTCGCGGCCGCCCTGGTCACCGCCTCGCTCACCGACTCCACCGCCGTACTGATCGCCGTCGGCGCGCTGCTCGCCGCCGTGCAGAAGACCTTCTGCGACGCGACCCGCATCGGGCCGCCCGGCAACGTGATCTTCGCCTTCGTCACCTCGGCCGCGCTCTTCGTGCCGCAGGAGCTCGGGCAGGTCCCGGGACACATGGCGCTGATGCTGGCCGCGGGCGCCTTCTCCTGGCTGGTCACCGCGGGCCCCGCCCTGTGGCACAAGGAAGGTCCCGAGCGTCTCGCGACCGCCCGCGCGCTCGACGCCGCCGCGGCGTACGCGGCTGAGCCCGACGCCCGGAGCCGGCACGCAGCCGCGGCGGCGGTGCAGGGCGCGTGGCAGTCACTGCTCGCCTCGGGCCGGCCCACCCCCGTGCGCCAGGAACTGGAACGTCTCGTCGTCCACGCCGAGCGTGCCCTCGCCACTCCTGCTGCCGACGGCCACGTCCCGGGAACCGACCCCGACGAGCTGCGCCGGTGGGCGGCGGGGACCCGGGCCCGGGGGCCCGTCCCCAGCCCCCCGCCCGCGCCGGGCACCATCGAGCAGCTCTTCGGGATCGACGCCGAACGGTCCGGTGAACGGATGCGGCGTGGGCGGCGCGAGGGCAGGCGCCGGCTACTGCGCGCGCTCGGCCCCGGCTCACCGGTGCTGCCGGTCGCAGCCCGCACGCTCGTCGGCTGTGCCCTGGCCGGTTACGTGTCCTCGGCGCTCGGCGTCGGCCACCCGTACTGGGCGATCGTCACCGCGGCCTCCGTCTACCAGCCCAACCTCGCCCTCTCCTGGAGCCGGGGCCTGCAGCGGACCGTCGGCAACCTCCTCGGCGTGCTGGTCTTCGCCGCCGTCATCCCCCTCGCACGGACCGGACCGCTCACCCTCGTCCTGTGCGTCCTCCTCTTCAACTTCGCCGCCGAGGCGCTGATCACCCGCAACTACTGGCTCGGTTCCGTCGCCGTGACCCCGATGGCCCTGCTGATCCTGGAGTTCGGCGGGTTCCAGCCGGCGGGCCTGCTGATCAGGGACCGGGCCCTGGACACGCTCGTGGGCGTCGCGGTCGGCTTCCTCGTCGCGGTCGCCGTCACCAACCGCAGGGCCTCCGGCCGCGTGGAGCGGGCTCTCGCCGCGGCAGGGGACGCCAGGGACCGCGCCGAACGCGCGGTCGCCGACCCGGCGGCCGACCCTCCGACGCTGGAGACGGCCCGCAGGAGGCTGACCGCCGCCCTCGTCGAACTGCGCGACGCCGGCGACGTCGCCTCGGGCGAATGGTGGCAGCGCGCACTTCCCGAGGAGGAGTTGCTCGCCGCTGAGCAGGCAGGACACCGTACGCTCGCGGCGACAGCACAACGGCAGGGACTGATCTCCCTGCCCCCGGCGAACGGAGCGGTGTGACCGACGACATCGTGGCCTCGGTGGTACGGCAGTGGCAGGCCGTCAGCCCGGGGCTGGACACGGGGCCGATGGAACTCATCGGCCGCATCAACCGCTGTGCGGCCCTCCTCCAGCAGGCCGAGGACGCGCCACTGAGGTCCGCCGGACTGAACCGTGCCGAATTCGACCTGCTCGGAGCGATGCGGCGCACCGACCGTGAACTCACCCCCGGCGAACTGGCCCGTGAGACCTTCTCGTCGGGGGCAGCCGTCACGAAGCGACTGCGCGCCCTGCAGGAGTCCGGTCTGATCGACCGCCGCAGCGACGTCAGGGACCGCAGGGTCGTCCACGTCGGGCTCACGGGGGCGGGGCGCGACCTGGTCGACCGTCTGCTGCCCGAACAGCTCGCCTACGAGCGTGCGGTGCTCTCGGGGCTCGACGAGGAGACGCGCAGCGGTCTGAGCGGACAGCTCGGTGAGCTGCTGGTGCAACTGGAGGGCCGGCTCGGCGGCCGTCGCTGACATCCGGGAGGCACGGACAGGATTGCAGCGATCCCCCGGACGACGGGATGAACCTCACGGAGGGTGAGGGTGGTGGGAGCCGGATTCGCGGCCCCGTCCGCACGTCGTCGACCGCCGATCCGGCGCCCCGGCCCCCGCACTTCCTTCGAGCTACGGTTCGTTCATTCGTTCGTCGATCAGGGATCTGCTCCTTTCGATCCGATTCGATCGCATGTGCGCTTGTCCCGCTCTGCGGTTTCTGGGTATTCATACGTTCCCGTGCTGATCGCTCGTCTGTGCCCAGATTTTCGCGTTGCTGCTGGTAATTGATCCCTCAGCGCCACCGACCCACGAGCCCTCCTGTCCCGCAGAGTCGGACATGAGGGTCCGCTTTCTCCCGATTCCCGATGCAGGTCACTCCCTGCGCACGGTTGACACCGGTGAGTGCAAAACTGGCGAGTGTATTACCGCGGGCGTGCTCGCGCAGGGGGTTGGGCGAATATGCCGAGGCGCTGTTCTGATCTGGCTAGGCTCACGCGCAGTGAAGTCGAGTTGATATGAATTCGAGCGCTTGTGCACAACTATCCGTGCACATGCGTATACCTCCCGAAATCAACCGCCAGAGGGTTTAGATGGTCCGTGTTGAATCACCGCCGACCAAAAGAGACATCCCCGTAGTCCGTGCCGCGCTCCTGCCCGTGGTGCTGATGGCAGGCGCCACCGCTGCCGGCGCGGTGCCGGTCACCGGAGCCACACGGGCGGCAGTCGTCTGGTGCGGTGCGGTCGCCACAGTCGTGGTCGCCACGCTCGCCGTCGTACTGAACCGCCGACGCCGGGCGACGCGCGTCCAGCGGGCCGAGTACGAACGGCGCATCGCGGCCCTGGAACACAGGATCGCCACCTACGACCAGGAGACCGAACGGCTCAGCAAGGAACTCCTGCCCGCGGCCATCCGCCGGCTGCGCGCCAGCAACTCCCCGCAGGAGGTGATGCGCGACATCGTCGACGCCGACGCGTCCTACCGCAACCTCCCCAAGGCGCAGCGTGCCCTGGTCCTCCAGGTCCTCGACATCATCGACAACGAAGAGGCGATGCGTGACTCCGCGCAGCGCGCCTTCGTCAGTGTCGCCCGCCGGGTCCAGGCCATCGTCCACCGGCAGGCCAGTGAACTCCGGGAGATGGAGGACCACCACGGGCGCAACCCCGACGTCTTCGACGACCTCCTGCGCATCGACCACGGCACCGCGCTGATCGGCCGCCTCGCCGACTCCATCGCCGTACTCGGCGGCGCACGCCCCAGCCGCCAGTGGCCCAAGGCCGTGCCGCTGTTCAGCGTGCTGCGTGGCGCCATGTCCCGGATCCTGGAGTACCAGCGCGTCGACCTGCACTCGATCGCCAAGGTCGCCATCGTCGGCACCGCGGTCGAGCCGCTCATCCACGCCTGCGCCGAGCTCCTCGACAACGCGACGCGCTACTCGCCGCCGCAGACCCGGGTGCACGTCACCGCGGTCGAGGTGCAGACGGGCATCGCCATCGAGATCGAGGACGGCGGCGTCAGCCTCAGCGAGGAAGCCCGTGTGCGGGCCGAGAACATGCTCGCCCAGGCACAGGCCGGCATCAACATGAACGACCTGGGGGAGTCCCCGCGCCTCGGCATGGCCGTGGTCGGCCGGCTCGCCCGCATGTACCAACTCCAGGTCTCCCTGCGGCAGTCCGCGTACGGCGGGGTCCGCGCCGTCCTCATCGTGCCGCGCGACATGATCACCACCGGCCCCGCTCCAGGCATCGCGCACGGCATCGGCGCCACCTCGCGGCCCCAGAGCTCGCTCGACATGTCGCAGATGCAGCACGTCGTCCCCCCGCGGGGCAAGCACAAGGCGCGCCCCGCCGCGACCGGCCCCGTCCCGTCGCTCGCGACCCCCGTCCCCCAACCGGCCCCGGCGGCCTCGGCCGCACGGCCCGGGCCCGCCGCCTCGGCGGCCATGGGCGACGACGAGATCGTCGTGACCGAGTGGACCGAGGGCGGGCTCCCGCAGCGCCGCAGCCGAGGGCGCGCACCCCTCGGATCGCACAACCTCCCGCAACAGTCCGCGCCGGCCGCCGAACCGGCCGCGCGCAACGGGCACAACGGACACGGTGGCGGCGGGACGGCACCGCCCGGCCTCTGGCTGGAGGCCTTCACCCAGGCCGTCAACGGTGTGCCCAGGGACCCCGGGAACGACACAGACTCTGATGACGCGTGGGACAAGGGAGACGAGAAGTGATCCAGCAACGGGGAAACATGGACTGGATGCTCAAGGAACTGGCCGACGACGTACCGAGCATCCACCAGATCGTGGTGCTCTCCGCGGACGGCCTGCGCATCGCCCGGCACGGCGGGGACCCCGACGTCGCCGACCGTCTCGCCGCCGCCTGCGCCGGACTGCAGAGCCTGGCCGCCGCGGTCGCCACCGAGATCCCCTACAGCGACGGGCTGATGAAGCTCGTCGTCATCGAGGTCACCGGAGGGTTCTTCTACCTGATGGCCGCGGGTGCCGGCGCCTACCTCGCAGTCCTGGCCGGCGAGACGGTCGACGCCGGACTGGTGGGCGCCCGCATGCGCGACATGGTCGTCCGTATCGGCGCGCACCTGACCAGTCCCCCGCGCCACGACGGGCAGGCCGGATGAGTCCTCCCCGACGAGAACGCCGGAAGGCCGACCCGGCGGTGAGCGACCCGGAACGGCTGTACGTGATCACCGGTGCCCCCGACGGCGAGAGAGCGGCGCTCGACCTCGTCACGATGGTGGTGGCGCAGGCCGAGCCGTCGCCGACGGTCCAGCCCGAACAGGCCGCGATCCTGCGGCTCTGCAAGGCGCCGCTGTCCGTCGCCGAGATCTCGGCCTACCTGAGTCTCCCCTTCAGCGTGGTCACTTCGCTCCTGACAGAACTCCTGGCGACCGAACTGATCGAGTCGCGCGCGCCCATCGTCCGCGCCGCGCTCCCGGACCGGTCCCTCCTCGAAGCGGTGATGCATGGACTTCAGAAGCTCTGACACGGTCACGGGCCCCCGCAGCGAGGACGTCCTCCCCGACACGGCCACGGCCGCGGTGAAGGTCGTCGTCGTCGGCGGGTTCGGGGTCGGCAAGACGACCATGGTCGGATCGGTCAGCGAGATCCGGCCCCTGACGACCGAAGAGACCATGACCCAGGCCGGTGTCGGCGTGGACGACAACGTGGGGGTGGAGACCAAGACGGCCACCACCGTCGCGATGGACTTCGGCCGGATCAGTCTCAGCGACGAACTGATCCTCTATCTGTTCGGCACCCCCGGCCAGGAACGTTTCTGGTTCCTCTGGAACGGGCTCTTCGAAGGGGCACTCGGAGCCGTCGTCCTCATCGACACCCGGCGGCTCCAGGTCAGCTTCGACGTCATCGGCAGGCTGGAGGAGCGCGGCGTGCCGTTCGTCGTGGCCGTCAACACCTTCCCCGGCGCCCCGAAACACCCCGTCGAGGCCCTGCGCAGCGCGCTGGACCTGCCGGACGAGGTTCCGATGATCGACTGCGACGCGCGGCTGCGAGCCTCCAGCCGCGACGTGCTGATGACCCTGATGCGCTACCTGCACAGCCTCGCCGTGCCGCTCACCTGACGACGGCACCCAACTCTGCATTCGAACGGGCCCTGTCCCCAACAGCCCTGTTCCGGAACGTCCTATTCCTGGAGCCACCGTGACAACCCCCTTCCAGTACGAACCCGGATCGTCCGCAGGCCCGGTTCCGCCCCCGCAATGCCCCGCGCACTCCATGGGAATCGGGCCCGGCGGGCTGCGCCGGCTCTACGGACCCGAGGCCGAGACCGACCCCGCCGGTCTGTACGAGAAGCTGCGCGCCGAACACGGCACGGTCGCGCCCGTCCTGCTGCACGAGGACGTCCCCGCCTGGCTGGTCCTCGGACACAGCGAGAACCTCCACATGACCCGCACCCCCTCGCAGTTCTCCCGCGACTCGCGGCGCTGGCGTGGCCTGCAGGACGGCAGCGTGGCCCCCGACCACCCGCTCGCCCCGCTCTTCACCTGGCAGCCCGTCTGCTCCTTCGCCGAGGGCGCCGAACACGAACGGCTGCGCGGCGCGGTCACCGACAGCATGGCGCGCATCGACACCCGCGGCGTGCGCCGCCACATCAACCGGTACTCCAACCGGCTCGTCAACGACTTCTGCGCCGAGGGCAGGGCCGAGCTGGTCAACCAGTTCGCCGAGCGGCTCCCGATGATGGTGATGTGCGCGATCATCGGCATGCCGGAGGAGTACGACGACCGTCTGGTCCAGGCCGCCCGTGACATGACGCGTGGCTCGGAGACCGCCGTCGCCAGCAACGCCTATGTCATCGGCGCCCTGGACCGGCTGGTCCAGCGCCGAAGGGCCGCACCGGCGGAGGACTTCGCCACCTGGCTGGTCGAACACCCCGCGGGCCTCACCGACAAGGAGGTCAGCGAGCACCTGAGGGTGGTCCTGATCGTCGCCTACGAGACGACCACCAATCTGATCGCCAACGTCCTGCGCATGGTGCTCACCGACCCCAGGTTCCGGGCCAGGCTCAGCGGGGGGCACATGACCGTGCCCGAGGCGGTCGAGCAGACCCTCTGGGACGAGCCGCCCTTCACCGCGGTCCTCGGCCGCTGGGCGGTGGGCGACACCGAGCTCGGCGGGCAGCAGATCAAGGCCGGTGACGCCCTGATCGTCGGCATCGCGCCGGCCAACACGGATCCCGCCGTACGGCCCGACCTGACCCTCAGCATGGAGGGCAACCGCGCCCACATGGCGTTCAGCAGCGGCCCCCACGAGTGCCCGGGCCAGGACATCGGACGCGCCATCGCCGACGTCGGCGTCGACGCCCTCCTGATGCGCCTGCCCGACCTGGAGCTCGCGGTCGACGAGGACAAGCTGAGCCGGGCCGGGAACTTCATGTCACGGCATCTCGTGGACCTGCCGGCGACGTTCGCCCCGGCGCCGCAGCAGGAGATCGACGAGGAACCACTGCCCGCCGTGGCCCGGCCCCGGACACACGGCGACTGGGTGGTCGCCTCACCCGCCGTCCGCGGGGCGGCGCCCGTCGGCCGCGTTTCCCCCGGGGCGCCCGCCGCCCCCGCGGACACCGCGTCCGCGGAGGGCGCCGTCATCCCGGCGCAGCGGAGCGGGCCGGCGAAGGTCTGGCGTGCCGTCGTGCGGTGGTGGAACGGCCACTGACGGCACGGCGGTCCGCAGTGCAGGGTGCTCCGGGCCCGATGTCCGGGGCACCCGGCCTCCCGCCCCGTACCATCGAGCAGCGTGAAGCTGACAATTCTTGGTGGCGGCGGATTCCGGGTCCCCCTGGTGTACAGGGCACTCCTCGATGATCACGCCGAAGGCCGCGTCTCGCGGGTGACCCTGTACGACACGGACGGCGACCGGCTCACCGCAGTCGCACGGGTCCTGGCCGAACAGGCCGCCGGCATCGACGACGCGCCCCCGGTCCTCGCCACCGGTGATCTCGACGAGGCCCTGCGGGGTGCTGACTTCGTCTTCTCCGCGATCAGGGTGGGCGGTCTCGAAGGGCGGGCGGCCGACGAGCGTGTCGCCCTCGACGAGGGGGTGCTGGGACAGGAGACGGTCGGGGCGGGCGGTATCGCCTACGGACTGCGCACCGTCCCCGTCGCGACCGACCTCGCACGGCGCATCGCCCGGCTCGCACCCGACGCGTGGGTCATCAACTTCACCAACCCGGCCGGCCTGGTCACCGAGGCGATGGCCCGGCACCTCGGCGACCGGGTCATCGGCATCTGCGACTCACCGGTGGGACTCGGCCGGCGTATCGCCCGCGTCCTGGACGTGGACCCCGACCGGGCGTGGATCGACTACGTCGGGCTCAACCACCTGGGCTGGGTCCGCGGGCTCCATGTCGACGGGCGTGACCAACTCCCGCGCCTGCTCGCCGATCCCGCCCTGCTCGGCTCCTTCGAGGAGGGCCGGCTGTTCGGCGCGGACTGGCTGCGCTCACTGGGCGCCGTCCCCAACGAATACCTGCACTACTACTACTTCAACCGGGAAGCGGTCCGTGCCTACCAGGACGCCGAACAGACCCGAGGCGCCTTCCTGCGCGACCAGCAGGAGGGCTTCTACGCCCGGATGAAGGACCCGGCCGCCCCGCCGCTGGCCACCTGGGACCGTACGCGTGCCGAACGTGAGGCCACGTACATGTCGGAGAACCGGGACGTGGCGGGGGCCGGTGAGCGTGAGGAGAGCGACCTCGAGTCCGGGGGGTACGAGCAGGTCGCCCTGGCGCTGATGCGGGCCGTCGCCCGGGACGAACGCACCTCGCTGATCCTCGACGTCCGCAACCGGGGCACCCTCACGGTCCTCGACGAGGACGCCGTCATCGAGGTTCCGTGTCTCGTCGACGCCAACGGGGCGCATCCCGTCGCCGTCGACCCGCTCCCGTACCACGCGGTCGGGCTGGTCACCGCGGTCAAGGCGGTGGAGCGTGCGGTGCTCGAAGCGGCGGAGAGCGGCTCGCGGGCGGCGGCCGTACGCGCCTTCGCCCTGCACCCGCTGGTCGACTCCGTCAACGTGGCCCGCAGGCTCGTCGAGGGGTACACCGGGGCGCACCCGGGGCTCGCGTATCTCGACCGCCCCTGAACGGCAGGGGCCGGCGCCTCAGGGAGCGGGTACCGCCCTCGGCCGCCCGGAGGGGCCCCAGGACGGAGCGACGCCGGTGACCTGGCACACCATGAGGAAGAGCGGGATGGGAGGCGTGTAGGGCGTGCGGCTCTCCGGTGTGTGGATCAGCCGGGGCCGCCCGGCCGGGACGTACGCCCCGGCGGCGTACGAAGCCTGCTCCGGCCAGTCCAGGTCGAGGTCCGAACCCGCCGGGACGATCCACCACCACCGGTCCGCGTCGGCGAACACGCATCCGGCACGCGGCAGATGCGACATCAGCCGGAACCCGTACTGCGCGGGCACGCCCACCGCGTCACAGCCGAGGCTCGCCGACAGCGCGGGCGGCAGCGGAAGCCGGACCCGGTCGGGTGCGCCGCCGTCCGGCTCCTCGGGGCGTCCCCGGCGCGCCCCGAGGAGCAGGGACAGGGCGTTCCTCAGCATGACCGCTCCGGACCGTACGGCAGCTCCGCCCACACGATGCGTCCGGAGTGGTTCCCCGCGTCGTGGGACCCCCAGGCGGCGCTCATGGAGTCGACGAGCAGCAGGCCGCGCCCGTGCTCCCCGTCGGAGGTGAGGGAGAGCCGCGGGCCGCCGGGCTCGTGCCCCTGGTCCTGCACGGAGACGCGCAGACGGGCGGCGTCGCAGCGGAGCTCGCAGACGACCCGGGCGCTCGCGGTGTGCACCACCGCGTTCGTGAACAGTTCGGAGACGATCAGCACCGCCGCGTCATGGGTGTCCCCGGTCAGCCGCCAGTCCGCCAGCCGGGCCCGCGTGAGCCGCCTGGCACCGGCCACGGACTCGGGGCGCGCGGGCAGTGCGAAGCAGTAACGGAGCGCTTCCGTCCCGGGGCTGAGGTCCATGAGCCGGGGGATGAGCGCACTGCCAGGTGCCACGACCGAATCCTCACAGTGGGGGCTGCGTCACGCTTCGCGCCGCCCCGGAACGGGGCGGGAACGACCACGCGAACTTGGTTCCGTCACCAACTCTCCCCCTGACATGAACACTTGGCAAGAGGCACTCTGAAAAATTCAGAGTGGCAGTGTCCCTGGGACCGTGCGCATGGCACACTGCTGGCACACAGCGCATCGGGAGGTCTGAAGTGAGCGAACCGCGGTCCGCCCCGACCGTGGGTCAGGTCGTTCTCGGCAAGCGCCTGCAGGATCTGCGGGAGCGCGTCGGCCTGAGCCGTGACCAGGCGGCGAAGGTGCTCCGTGTCGCCCCCGGGACCATACGCAGGATGGAGACCGCCGAGGTCGGGCTGAAGATCCCGTACGTCCAACTCCTCCTCAAGGCCTACGGGATCGCCGACGAAGAGACGGACGCCTTCGTCGAACTCGCCGAAGAGGCCAACAAGCCGGGCTGGTGGCAGCGCTTCCACGACGTGCTGCCCGACTGGTTCAGCATGTACGTCAGCCTGGAAGGTGCCGCGAGCCTCCTGCGCACCTACGAACCGCACTTCGTCCCCGGTCTGCTGCAGACCGAGGACTACGCCCGCTCCGTCCTGCGTACCGGCGCCGTCGGCCAGACCAGACCCGCGGACATCGAGCGCCACGTGGCGCTGCGGATGGAGCGGCAGTCCCTGCTCACCAAGGCCGAGGCGCCGAAGCTGTGGGTGGTGATGGACGAGACCGTCCTGCGCCGTCCCGTCGGCAGCCCCGAGGCGATGCGGGCGCAGGTCGACCGCCTGCTGGAAGCGACGGACCTGCCCAACGTGACCCTCCAGATCGCGGAGTTCGCGACCGGTCACCACCCGGGCACGTACGGCCCGTTCGTCCTCTTCCGCTTCGCCGTCCCGGAACTCCCGGACATGGTCTACAGCGAGTACCTGACCGGCGCCGTCTACTTCGACGCGCGCCCGGAGGTGGCTTCCTACCTCGAGGTCATGGACCGCATGGCGGCTCAGGCCGCGACTGCACAACGCACGAAGGAAATCCTCAGGGACTTCCGCAAGGAGCTGTGATGAACCACATATACAACGGCATGCCGGCCGCCGACCTCGGCACCGAAGGCTGGTACAAGCCGTGGAGCGGTGGTAACGGCGGCAATTGCATCGAGGCCATGAAGCTGGCCGACGGCAGGGTGGCGGTCCGTCAGTCCGCGGACCCGGACGGCCCCGCGCTCATCTACTCCAACGGCGAGATCGCCGCCTTCATCCAGGGCGCCAAGTCCGGTCAGGCGGATTTCCTCCTCACCTGACACACAGTCTCCCAGGCTCGCCCCACACGCTGTTCGCCGAAGTCCCCGACCAACGGAGTGCGTCATGACCGCGCAGGAATCCCAGGCCGTCGAGATCGACACGAGCAAGCCGCATCCGGCACGGATGTACGACTGGTTCCTCGGTGGCAAGGACAACTACCCGGTCGACGAACAGATGGCCCAGCAGCTGCTCGCCCTGGACTCCCGGGGACGTGACATGGCACGGGTCAACCGCGCCTTCATGCACCGGGCGACCCGCTGGCTCGCCGAGAACGGTGTGCGCCAGTTCCTCGACATCGGATCGGGCATACCCACCGAGCCGAATCTCCACCAGATCGCCCAGCGGACCGCTCCGGACGCACGCGTCGTCTACTGCGACAACGACCCGATCGTGCTGGCGCACGCGGCGGCCCTGCTGCGCTCCACCCCCGAGGGCGCCACCGAGTACATCCAGGCCGACGCCCGCCGGCCCGAAGCGATCCTGGAGGCGGCGGGCAAGGTCCTCGACTTCGACCGTCCGATCGCGCTCTCCCTCCTCGCCCTGCTCCACTTCGTGGACGACGAGGACGGCGCCGCCGATCTCGTCGACCGGCTCGTGGAGCAGCTGCCGTCCGGCAGCTATCTGGTGCTCTCGCACACGACGGGGGACTTCGACCCCGAGGGCGCGGCCCAGGCCAGGGCCATGTACAAGGCGCGAGGAATGACCCTGCGGCCCCGCTCGCGCGCCGAGCTCACCGCCTTCTTCCACGGCCTCGCGCTCGTCGAACCGGGCGTCTCGCTCTCCGCGGAGTGGCGTCCGGAGCTCGGCGAGGTCATCGACGTCCCCGGCCACGAGCCGATCCCCGGTTACGCGGGCGTCGCCCGCAAGCGCTGACCCGGAGCGGGAACCCGGCCCACCCGCCACCGGGACGACCGGCGACAATGGGGGCATGTCACGACGCACCTCCCGCCCGACCGGATCCGGCGCCCCCTCCACCAGGACCGCCGGCGCGAACCCCGGACGGACGGCCCCGGATTCCCCCTGCCCGTGCGGCCTGCCCGCCACGTACGCCGACTGCTGCGGCAGGTACCACTCCGGGGGCGCGGCCGCACCCACCTGCGAGGCACTGATGCGCTCGCGGTACGCCGCCTTCGTGGTCCAGGACGCCGCCTACCTGCTGCGCACCTGGCACCCTGACACCCGCCCGCCGGCGGTCGACTTCGACCCGGCCATGCGCTGGACGGGCCTGGAGATCCTGGAGACGACCGACGGCAGTGCCTTCCACACCACCGGAACGGTCACCTTCCGGGCCCGCTACACCGACGGCGGACGCCCCGACGCCCTCCACGAGAAGAGCCGCTTCGTGCGCCACGAGGGCGCCTGGGTCTACGCGGCAGCGGTCTTCGTCGACTGAAATCCCGTTGCCCCGGCCGGACGCGTCTTCCTAGGATCCGCGCATGGACAGCGAGAGCGCGACGGAGCCGGACGCCGGACGGACACACTGCTGGAGCGGTCGCGGTATCGCCTTCACGCCCCTGGAGATCACGGACGCGCCGCTGGTGCACCGCTGGCGCTCCGATCCGGTGGCGGCGCACGAGACCGGCGTCTGGCCCGGCTCGCTGTACGAGCTGACCGAGCGCATCGAACGCCACCTCGACGACAGCTCCCGCGACGACTTCCTCGTCCTGCTGCCCGACGGCACACCGGCCGGCCTCATCGCCCTGCACGACCAGCAGCTGGCCGAAGGCACCGCGGAGGCCTATCTGCTCCTCGACCGGGAACACCGGGGGCGCGGCCTCGGCGTCGCCGCCCTCGACGCCCTCACCGACCTGGCCTTCGGCGAACTGCCGATGCACCGGGTCGAGGCCCTCACCCACACCGACAACGCCCCGGCCCTCTCGGTCCTCGCCGCCGCCGGTTTCGCCCCGGAGGGGGTGCGCCGCGCGTCCTGCCTCCACCGGGGCCGCCGCTACGACAACGCCGTGCTGTCCCTCCTCCGCCCGGAGTGGGAGGCCCTGGACCGCCCCCGCTCCTGGGAGCTCTGAGCGGGCGCCGTCACACAGAGGCGGCCGTCCGCTCCGTCGACGGGGCCAGCTGCTGCTCCAGGTCCTCCGCGAGCAGTCGCTTGGCGATCACGTCGACCGCCGCCCGCAGCTGCCGGTCGTCCGGCCGGGCGCCGTCCTCGGCGAGCCGTTCGTTGAGCCAGCGGCCCCAGGCCGCCGAGATCGTCGCGGCCTCACGACTGCCTGCCGCCGTATGGGTGAAGAGCCGGCCGTCCCCGGTGAGGTAGCCCTCCTCGATCATCCGGTCGAAGACGGGCACCAGCACCTCCGGCGGGATCCGGTGCCGGGCGGCGATCAGCCGGAGCCCGGCGTGGCCCACCATCCGGGTGAAGAGATCGACCTGCATCACGGCCCAGGCCCCCGCGACGTCGAGCCGGGTGTCGGACTCCGCCACGATCCGGCGTGCCGTGTCGGGGCCGGTCCGGTGCATGATCCGGGCCACTGCGGATTCGAGCACGTTCGCCGCGTCACCGGTCCTCGGCTGGGCGAAGCCCTCGCCCATGTCGGTCGAGCCCGCCCGCGCGCTGTCGCGCAGCTTCACCTGCTTCAGGAAGAGCGAGACCACGAACCCCAGCAGGGCCACCGGCACCGTCCAGAGGAAGACCGTGTGGAGGGTGTCCGCGTAGGCCTGGGCGAGGGGCGCGGTCTGTTCGGGCGGCAGGGCGTGCACGGCCTGCGGGCTCTCCGCGACCCGCGCCAGGGACGCCGGATCGCCGCCCGCCCGCGCCGCCTGCTCGACACCCTGGGTCAGATTCGGCCGCAGCGCGTTGGCGTAGATCGTGCCGAACACCGCCGTGCCGAACGAGCTGCCGAGCGTACGGAAGAACGTCACGCCGGAGGTCGCGGTGCCGAGGTCCGAGTAGTCGACCGTGTTCTGCACGGCGATGGTCAGTACCTGCATCGACAGCCCGATCCCGATGCCCAGCACCAGCATGTACAGCGACTCCAGCCACACCCCGCTGCCCGGGCCCATCCTGGACAGGAGGTAGAGGCCGGCCGCCATCACGAGCGAACCGATCACCGGGAAGAAGCGGTAGTGGCCCGTCCTGCTGACCACGTTGCCGCTGAAGATCGAGGCGGCCAGCAGGCCGATCACCAGCGGAAGGGTCCGCACCCCGGAGAGGGTGGCGGAGTCCCCGTCGACGTACTGCAGATACGTCGGCAGGTAGATCATCGCGCCGAGCATGGCGAAGCCCACGATGAAGCTCAGGATGGAGCAGACCGCGAAGACCGGGTTGCGGAACAGCCGCATCGGCAGCATCGGCTCCTTCGCCCGTGTCTCCACGAGGCAGAAGAGCGCCAGTGCGATCAGGCCCCCGACGAACAGGCCGATGATGACCGGGGAGCCCCAGGCGTACTCGTTGCCGCCCCAGCTCGTGCCGAGGATCAGCGCGCTGGCCCCGACGGCGACCAGCCCGATGCCCAGGTAGTCGATGACCGGGCGTCCGGCCGCGCGCACGGAAGGGATGTTGCGGGCGGCGGCGATGACCACCACGATCGCGATCGGCACGTTCACGTAGAACGCCCATCGCCAGGTCAGATGATCGGTGAACAGTCCGCCCAGCAGGGGACCGACGACCGTGGCCACACCGAACACCGCACCGATGGCCCCCTGGTACTTGCCCCGGTCCCGCAGCGGGATGACATCGGCGATCAGCGCCATGGAGGTGACCATGAGTCCGCCCGCGCCGATGCCCTGGAGACCCCGCCAGATGATCAGCAGCAGCATGTTCGAGGCGAGCCCGCACAGGAACGAGCCGGTGATGAAGATGACGGCCGAGATCTGGAAGATGAGCTTCCGGCCGAAGAGGTCGCCGAACTTCCCGACCAGCACCGTCGCCACGGTCTCGGCCAGCAGATAGGCCGTCACCACCCAGGACATGTGCTCCGCGCCGCCGAGGTCCGAGACGATCGTGGGGAGCGCCGTCCCCACGATCGTCTGGTCCAGCGCGGCGAGCAGGATCCCCAGCACGATCGTGGCGAAGACGATGTTCCGGCGCCTGGGGTCGAGGACGGGTGGCGCTGCGGCACTCTGCGCGGCGGATGAGGTCTCGCTGGCAGTGGTCACCCTCGCACCCTCACACCCGGCCCTGGATCACGCATGCGGGGGCGAGCCGGACGGGTCAGGCCGTCAGCTCCCGTACGCAGGCCGTCAGCCGGGCCACGAAAGCCTCACGGACCTCTTCCGGGACCCGGTCGAGGGACAGGTACGGATTGAGGTCCTCCAGCTCGACGAGCAGCAGGTCGCCCTCCGGTGTCCGGCAGGCGTCGACCCGCTGGACACCGTGCGTGAGCGTGTTCCACTCGACGAAACGGCGTGCGAAGGCCAGGTCCTCGGGGCTCGGCGCGTACGGTTCGAGCACCCAGCGCCGCTCCGGACGCGGGGCGTGGAGGGCGTACTGGAAGTCGTGGTCGACGAAGTAGAAGGACACCTCGTAGCGGAAGTCGATCCGGGGCTGGACGAGAAGGGTGCCGTCGGCGTCCTCGGGAAGTTCCGGCCGCTCGGTGAACCGCAGCCCGACCGAGTCCGCGCCGAGCTTGGGCTTGACCACGTACCCGTCCGACCGGGGGAGCAGCCCGAGATCGGCCGCACGGTCCACGGTCGGGATCACCGGGAAGCCGGCCCGGCTCAGATCGACCAGATACTGCTTGCCCGCCATGTCCCCGCGTCCGTCCAGCGTGTTGCAGACCAGGGCTCCCGACTGCCGTGCCCGGGCCACGAACGCGTCGTACGCCTGCTGGTAGTGCAGCACCGGACCGCTGTTGCGGACGACGACCGCGTCGAAGCCGTCCAGCAGCGCCGCCGCGTCCCGGGGGTGACAGAGGGCGACGTCGAAGGTCTCGCGGAGCCGGGACGTCAGGAAGATGTCCTCGTCGCAGTAGCGCCGTCCGCGCGCCTCGTAGGCGAGATCGGTGACGAACAGGACGGAAGGACGCGGTGGGCCGGACGCGGCGATCAAGAATACTCCCAGGGGGTTCGGTATCGGGCCGGACATCAATAGCCTTGCCGGTGCTGCCCGTTCACCGCCATGAAGCATCCTGATCTCTGCCCCACAGGAGTCACACGTGTCCCAGGCTTCGTCACCGCCCGACATTCTCTCGCCCGCCTTCGCCGCCGATCCCTACGGGGCCTACCGGACGATGCGCGAGAGCGCCCCCCTCATCCACCACGAGCCCACGGGCAGCTACCTCGTCTCCCGGTACGAGGACGTCGAGCGCGTCTTCAAGGACCGGGCCCAGGAGTTCACCACCGAGAACTACGACTGGCAGCTGGAGCCCGTCCACGGCCGGACGATCCTCCAGCTCAGCGGCAGGGAACACGCGGTGCGCCGGGCCCTGGTCGCCCCGGCCTTCCGCGGCGCGGACCTCCAGGAGAAGTTCCTTCCCGTCATCGAGCGGAACGCCCGTGAGCTCATCGACGCCTTCCGGAACACCGGGGAGACCGACCTCGTCGAGGCGTTCGCGACACGCTTCCCCGTCCTGGTCATCGCCGACATGCTGGGCCTGGACAGGGAGGACCACCAGCGCTTCCACGGCTGGTACACCAATGTCATCGCCTTCCTCGGCAACCTGGCGGGCGACCCCGCGGTCACGGCCGCGGGGGAGCGCACCCGGCAGGAGTTCGCCGAGTACATGATCCCGGTGATCCAGCGGCGCAGGGAGGAGCCCGGGGACGACCTGCTCTCCGCGCTCTGTGCCGCCGAGGTCGACGGCGTACGGATGAGCGACGAGGACATCAAGGCGTTCTGCAGCCTGCTGCTCGCGGCCGGTGGGGAGACGACCGACAAGGCCATCGCCTCGGTCTTCGCCAACCTGCTGGCCCACCCCGAGCAGCTCGCCGCCGTGCAGCGGGACCGCTCACTCGTCGACCGCGCCTTCGCCGAGACGCTGCGCTACACCCCGCCGGTCCACATGATCATGCGCCAGACGGCGGGCGAGGTGGAGCTCTCCGGTGGCACCGTGCCGGCCGGTGCCACCGTCACCTGCCTCATCGGCTCGGCCAACCGGGACGAGGCCCGCTACGCCGACCCGGACACCTTCGACCTGTTCCGCGACGACCTGACCAGCACGACGGCGTTCTCGGCTGCGGCCGACCACCTGGCGTTCGCGCTGGGCCGGCACTTCTGCGTGGGCGCGCTGCTGGCCCGGGCCGAGGTCGAGACCGGGGTGAACCAACTGCTCGACGCCATGCCGGACCTGCGTCTCGCCGACGGCTTCCAGCCGGTCGAGAAGGGCGTCTTCACCCGCGGTCCGGCGGCGCTCCCGGTGCGGTTCACCCCGGCAGGGGCCTGAGCGGGAGCCGGTGCGGTGGACCGCCGCATCGGCTCCGGGGGATGTGCCGTCCGCGGGCTCCGGGAGCGTCAGCGGATGTGACGCCCCGAGATGGCCCGGGAGATGACCAGACGCTGGATCTCGCTCGTGCCCTCGAAAATCGTGTAGATCTTGGCGTCCCGGTACATCCGCTCCACCGGGTGCTCACGGCTGTAGCCCGCGCCGCCGAGGATCTGGACGGCCTTCTCCGTTGCCGCGACGGCCAGTTCACCCGCGCGGAGTTTGGACATGGAGCCCTGGCCGGCGTCGAAGGTCCGGTCGTTGCGGGCCATCCAGGCGGCCTGCCAGATCAACAGGCGTACGGCCTCGATCTCCGTGCGGATGTCGGCGAGGGCGAACGCGATCGACTGGTTCTCGATGATGGGCCTGCCGAAGGCCTCGCGCTCCCCGGCGTACTCCAGCGCGTACTCGTACGCCGCCCGGGCGATGCCCAGGGCCTGTGCGCCCACGGTGGGGCGGCTCACCTCGAAGGTCGCCGTGGCGGCCTGCCCCTTGGCGGTGCCGCCCTCCCGGGCGCGGGCCAGCCGCCTGTCCAGCTTCTCCTTCCCACCCAGCAGACAGTGCCCCGGGACGCGTACGTCGTCGAGGAAGACGTCCGCGGTGTGTGAGGCGCGCAGGCCGAGCTTCTTGATGGTGCGGCCCGCCGCCAGGCCCTTCGTCCCGGGCGGCACGATGAACGCGGCCTGCCCGCGGGCTCCGAGCGCGGCGTCGACCGAGGCGACCACCACATGGATCTCGGCGATCCCGCCGTTCGTGATCCACGCCTTCTGACCGGAGAGCACCCACTCGTCCCTGGCCTCGTCGTAGCGGGCCCTGGTGGCCATCGCCGAGACGTCGGAGCCGGCCTGCGGCTCGGAGACGCAGAAGGCGGCCACCTTCGGGTCGTCCTCGTCGCCGTAGCACTGCGGGACCCACTCGGCGAGCTGGTCCGGGGTGCCGGAGGCGAAGATCCCGGCAACCGCGAGCGAGGTGCCGAACAGGGCCATGCCGATCCCGGCATCACCCCAGAAGAGCTCCTCGTTGGCTATCTGGAGGGAAAGCCCGCTCGGGTCGCCGTACATGTCGGCGAGCGACTCGAATCCGTACAGGCCGATCCTCGCCGCCTCCTGGATCACCGGCCACGGGGTCTCCTCCCGGGCGTCCCACTCGGCCGCCGCGGGGCGCACCACCTGGGCGGCGAAGCCGTGCACCCAGTGGCGCAGGTCCTGCTGTTCCTCGGTCAGGGCGAGGGAGAAGTAGCTCATGGGCTCAGGCCTTCGGGATGTCGAAGTAGCGGGTCAGGCCCGAGGCCAGGCCGACGTCGCCCACGACCTTCAGCCTGCGCATCATGAACATCGTCACGGGATTGCCGTTGCCGGAGACCAGCTTGAGGAATTCGGCGTCGCCCATCACCAGCGTCGTCCGGGGCTCGGCGTCGGAGCGGCCCGCGCTCACCGTGCAGGCGCCGTCGGCTATGGAGGTCTCGTAGACCTCCTCGTTCTCGCCGGTGATCTTCCAGCGGATCAGGGCTTTCAGCCGGCCGCCTCCGGGCGGAACTGCTGCCGCATCCGCCCGAACACCTCGCTCAGCACCCGTGTGCGCAGGTCGCCGTGCATCACCTCGCCGAGCTGCTCGGCGGACAGCCCCTTCACGATCCGCGCGAAGTCCTCCGGGGATACGGCGGCGAAGTCGAGCCCGGACAGTTCGTCGGTGAGGTTGCCGCTGCTGTTGTCGGCCACGCCAAATCCTTACTCCAGAGTAAACTTACTTCTGGGTAAGGTAAGGCGGCCGTCGTCGCAGCGCAAGAAGCGTCACCAGGCGCTGTTCGGACGGACCGCGAGCTGCGGGTGGCGGGCGGACAGCACCTTGTTGGCCCAGGCGAGCTCGGACAGCGCCTGCTCGCGGTCGGCCTGGTCCTCGATGCCGAGCCTCGGCCCCCGGAACCTGCGGACCTCACGGGCGGCGCAGTCGGCGTCGAACTCCGCCTCCAGGATGTGCGACGGGGTGCAGGCGCCGATCAGCGCGGCGACCCGGTCGGGGATCGGCACGGGAACGAGGAGGTGCGAGGCGGTCATGGGGGGTTCCCTCTCGGATGGTTGGCCAGGAGGTGTTGCTCCGCCACGGCCGGTGGGCCGCAGCTCCTCCTTATGTAACGGGACGCAGTTCCTGGTTTCTCGTTGAGAACGTCTCCGTGTCGCAACCGTTTGGGACTGACCGTCTATTTCGCGTTACCTGGCAGTAAGTTGACTTGGTGTGCTGTGTGTGATGGGCCCTCAGTTGAGGGTTTTGCCGCTTCGGGCCCGTAACTGCATCGCACGCAGCACGGCTTCGGTGGAGAAGCGGCTCTCGGGATCTGTCAGCTGGGCACCGAAGATGGCCTCCAGACTGCGCATCCGGTAGCGCACCGTCTGCGGGTGCACGTCCAGGAGCTCGCCCATCTGCGCGGCGGTGCCCCGGGTGTCGAGCCAGATCCGCAGGGTCTCGATCAGCCGCTCCCGGCGTGTGGTGCTGATGGCGGAGACGGGGGCGAGTTCACGCGTGGCGAGCTGGTCGAGCAGGGCGGGATCCGAGAGGAGCCACAGGGTGATGAGGTGGTCCTCGCAACGGATGAAGGGCGCGTCCTCGATCACCCCGGTGTCGACCAGTTCGAGAACGCGGCGCGCCCAGCGGATGGAGTCGGAGGCGCGGGCGGTCGGCACGGTCAGCCCGATCGCCGCGCCACCACCGGGGATCGTCCGGTCCAGCATCTCCCGGCGTGCCTCGTCCACCGGCCCTGGAATGAGCAGGTGCGGCTGCGGGTCGCCGGGATCGATCAGGACGTCGTGGTCCGCGCTGATCCTGTCGAGACCGGCCGGGGCGCGTACGGCGACGAGTGTCACCTGTTCGGGCAGCGTCCAGCCGGTCTGCTCGCAGAGTTCGGCGATGGCGCTGCGCGGGACGGGGCGGCCCGCCAGGACCAGGTGCAGCAACTGCCGGCGCATGGTCTCGCTCTGCTCTCCGGACCGTGACTGCACCTCCAGGAAGCCCTCACGGGAGAGGGCTTCGAGCTCGTCGACGTACGCGAACAGCGCGTCGGCGAAGCTCAGCATCAGGGAGGGCGAGAAGTTGTACCGCCGGCCGACCTTCTTGGCGCGGCGCAGTGCGACCCGGGCGCCGAGCCGGTAGGCGCCCTGGAGCGTCTCCATCGTGCGGCCCTCGTAGGCCTCGAAGCGTCCGAACCGCCGGCATATGTCGTCACGCAGTGGCGTGGCGGAGGTGGGCTCCGCCACCAGGTCGACGAACGCGGCCAGGCTCTGCTCCACGCCCACGCGGATCGCCTGGCCGTTGGGCCCGCCGAGCAGACGGGCGTACTCCGGATACGCCCTGGTGACCTCGACGCCTATCTCCTTTATCAGGGAAGGCAGTTCGGGGCGCATGATCGCGGCGAACTCCTGGGGGAGGGGCCCCAGTGGATCGCCGGTGTCCAGCGGCTGGATGAGTCTCGGCATGACCGTCCCCTCGCTCAACGGTGCCTGGTGTGGGTGAGGCGATTCGGGAAAGCGCTCCCACGGACCGATAGGTGTATACCAACATCGGCGCCGAAGATAGACCAAGTCGGGCGGGGTGCACACCGCCTGGACAAGATCGACGTGCAGGGGGCACACATCGTGGCCGTCTTATGGGGTTGCGGTGCAGGTGGGGCGGTAACTGCTCACTTCCGGACAATGTTTTCGGCCGTAGCCGCGATCCGCGGCGCATAAGTGACCCCGGGGGGTCCCGGTGATGCGTTTCCGTGTGCCTGCCCACGCCTGCGGCCGACCGCCCGGAGGTGCGGTCGGATCCGCCCCGAGGCGGGGCCCCGGACGTGCTTCGGGGGCGCGAAGATCCAGGTCGGACGCCGATCTTCCTCGAATTCTGCGCACCAAGTGACAAGTTCGGCGGACGAATTAGTGACGTACGGACGAGTAATTGAACTCGCGTCACCAATCTTGACCGCCGCCATTGTGCTCCAAGTTTCCCGCAAGTAACGTCACGCCCTGTCACAGAACGTGTGTGGCTGAAAGAGCAGCACGGCCCCCACGTAACACGATTCTTCGCGGCACTCCCTGCACCTTTGCAGGAATTCGGGTGCCTTCCCCGCAACAGTGCGCCCGCACTGCCGAATCGGAGGAACTCACTGTGCGCAACACCCTCAGAAAGATCGCACTCACGGCCGGCGCCGCCGCGGCTGCCGTCACCCTCGGAGCCACCACCGCCACCGCCGGCGTGGCCGCTCCGACCTGGACCGTCGGCCCCAGCTCCCCGGAGACGTTCTCGGCCACGGCCGGTACCGTCACCCTCACCCTCAACGGCATCCCGATGACGTGTACGTCGTCCGCGGCCCAGGGCAACCTGGCGTCGGCCGCCGGCACGACCAACGTGACCGTCGGGACGATCGCTCCGCTGACGTGGAGCGGCTGCACCAGCCCGTTCGGCGCGGTGACCCCCACCGCCGACACGACCACCGCCTGGAAGCTGAACGCGAACACCTACAGCGCGGGTGTCACCAACGGCTACATCAGCGGGATCAAGGCCACCCTGAAGGTTCTTACCTGCACCTTCACCGTGACGGGCGATGCCGCCGTCACCTACACCAACTCCACGGGCAAGCTGGCGGTCAGCAACAACGCCACCTACAAGCTGACCGTCGCGACCGTCACCTCCGGTTGCACGGGCATCGCGGCTGTGGGCAACAACCCGACCTACAGCGCCAGTTACACCGCTGTCACCCCGAGCGGCGGCACCACCAAGCCGACCATCGTCTACACCCCCTGATCCGGCCACACGCCGGTAGCGGGTGAACGGGGATCGCACGGCGGGCCCGCCCGCCGTGCGATCCCCGTGTCCCTCAGCCCGAGCGGACACCGACGTGGAGGCGACGGCCGGCGGACGCGTTCCGGTGCCGGGGCCCGGGCAACGCACATCCGTTCTCGAACCCGAGGAGCCCAGCTGTGCGCAGGTCTCTCAAGAAGCTCGCGACGACGGCCGGTGCTGCCCTCGCGTCCGTCGCCTTCGCGGTCCCGGCCGCCACGGCGGGAGCCGCCGATCCGGCCTGGACCGTCGGACCCGTCTCACCGGAGACGTTCTCCGCGGTGGCGTACGACCCCCTGTTCGTCATGAGCGGCGTTCCGCTGAGCTGTACGTCATCCACGATGAGGGGCACTCTGGGGTCGGCCTCGGGAGCCGAGAACGTGCAGGTCGGCACCATCACCTCGCTGGTCTGGGCCGGCTGCACCCACCCGTTCGGGCCCGTGACCCCCACCGCCGAGACCCTTCCCTGGACACTCGCCGCGAACACCTACAGCGCCGGCGTCACCACCGGTCACATCTCCGGCGTGCGCCTGCGGATGAGTGTGCTCACCTGCACCGCGACGGCGTCGGGCCGGCTCGCCGTCACCTACACCAACTCCACCGGCAAGCTGGCGGTCAGCACCGACGCCACGCGCAAGCTGACCGTCGGGACAGCCACCGCCGGGTGCTCCGGACTCATGGCGGTGGGCTCCGACTGGACCTATACGGCCACCTACTCGGTGGTCACCCCGATCGGCGGTACGGCCGCGCCGAGCATCGTGTACACCTCTTGATCCGGCCTCAGGTCCCTGCGCGTGAGCAGGCGGCGTCGGTGGGTCCGCCGCCGTGGGGCACATCGTCCGTCCGAGGGGGACATCGTCAGTGGGAGGCAGTCGTATGAAAGGCGCACGGCGGCGCACGGCGCGCGGTGCCGCGGTGGCCACCGCGGTGCTGCTGGGAGGGATGATCCCCGGTGCGCAGGCCGCATCCGGTGTCCAGGAGATCGACGCGGAGCTGTCCTACACCTGCGATTTCCCGGCAGGTGAGCAGCCGGTGAAGGTCGGGATCACGGCCGAGCTTCCCGGGTCCGCCCAGCCCGGACAGGCGATACAGGCCGAAGGAGTGGTCCTGGACCTGGCCCTGCCCGAGGGCGCGTCGGCAGACCCGGCCGAGGAAGGGGCGGCGCGGGTGAGCGCCGAGACGCGACTTGCCGTCGACGTGTCCCAGAACGACGGGAAGGCGCGGGCCGAGTGGGTGGGCACCACGGCGGAGCCGACGCCGGTGCCTGAAGCCGGGGATCTCCTGCTGAGCACATCGGGGAGTGTTCCGTACGTGAAACCCGGGGCCTCGGGCGACCTGGTGTTCGAGGCGTCGGCCCTCACACTCGAACTCACCACCGAGAAGGCCGATGGTGTCCCCGCCGAACCGGCGAGGCTGACGGTCGACTGTGTCCCGGACCCGGGGCAGGAGAGGTCCCTGGCGGTGGTGGGCGTCCAGGGAGAGGACGGTGAGGGTCAGGAAGCGGAACCGACCCCTTCCGAGACCTGGCCCGGCGAGAAGGGGGAAACCGGCCCGGACGAGGGCGCGCCCGAGATCGGAGCCAAGGCCGCCCCGCCCGCGGCCACGGACGCGCCTCCGTGCGTCGGCGATCCCGGCGACGACACCAACATGGTCGCCTACGTGACCGGGTACGCCAATGTCACGAAGCTCGACGGTGCCAACAAGTTTCCCCTGGCCTGCGCCCGGATCACGCAGGGCTTCCAGGAGATCCAGTTCATCGACGGCATCCTGCACTTCCTGCAGAACTCGACCATCGACCTGGACTACCAGGGGAAACCACAGCTCCCGCCCACCACGGGGACGTTCCTGACCTTCGGCTTCATGCCGACGACGGCCACGCTGGAGATGACACAGATCCCCACGGGCACAAAACCCGACGGCACCCGGATCGAGAACATCCACTCCGACCTGGCCATCGAGGGCGTGACCAGCAAGAACCGCACGGACGTCACCCTCGATTTCATGCTCAGGCTCTACGACGTCAAGGTCAACGGCGTTCCCCTGGACGTGGGGGACAACTGCCGCACGAGCCGGCCGTTCAAGCTCGGCCTGGCCGGCCTGGGGACGTGGAAGGACAACGTCCTGGACGGCTACACCCTGGCCGAGGGCGGTGAGCTGACCGGATCGGTGACCATCCCCCCGTTCAGCGGCTGCGGCACCGACGAGGACCTCGACAACCTCTTCACCGCGTCGCTGTCGGGTGTGCCCGGCTACGTCAAGCAGGTGCAGGGAGCCCCCTGCGCCGCCGCGCAGCACGTGCCGGGTGCCGAGGATGCCGTCTGCACCGACGCGTACGAACCACTGGACGTCCCTGAGGCGTCCCGCTGACTCCACCGCCGTACCCAGCAAAGCAGTTGCCCGAGCCGCTATCGAATTGAGGGAACGATGAGACCTGCCTCCAAGACCTGGATCAAGGCCGCCGGCGCCGTCGCCGCGTCCGCCGCTCTGGTCATGCCCCTGACCGCCACACCGGCCGGCGCAGCCACGGCCGCCGCCCAGCTGAACGGTTCCTGGGCCCCCTTCGACCGCTGTCCGGTGGATGCCCCGGCCATGCTCGCCACGGACGGCGACACGGACGTCGCGCTGTGCGTGACGTCCACCTCGCCCAGCGGGACGATCAAGCTGGGCAACACCGAGGCGACGACCGGCTCGACGAACCTGCAGTTCGGTGTCATCCAGCACCCGGCCGAGGGGACCTACACGGTCGTCCCGCCCGCGGCCGGATCCATCATCAGCGGGAAGACCACCATCCCCGGCGGGCTGCTCGGCATCATGTGCCCCAGCAACATCCCCGTGGTCTCGGCCGTCTGCGGACAGATCACCAACGCCACCCTGAACAAGGTGACCGCCACGGTGGAGTCGGCCGGCACGCCGACCGAATTCAGCCTGGTCGCGGGCATATCCTCCGGGCCGATCGTCAAACTGCCCGTCAAGATCCGCCTGGAGAACCCGCTGCTCGGCTCCAACTGCTACATCGGCAGCAGCAGCAACCCGGTGCTCCTGCGCCCCGGCAACCTCAGCGCGCCCAGCTTCTCCGCCGCCAGGTTCAACGGCGACGGCTCGGCGAACCCGGACGAGGGGTCGATGATCCAGATCGCCCTCTCCGGCGCCGCCCAGGGCGACAGCCAGTTCTCCGTGCCGAAGGCGAGCGGCTGCGGTCTCGGCGGCATCCTCAGCTGGGCCCTCGACCTCAAGGTCGGCCTGCCCGCCGCGGCCGGCTCGAACAACCTCGTCCTGAACGACGCCAAGACCTACACGGCCGGCCTCACGGCCCCGGGTCTGTCCGTGCCCAACGCCGGCAAGGAACTCGCCGAGAGCTGGCACTCCGCGGTCAAGTAGCCGCGGAAGCGCGACCGCGTGGCCGACGGTGGGACAGCCGCCGGAGCGGGACCGGCAGCGCATTCCGTTTCTTGTCACTTGATGCGCCCGGCCCCCGGCCGTCCATGAGCCCGCCCCGACCGAATGCACCCTGGTCGGGGCGGGCTTCGGCGTGTCCGGTGATCGTCCCGGAGGCCGGCGGTCCGGTCCGCGGGCCCTCACTTTTCGATAGGTTTCACGCCTCGATTACTCACCTGGGAACAAGAAAACCGAGCCCCGCAATTACCTCGGAGAAAGTTCGTGAAGCGCTATTGCGGACTTAGGTTACCGGCCCGTAGCGTCCCGCTTGAGCAGCTCGGAAACACGTCCGTACCTGCTTGTTCGACGTACGCGGAGTCCTGGTCGAGCCCCCTTGACCGGGGATTCCTCCGGGAGTTCCTCCGGACCCGAACCCTCCCGCCGGGGCGGGATCTCCCGGTGGCCGAGGCCTTGGCGGCTCCGGCCCGCCGGGCCGCGGGACCCCGGTGCACCCGGAGAGCTTGCGCAGATTCCGACAAAGCCGCCGAGCGGGTTTGTCATTCGGTGACAAGTGATCCGCAGCGAGATCCATATCCGGCGATCCCCGCTGTTCAACGGCTTGTCCTGGCGGATTCGACGGACATACCGTGCGCCTCCTGGTGCACGGGTGACGAGCCGTCCTTGCATGTACCGGAGCCGGAGCGCAGACAGATGACGTCGTTCACCACCACTTCGAGGGAGGGCCGATGGGAATCGAAGTAGTCGTCGAAGGCCTGACGAAATCCTTCGGCAAGCAGAACATCTGGCAGGACGTCAGCCTCACCCTGCCTGCCGGTGAGGTGAGCGTCATGCTCGGTCCTTCCGGCACCGGGAAGACCGTCTTCCTGAAATCCATCATCGGACTGCTGAAGCCGGAAAAGGGCCGCGTGCTCATCAACGGCGTCGACATGGTGAACAGTCCTGAGCGGGACATCATGGAGACCCGCAAACTCTTCGGCCTCATGTTCCAGGACGGCGCCCTCTTCGGCTCGATGTCGCTCTTCGACAACATCGCCTTCCCCTTGCGTGAACACACCCGCAAGAAGGAGTCCGAGATCCGGCGCATCGTCATGGAGCGGATCGACATCGTCGGTCTGCTCGGCGCCGAGGGAAAGCTGCCGGGTGAGATATCCGGCGGTATGCGCAAGAGGGCCGGCCTGGCCCGCGCCCTCGTCCTGGACCCGCAGATCATCCTCTGCGACGAGCCCGACTCCGGTCTCGACCCCGTACGCACCGCCTACCTCTCGCAGCTCCTCATCGATCTCAACGCGCAGATCGACGCGACGATGCTCATCGTCACCCACAACCTCGACATCGCGGCCACCGTGCCCGACAACATGGGCATGCTCTTCTGCCGCAACCTCGTCACCTTCGGCCCCCGTGAGGTGCTGCTCACCAGCGACATGCCCGTGGTCTCCCAGTTCCTCGCCGGACGCCGAGAAGGCCCCATCGGGATGTCGGAGGAGAAGGACGCGGCCACCCTCGCCGCGGAGCGGACGAACGGCAACGGCTACGGTGCGGGGCCTCGCACCGTGGTGCCGCAGCTGGAGCCCTCCCCGGGCATGCCCGTACGGCAGGCGGCCCTGCGCCGCCGGGAGCGGGTCGTCTCGATGATGGGCCAGCTGCCGGAGGCCGCCCGTACGGCCATCATGAACAGCTACACGCCGACCTTGGACGGTGGGCGCCGATGACGGCACCACTGCCCGTACGGCCGCCGGCGGAGCCCGCCACGGAGAAGGCCCCTCGGATGTCGGGCCGGAAGCCGCCCTCGCGGCTCCTGGCACCCCTCCGTCAGACGGGTCAGCTGTTCGCGCTCGCCCTGGCGGTCGTCCGCGCCGTCTTCCGCCGGCCGTTCCAGGTACGGGAGTTCATCGAGCAGTTCTGGTTCGTCGCGAGCGTGACCATCCTGCCCGCGGCGCTCGTCTCCATCCCGTTCGGCGCGGTCATCGCCCTCCAGGTCGGCTCGCTCACCGAGCAGCTCGGTGCCCAGTCCTTCACGGGCGGCGCCAGCGTCCTCGCCGTCATCCAGCAGGCCAGCCCGCTCATCGTGGCCCTGCTGATCGCCGGGGCGGCCGGATCGGCGATCTGCGCCGACCTGGGCTCCCGCAAGATCCGCGAGGAGCTGGACGCCATGGAGGTCATGGGAGTCTCGCCCGTCCAGCGCCTCGTCGTCCCACGGGTCCTGGCCACCATGTTCGTCGCGGTCCTGCTCAACGGGCTGGTGTCCGTCGTCGGCACGCTCGGCGGCTACTTCTTCAACGTGATCATGCAGGGCGGGACCCCCGGCGCCTACCTCGCCAGCTTCTCCGCCCTCGCCCAGCTGCCCGACCTCTACGTCGGTGAACTCAAGGCGCTGATCTTCGGCTTCATCGCCGGCATCGTCGCCTCCTACCGCGGGCTCAACCCCCGGGGCGGACCCAAGGGAGTGGGCGACGCGGTCAACCAGTCCGTGGTCATCACCTTCATGCTGCTGTTCGCGGTGAACATGGTCCTCACGGCGATCTACCTCCAGATCGTCCCCCCGAAGGGGGGCTGAGCGATGTCCGTGCTCGGCTGGCTCGACCGCTCCGGTGAGCAACTCACCTTCTACGTAAGGGCCCTCGTCTGGATACCCCGGACCCTGCGCCGCTACCTCAAGGAGGTGCAGAGGCTGCTCGCCGAGGTCGCCTTCGGCAGCGGCGGCCTCGGGGTCATCGGCGGGACCATCGGCGTGATGATCGCGATGACCCTCGCCACCGGCTCGGTCGTCGGCCTCCAGGGCTACGCCGCCCTCGACCAGATCGGCACCTCCGCCTTCACCGGCTTCATCTCCGCCTACTTCAACACCCGGGAGATCGCCCCGCTCGTCGCCGGACTCGCGCTCTCCGCGACCGTGGGCGCGGGTTTCACCGCCCAGCTCGGCGCGATGCGGATCAACGAGGAGGTCGACGCCCTCGAAGCGATGGGCGTGCGCTCCATGCCCTACCTCGTCACCACACGGATCATCGCCGGCGTCGTCGCCATCATCCCCCTGTACGCGATCGGGCTGCTCTCCTCCTACCTGGCGTCCCGCTGGATCACCGTCCTGTTCAACGGGCAGTCGGCGGGCACCTACGACCACTACTTCAATCTCTTCCTCTCCCCGGACGACGTGCTGCTGTCGGTGCTCAAGGTGCTGATCTTCAGCGTGCTGGTGATCCTCGCCCACTGCTACTACGGCTTCCACGCCACCGGCGGCCCCGCCGGAGTGGGTGTGGCCGTCGGCCGGTCGGTGCGCAACGCCATCGTGCTCATCAGCGTCACCGACTTCTTCCTCTCGCTCGCCATCTGGGGCGCGACGACAACGGTGAAGGTGGCCGGCTGATGTCCTCCTCCACGGCGCAGACGGCGCGCCGCAGACTCGCCGGCGTGGCCTTCGTGCTCGTGCCCGCCGTCCTCGTGTGGGTGTCGGTCTCGGTGTACGAGAAGGACTTCACCGACGACGCCACCGTGACCGTACGGACCGGGAGCGTCGGCAACGAGATGCACGACAACGCCGAGGTCAAGCTGCGCGGTGTGGTGATCGGCGAGGTGCGCCACATCGCGTCCGACGGTGACGGGGCCAGGCTCACCCTGGCCATCGAGCCGGACCGGCTCGGGCAGATCCCGGCCGACGTCACCGCACAGATGCTGCCCACCACCCTCTTCGGGGAACGGTTCGTCGCCCTCGTGCCGCCGGCCGTCCCCTCCGCCGAGACCCTGCGGGCCGGGGCGGTGATCCCGCAGGACCGCTCCAGCAACGCCATCGAGCTGGAGGAGGTCCTCGACAACGTCCTGCCGATGCTGACCGCGGTAAAGCCGGAGAAGCTCGCCGCCACACTCAACGCCGTGTCCCAGGCGCTCGAAGGACGCGGTGACAAGCTCGGCGACACCCTGGTCACCCTCGACGCCCACCTCAAGGAGTTCAACCCGCAACTCCCCACGCTCAACGCGGACATCAAGGAGCTCGTCAAGGTCAGCCACCTCTACGCGGACGCGGCGCCGGACGTCCTGGACGCGCTCACCGACTTCACCACCACCAGCGGCACGATCGCCGAACAGCAGGCGGAACTCGCGGACCTGTACGGATCCACCACCGCCTCGGCCAACGACGTCACCGCCTTCCTGCGGAAGAACAAGGACAACCTCATCCGTCTCTCGGCCTCCGGCCGCCCCACCCTGGAGCTCCTCGCGGAGTACTCCGACGCCTTCCCCTGCACCCTGCGCACCATGGCCGGGTTCGTCCCCGCCATGGACAAGGTGCTCGGCAAGGGCACCGACGCGCCGGGGCTCCACGTCACCGTCGAGGCCGTGGAGTCCAAGGGCAAGTACGTCGCCGGCAAGGACACCCCGGTCTACGACGCGACCGGCGGCCCGCACTGCTACTCGGTGCCCTACACCGGCAGAACCGTCCCGACCGCCGACGCGCGCAAGGCATCCGCACCGGCACCCGGCGCCGGAGGCACGGAAGGCGCCGGCGGCACGGACGCGGTGGAAGCACCCGCCGCCGACAGCGCGCTCGGCATGCCGAACTCCCCCGAGGAGAGCCGGCTCGTCAACGAACTCGTCGCACCCTCACTCAAGGTCCAGCCGCAGTCCCTGCCCGACTGGAGCAGCGTGCTCATCGGTCCGGCGTTCCGCGGTGCGGAGGTGAAGCTCAAGTGAAGCGCCGCTCCCTCGCGGGACCGCTCGTCAAATCCCTCGTCTTCGTCGTGGTGACCGCGCTGGCCACCACCGTCCTCGCCCTGTCCATCGCCGACACCGGCATCGGCGACACCACCTCGTACAAGGCGAGGTTCACCGACGCCACCGGGCTGGTCGTCGGCGACAGCGTCAGGATCGCGGGCGTCAAGGTCGGTCAGGTGGAGTCCATCGAGGTCGCCGACCGGCGGGAGGCCGAGGTCGGCTTCGCCGTCCGCAAGGGCCGCAAGCTCCCGGCCTCGGTGACCGCGTCGATCAAGTACCTCAACATGGTCGGCCAGCGCTACGTCGACCTCGACCAGGGCGTCGGGACCGTGGGGGCGACCTTCAGGTCCGGGGCGACGATCCCGCTCTCGCGCACCACCCCCGCACTCGACCTCACCCAGCTCTTCAACGGCTTCCAGCCGCTCTTCGAAGGGCTCTCCCCGCCGGACGTCAACCAGCTCGCCGGCTCCATCGTGCAGGTCCTCCAAGGAGAGGGCGGCACAGTCGACAGCATCCTCTCCCACGTCGGATCGCTGACCGGCACCGTCGCGGCCAAGGACAAGGTGATCGGTGAGGTGATCAAGAACCTCAACACGGTTCTCAAGACCGTCAACGACCGGGAGGCGGGCTTCGACGACCTCGTCGTCACCCTCGAGAAACTCGTCAAGGGCTTCTCCGGCGACCGCAAGCCGCTCGGCGACGCGGTCACCGCGATGGGCGCCCTCACCACCGTCACCGCGGACCTCCTCCAGGACGGCCGCGCACCCCTCAAGAAGGACATCGCGCAACTCGGACGGCTCAGCGGACAGCTCGACGAGGGCGCCCCGCAGATCGAGAGCTTCCTGGAGAAGACCCCCGCCAAGATGGAGGCCATCACCCGCCTCACCTCGTACGGCTCCTGGCTCAACCTCTACCTGTGCGAGGCGAAGGTCACCGGGGTGACCACCGAGGACGGCAGCGCGCCGCCCACCGGCATCACGATCGGCGGATCGAGGTGCACGGGATGAGGATCAAGCCCGTAGGGGAACGCAACCCCGTCGCCCTGGGCGTCATCGGCCTCGTCGTCCTGGCCCTCGTGGGCCTCGCCGCCTACCGGGCCGACGCCCTGCCGTTCATCGGAGGAGGGACCGCCTACAGTGCCGACTTCACCGAGTCCGCCGGACTCGACGCCGGCGACGAGGTCCGGATCGCAGGGGTGAAGGTCGGAGAGGTCACCGGTGTCTCGCTCGACGGCGCCGAGGTGAAGGTCGACTTCAAGGTGAAGGACGCCTGGATCGGTGACTCCTCCACCGTCGGCATCGCCGTCAAGACCCTCCTGGGCGAGAAGTACCTGGCGGTCGACCCCCTCGGCGACGCTCCGCAGGACCCGGACTCCCGCATCACGTCGAGCCGGACGACCTCCCCGTACGACGTCACCCAGGCGTTCAACGGACTCGGTGAGACCATCGACGAGATCGACACGGCCCAGCTCGCCCAGAGCTTCGAGACCATCTCGGACACCTTCAAGGACTCGCCGCCCGACGTGCGCAGCGCCGCGGAAGGCCTCTCCGCCCTGTCCCGGACGGTCTCCGAGCGCGACGCGCAGCTCGCCACCCTCCTCAGGGGCAGCAAGCAGCTCACGAAGACGCTCGCCACGAAGAAGAGCAGCTTCGAGACCCTGCTGGAGGACGGCAACCTGCTCCTCGGCGAGATCCAGGCCCGCCGCGACTCCATCCACCTGCTGCTCACCGGCACCCGCGACCTGGGCACCCAGCTCACCGGCCTCGTCGCCGACAACGACAAGCAGCTGAAGCCCACCCTCGACTCCCTGGGACGGGTCACCACCGTCCTGGTGAAGAACCGCAAGAGCCTCGACAAGGTGCTCTCCATGGCGGGCACCTACAACCGTCTCGTCGGCAACACCCTCGGCAACGGGCGGTGGTTCGACAACTACGTGTGCGGAGTCGTCCCGAAGACCTACCTGCCGAAGGACACACCTCCGGCGAACGACTGCATGCCGCCGAAGCAGGGGGGCCGCTGACATGAGACGCATCCGCATCCGCATCATCGGCATCGGCGCCGGACTCGCGGTCGTGGCCGTGGCCGTCGGTTCGGGCGTGAGCGCCATGGACCAGGACGGCACCACCGTCACCGCCTACTTCGACCGGGCAACCGGTGTCTACCCCGGGTCCGACCTGCGGATCCTCGGGGTGAAGGTGGGCACCGTCGAATCGGTGGCACCACGCGGCGAGGAGGTCCGCGTCACCCTGCGGCTCGACAAGGGCGTCGACGTCCCCGCGGACGCGCACGCCGTCGTCGTCGCACCCAGCCTCGTGGCCGACCGGTACGTCCAGCTCGCACCCGCCTACACCGGGGGAGCACGGCTGGAGGGCGGAGCCGTCCTCCCCGCGGCGAACAACGCCACGCCCATCGAGGTGGACCAGCTCTACGAGTCGATCACGGAGATCTCCACGGCACTCGGCCCCGACGGTGCCAACGCCGACGGTGCCCTCGCCGGACTCCTGGAGACCGGTTCCGAGAACCTCAAGGGCAACGGCGAGGCCATCGGGGACTCCATCGAGCAGTTCGGCAAGGCGACGAAGACCCTCGACAAGTCCAGCGGCAACCTCTTCGACACGCTGTCCTACCTGCAGACCTTCACCACCATGCTCAAGGAGAAGGACGGCGACGTGCGGGCCGCGGAGCAACAGCTCAACACCGTCACCGGTTTCCTCGCCGACGACAAGGAGAACCTCAGCGCGGCCCTGAAGGAGCTGGGCACCGCACTCGGACAGGTGAAGACCTTCATCCAGAAGAACCGGGGCGCTCTCAAGAAGAACGTGGACCTCCTGGTGCCGCTCACCCAGACCCTCGTCGACCGGCGTGCCTCACTCGCCGAGTCGCTCGACACACTGCCGCTCGCGGCGGGCAACGTGCTCAACGCCTACGACCCGGCGAACCGCACCCTCAACGGGCGCACGAACCTCAACGAGCTGTCCATGGGCGGCCCGCTCACCGAACCCGCGGCCGCGACCGCCGGCCTCCAGGGACTCGCCCCGGTGGACACCACCCGGCAGAAGGCACTGCCCGTCCTGCCGCTGCCCGCCGTCGGCACCGTCTACGGCACCCCCGAGGACACCGGGACCACGAAGGGGACCGGTACGGGCGAGAAGAAGGAGGCGGACCGATGACCCCCGCCCTGCGCAGACCCGGCACCCGCGCGGTCGCGGGCCTCGGAGCCCTGGTGGCCGCCGGCGTCTGCTTCGCGCTCGTCGCCACGACCACCGGCCTGCCGTCGTTCTCGGGCATCGACCAGATGCCGCTGCCCGGAGGGGCGGACCTCGGCGACCACCCGTACGAGATCACCGCCGAGTTCGGGGACGTCCTCAGCCTCGCCCCGCAGTCCTCCGTCAAGGTCAACGACGTTGCCGTGGGGCGGGTCACCAGGATCTCCCTGACCCCGGGCAGCTGGACCGCCAAGGTGACCATGCGCGTCAACGGGAAGATACAGATGCCCGCGAACGCCTACGCCCACCTCGAACAGTCCAGCCTCCTCGGCGAGAAGTACGTCCAGCTCTCACCGCCCGCCGACGGAACGGCGAAGGGCACGCTGTCCGACGGCGACCGCATCCCGCTCGTCCGGACCAACCGCAACCCCGAGGTCGAAGAGGTCTTCGGCGCCCTCTCCATGCTCCTCAACGGCGGCGGCATCGCCCAGCTGAAGACCATCACCACCGAGCTGAACAAGGCACTCGCCGGACAGGAACCCCAGATCCGCTCGATGCTGAGCCGCGTCGACACCCTGGTCACCGACCTGGACACCCACAAGGAGGACATCACCGACGCGCTCGACGGCGTCAACCGGCTCGCCGCCACACTCGCCACCCGCAAACAGGACGTGGGAACCGTGCTCACCGGCCTCAGCCCGGGCCTGAAGGTACTGGAGAAGCAGCGCGGATCGCTGCTCACCATGCTGCGCTCGCTGGACACGCTCTCCACCGTCGCCGTCGACACGGTCAACAGGAGCAAGGCGGACATGATCGCCGACCTCAAGGCCCTCGCCCCCACCCTCACGGCCCTCGCCGACTCCGGGAAGGACCTCCCCGACTCCCTTCAGGTGCTGCTCACCTACCCGTTCACGGACGAGGTGCTGCGCGGGGTGAAGGGCGACTACCTCAACGTCTACCTGGACGTGACCGCCGTGCCCGGCACGCAGATCATCCCCGCCCTCACCGAGCCGGAGGCCGGCACCACGCAGAGGTCCGGCTCGTCGCTGCCCCTGCCGCTCCCCTCGGTCACCGCATCCGGCACGGAGGGCACCTCCTGATGATCACCCTCGCCACCCGGCTCAAGAACATCGCCTTCCTGGTCATCGCGGTCCTCGTCCTCGGATACCTGGGCGCCCGCTACGCCGACCTCGGCCACTACGTCGGACTGCGCGGCTACTACACCGTCAAGATCCAGCTGCCGCAGACCGGAGGCCTCTTCACCCACTCCAACGTCACCTACCGGGGTGTCTCCGTCGGCCGGGTCGGTCCGATCGAACTCACCGACGAGGGGGTCGAGGCGGAGCTGCGCATCGAGAACGACGCGCCGCGCATCCCCGACAGCCTGGAAGCCGTCGTCGCCAGCCTCTCCGCGGTCGGCGAGCAGTACGTCGACCTGCGGCCGACCCGCAAGGACGGCCCGTTCCTGGAGAACGGCTCGGTCATCGACCAGGCCGACACCACCGTCCCCCCACCCGTCACCGACGTCCTCACCAGCGTCAACGACCTGACCGCCTCCGTCGACACCGAAGACCTGCGCACCGTCGTCGAGGAGTTCGGCGCCGCGTTCGAGGGACGCGGGGACGACCTCCAGGTACTGCTGGACACCGGCAGCGAGTTCGTCGACGCCGCCGACCAGGCCCTGCCGACCACCACCAGGCTGATGGCGGACGGCGAGACCGTCCTGCGCACCCAGGCCGAACAGGGCGAGGCGCTCAAGGGATTCGCCTCAGGGGCCGAGGAACTCGCCGCGGAACTGAAGGGTTCCGACGCCGACCTGCGCCGGCTGATCGCGGCGGCGCCCGGTGCCACCGCCCAGATCAGCGGACTCCTGCGCGACCTCGAACCCGGTTTCGGAGTCGTCGTCGCCAACCTCCTCACCACCTCGGAGGTCGCCGTCACCCGGCAACGGGGCCTGGAGGAACTGCTGGTGAAGGTACCCGCGGTCGCCGCGGCCGGGGCGAGCATCATCGACGAGGACGGAGGCGCCCGGTTCGGGATGTCCGTCACCTTCTTCGAGCCACTGCCCTGTACCTCCGGCTACGGCGCCACCACCTACCGCCCCGGCAAGGACCTCTCCGAGGCACCGGCGGCGAACACCGGGGCCCGCTGCGCCTCCTCGCCCGGCAGCGGCATCAACGTACGCGGCAGCGGCAACGCCCCTGACGGCGGCGGTGTGCCGACGCCCGCGAAGCCCGGCTCGCTGATCGCCGGCATGGAGGGATCCGGACTCCCCGGAGCCCTCGGTGCCGCCACGGGCGCCGAACGCCCGGCCGACGGCATGGCGGGGCTGCTCGGCCTGGGAGGTGGCGAGTGAACGCCCGTACCAGGAATCTTGGCGGATGGGCCGTCATGCTCGGGGCCCTGCTGGTCTGCGCACTCGGCGGCTGGTCCTACGCGCAGGCGCGCGGCGACGACACCCTGGCGTACGCCAAGGCGCGTGACGCAGCGACCGCCGACGGCAGGAGCCACCTCGCGCGGCTGAACAGCATGGACGGCACGAGCGCGGCGAGCGTGAAGTCCGGGCTGACGGCCTGGCTCGCCGCCTCCACGGGCCCGCTGCACGCGCAGCTGGAGAGCACCCGGAAGAAGGACACCGCCGAGCTCACCGAGGCAGGTGCGACCGCTCGCGGCAAGGTCACCGACGCGGCCCTCACGGCGCTCGACGACCGGGCCGGGACGGCGGTGCTGATCGCCACCGTGGACGTCGCCGTCACCCCGCGCACCGGCAAGGGCGGAACCGAGCGCAAACGCTTCGAGGCGACCCTGGCCCGTACCGGGGACGGCTGGAAGATCAAGGCACTGGACGCGATACCGGTCGGGAGCGGCGGATGACACAGCCCGGAGGGACCACGGTCCAGGACACCTCCCCGAAGACGGACCCGGACACGGAGGCGGGCGACGAAGACGCCGGCACGATCCCCGAGCCCGCCACGCCCGGCCGGGCGCCCTGGCGCCGCGTCGTCGCGGCGGCCCTGGCCGTCGCCCTGCTGGCCGCCGGCGCCGTCCTCTTCGCCGAGGGACAGCAACTGCGCGACACCCCGGCGACCTCGAACCGCGCGCTGACCGACACCGCCGAGACCAACCGGGTCGTGGGCGACGTCAGCAGCGCCCTGGCCAAGGTCTTCTCGTACAACCCCCGCAGCACCGCCGCCACCAAGGAATCGGCGAAGCGGCTGCTGGCGGGCGAGGCCCTCCAGCAGTACGCGGCACTGTTCGGCCAGGTCGAGAAGCAGGCGGCCGACCAGAAGCTCACGCTCACCTCGCAGGCCGTACGCGCCGGGGTCACGCGGCTCGGCACCCGCAGCGCCCGCCTGCTCGTGTTCCTCGACCAGGTCTACGAGCGCGAAGGCAAGGCAGCCACCACGGCCGCCGCCCAGCTCTCGGTGACGGCGGAACTGCGCGGCGACCGCTGGATCATCGTCGACATCACCTCCAGGTAGGGGAGAGGCACCAATGGCACGGGTACGGACGACGAGGAATCCGCTGGTGGTGGCGGCGATCGTGCTGGCGGTCGCGGCGGCCGGGGCGGCGGGCTGGGGCGGCTGGGAGCGTTACGACGTGGCGCACGACGACTCGGCGGCCTACGCCGAGGCCCGCGACGACGCGTTGGCCGCGGGGGAGCAGGCCGTGCAGAACATGAACACGCTCGACCACGCGAAGGTGGAGAAGGGGCTCGACAGCTGGGAGGAGTCGACCACCGGCGACCTCCACGAGCAACTGGTCGACGGAAGGGACGCGTTCGTCAAGCAGATCGAGGCGGCCGGGACCGTCAGCACCGCCGAGATCCTGTCGGGCGCGGTGACGGAGCTCGACGACCGGGCCGGCAAGGCGGGGGTGATGGTGGCGCTCAGGGTCACCGTGACGGCCCCGGAGGGCAAGCCCGCGGTCAAGGAGAGCCGGATGCTGGGGCAGCTCACCCGCACCTCCGAGGGGTGGAAGCTCAGCGCCCTCGGCCAGGCCCCGGTCGGCAACACCGCCGGCTGAACCCCGCCCCGACGCACCGCCCTTCGAGAGGACCACCGACATGTCGACGACCCGACACCTCGTCAACCGCCGCCGCAGGCTCGCCACCGTCACCGCGACGAGCGCACCGCCGCGCACCACCGCGGCCCCGGAACCGGCCACCGGAGCGGCTGGGCCGGCCGGGGCCGCTCACGCCCACCAGCCTCCTGAGGACCCCGACCCCGACCCCGGGACCGGGACCGACCCCGGGACCGGGACCGACCCCGGGACCGGGACCGAAGCGAAGGCCGACGCCTCCGACGAGCCGGCAGGGAAGGGACGTGCCCTCGGCAGGCTTCCGCGCCTGCGCATCCGGCTCCCCGCCGTGCTCTGCGCGGCCACCGTGCTCCTCGGCGCCTTCGCGGCCTGGGCGTTCACCTCCGCCGCGACGCTCCGGGAGGACCCCACGCGGCAGAACACCGCCCTCACCGACATCAGCCGGACGAGCGAGGTCAAGGGCCAGATATCCGAGGCCGTGGGTGCCGTCTTCTCGTACACGTACGCGTCGCCGGGGAAGTCGGACCTGGCCGCGCAGAAGTACCTGACCGGCAAGGCGGTCCAGCAGCACAAGGACATGCTCGCCGAGGTACGCGCGCAGGCGCCGAAGCAGAAGCTGGTGCTCACCACGACCGTCACCGAGAGCGGCGTCGAACTGCTCGACGGCGACCGGGCCCGGCTGCTGGTCTTCGCCGACCAGAGCAACACCCGCACCGGCAAGGAGGAGGAGACCACCTACGCGGCCGCCATGTTCGCCGTGGACGCCGTGCGCCGCGGTGACGCCTGGCGGATCGCGGCCATCGACACCTTCGCGCGATGACCCAGGAGAGGGAGGACACATGAGGTTCAACGGAACGATGCGCCGCGGGCTCACCGGGACGGCCACCGCGGTGGCCGCCATGGCGGCTCTCACCGCGTCCCAGGCCCCCGGGCTCGTGGGCGGCGCCGGCGACGACATGAAGAACGTGGCGGCGGACGACGTCGTGTGGACCGAGGTGCCGAACGACGACAGCTACCACACCGAGCTTCCGCCCCTGCGGTCACCGGAGCCGCCCAAGAGCCTGCGGAGCGGGAAGAAGCCCGGCCCCGCGGTCGTGCAGACCTGGGCCGAAGAGGGCATCCCCACCACCGTCCTGGCCGCCTACCGTGCCGCGGAGAGCGCCCTCGGCCGGAGCGACCCCGGATGCAACCTCCCCTGGCAGTTGCTCGCCGCGATCGGGAAGGTGGAGTCCGGCCACGCGAGCGGGGGGCGGGTGGACGCCGCCGGGACCACGCTCACCCCGATCCTCGGCCCCGTCCTCGACGGAGCCGGCTTCGCGAACATCCCCGACACCGACGGCGGGGCGTACGACGGCGACACCCGGTACGACCGTGCCGTCGGGCCCATGCAGTTCATCCCCTCCACCTGGGCGCACTGGGGCAGGGACGCCAACGGCGACGGGCGCAAGGACCCCGGCAACATCGCGGACGCGGCTCTCGCCGCAGGCCACTACCTCTGCGCGGGGACCCGCGACCTCTCGGCACGCGCGGACCTGGACAGGGCGGTCCTCAGCTACAACCACTCCGACACCTATCTGCGTACCGTCCTGTCCTGGCTGGAGTTCTACCGCAAGGGCACCCACGCCGTCCCCGACGGCAAGGGCGTCGTCCCGAAGAGCCCCGGAGCGGGCGGCCCCCACGAGCCGAAGGCCCCGGTCGGAGGCCCCGGCAGTCCTGGCGATCCCGGCAAGGGCGGCGGCGGCATCATCGTCGGCCCGCAGCCCGGCGGCACCCCGCGCCCGTCCACCTCACCCACGGTCACCCCCACGCCGACGGACTCCGGCAGCCCGGGCCCCGGCGGATCCCCGAGCCCCGACCCGACGGACAGCGGTCCCACCGAGCCCACCCCGACACCGGACCCCACCACGACGCCCGACCCGACCACCACTCCGGACCCGACCACGACGCCCGACCCGACCACGTCCCCCGACCCGGAGCCCGGGACCACCGACCCCGGCTGCCCCACCGACCCGGCGGAGACGCCCGACCCGGCGGACCCCACCGGTGAGCCCTGCCCCACCCCCACCGCATGACGGGTCAGCGGGCGCTCAGCACCTCGGCCAGGTCGTAGCGCACCACTTCCTCCAGCTGCGCGTAGGTGCAGCCGGAGGGAGTGCGGTCCGGCCGCCAGCGGCGGAACTGGGTGGTGTGGCGGAAACGGTCACCCTCCATGTGGTCGTACGCCACCTCGCAGACCCGCTCCGGCGCGAGGGCCACCCACGACAGGTCCTTCTTGCCCGACCACCGGCTCGGAGCGCCCGGCAGCCGTGACCCCTCGTGCGCCGCCGCGTCCGCCCAGGCGGCCCACGGATGGTCCGCCGGCTCGACGCGCAACGGGTCCAGTTCCTCGACGAGTTCGGCGCGTCGCTTCATCGAGAAGGCGGCACACACCCCCACGTGCTGCAGGGCGCCCCCGGAGTCGTACAGACCGAGCAGCAGCGAGCCCACCACGGGGCCGCTCCTGTGGAAGCGGTAGCCCGCCACCACGCAGTCGGCGGTCCGCTCGTGCTTGATCTTGTACATCACCCGGGCATCCGGCCGGTACGGCAGATCGAGCGGTTTGGCGACCACCCCGTCGAGCCCCGCTCCCTCGTAACGCTCGAACCACTCCCGCGCGAGGGCCGGGTCGGTGGTGGACGGGGCGAGATGGACGGGAGCGGAGGCATCCGCCAGTGCCTCCTCCAGGATCCTGCGCCGCTCGGTCTGCGGAACGGCCAGCAGGGACGTGTCGTCCAGGGCGAGGACGTCGAAGGCGACGAAACTCGCCGGGGTCCGCCCGGCCAGCGTCCGCACCCGGGATTCGGCCGGATGGATGCGCTCGCTCAGCCGGTCGAAGTCCAGCCGCCCGTCGTACGGCAGGACGATCTCACCGTCGATCACACAGCGCCGGGGAAGGTTCTCCAGCACCGCGGTGACCACCTCGGGGAAGTAGCGGGTGAGGGGTTTGCCCGTCCGGCTGCCGATCACCACCTCGTCGCCGTCACGGTGCACGACCGCCCGGAATCCGTCCCACTTCGCCTCGTACTGCATCCCGGGGGGAATCGCGGAGACGGACTTGGCGAGCATCGGCTTCACGGGCGGCATCACCGGCAGGTCCATGGTCCCGATTCTCACCCACCGCACGCGGCACGTCCTCCCGATATGCGGCGTATGTGGGCCCGGCCTACGGTGGCCGACATGGGCAGTGGAGCAGCGGTGGAGCTGGACGTGGACGGACGGGCCGTGCGGCTGTCCAACCCGGACAAGGTGTACTTCCCGGAGAAGGGCTACACGAAGAAGGACGTGGCCGACTACTTCCAGGCCGTGGGGCCGGGCATCCTCCGGGCCCTGCGGGAACGGCCCACCACGCTCCAGCGCTTCGTCGACGGGGTCGAGGGCGACTTCTTCTACCAGAAGCGGGCCCCGAAGAACCTCCCCGACTGGACCCCCACCGCCAGGATCGAGTTCCCCAGCGGCCGGCACGCCGACGAGATGTGCCCCACCGAACTGGGGGCCGTCCTCTGGGCGGCGAACCTGGGCACGCTGACCTTCCACCCCTGGCCGGTGCGCAGGGCGGACACGGACCACCCCGACGAGCTGCGCATCGACCTCGACCCGCAGCCCGGCACCGATTACGCCGATGCGGTGAGGGCGGCCCACGAACTGCGCGCGGTCCTGGACGACCACGGCCTGCGCGGCTGGCCCAAGACCTCCGGCGGGCGTGGGATCCACGTCTTCGTCCCGCTCGTCCCGGAGTGGACGTTCACCCAGGTCAGACGCTCGGCCATCGCGGTGGGGCGGGAGCTGGAGCGCCGGATGCCCGACCGGGTGACCACCGCCTGGTGGAAGGAGGAACGGGGCGAGCGGATCTTCGTCGACTACAACCAGACGGCCCGCGACCGCACCATCGCCTCCGCCTACTCCGTACGTCCCTTCCCGCACGCCCCCGTGTCCGCGCCGTTGCGCTGGGAGGAGATCGACGACGCCGAGCCCCGCGACTTCGACCTCCGGACCATGCCGGCGCGCTACGCGGAGGTCGGCGACCTGCACGCCGACATGGACGACCACGCCTTCCGGCTCGACCGGCTGCTGGAGCTGGCCCGTCGGGACGAGCACGAGCACGAGCTCGGCGACCTTCCCTATCCGCCGGAGTACCCGAAGATGCCCGGCGAGCCGAAACGCGTCCAGCCCAGCCGCGCCCGGCACGACGGCGGTGACGACACGTGAGCGCCGACGAGGGGGCCGCCGAGCCTCCCGCGCACGGTGCGCACGGCAGGCCTCCGACGCGGGCCGAGAAGTGGGCCTCGTACAAGCAGTCGCCGTACGTCCCCGCCCTCGTGCTGGTCTTCATCCTCGCCGCCGCGGCCGGGCTCTTCGCCGGCTCGTACACCTACACGATGGCCGACCCGACGCCGCGCAGGATCCCCGCCGCCGTGGTCGACGGCGTGGGGGACCGGGGCGGGACGGAGTTCATCGCGGGGATGGAGAAGGCTCTCGACGCCTCCCTCCAGCTGCACCCGTACGCGTCCCGGGGCGCCGCGCGCCAAGCCATGGAGGAGCAGAAGGTCTTCGTGACCGTGCGGCCGGCGAAGGCCGGGGTGGCCATGGACATCGCCGGGGCCGGCGGGGCCACGGTCGCGCAGCTGCTCGCCGAGACGGGCGCGAAGGTCGCGAAGGCCACCGGAGTTCCCGTGACGATCACGGACGTCAAACCGCTTCAGAAGGGCGACCCCCGCGGGCTGGCGCTCTTCTACATCTCGCTGGCCGCAGTCATCATCGGATTCGTCGGAGCCATCCAGCTGAGCGTGCACGCCCGGGCGCTCGACCCGCTCGAGCGGATCGGCTTCACCATCGCCTACGCCCTGCTGGGCGGCTTCGCGATCGCCGCGGTGGTGGACTGGCTGATCGGCGCGCTGGACCTGCCGTTCGTCGAGTCCTGGCTGATCCTGGCGTTCACGATGTTCGCCTCGGGCATGGTCTTCACCATGTTCAACACCATCATGGGGCGCTGGGCGATGATCCCCACCTGGGGGCTCATGGTGCTGCTGGGCAATCCGTCGTCGGGCGGAGCGGTGTCCTGGCCGCTGCTGCCCTCGGCGCTCGGGCACATCGGGCGGTGGCTGCCGCCCGGAGCGTCGGTCAACGCCCAGCACACGGCGGTCTACTACCAGGGCCACCAGTACGCCTTCCCCTTCCTGGTGCTGGCGGGCTGGGCGCTCGTCTCCTGCACGGTCTTCTGGGTGTGGCGCCACCGGCACCCCGGAGGCCGCGGACGCATGCCGGAGCATGCGGCCGCGGCCTCCTGAGCGCGCACTTTCCTTCCTACAACTCCTTGATGCGGATGTCGCGGTACGAGATCACGTCCGTGGTGCTGTGGACCTGGAGCCCGATGTAGCCGGAGGCGTAGCGCCGGCCGTCGGTGCCCGGGTCGTCGCCCCGCGGCGGTTCGAAGAGCTGACCGCCGTTGTTGTCGAACTCGTTCAGCAGGACACCGTTGCGGTAGACCGAGAAGTGCTGGTCCACCACCCGGATCTCGTAGTCGTTCCAGGTGCCCTTGGGCGTGACCCCGGCGCCGCCGAGGCCGACCCTGTCGAACCCGTAGACGGACCCGGTCTTGTACATGTCGCCGTCGGGCCGGTCGTTGACCTGGATCTCATGGCCGTACTTGATGGCGACCCACTCCGGACGGGACTCCTCCGGGTGGTCGTGGACGTTCGGGAAGCGGACGAAGACCCCGCCGTTGGCGTTGCCCGCGCCGGGCGCGTCGTCACGCCACTGGAGCTTCAGCGAGAAGTCCCCGTACTGCCGGGCCGGGAACCACAGCATCCCCATGCCGTCCACCGTGGTGGAGCTGGTGATCGAGCCGTCCTCGGTGTTGAGCCCGAACTTCCCGCCGCCTACCTGCTCCCACTTGGCGAGGGAGCCGGCGGTGCCGTCGAACAGCTTGCGGTAGCCCTCGTCCTGGCCCGGCTTGCCGATGCCGGACTGCTTGGCCGCCTTGTAGATCTTCTTGTGCTCACGGGCGTCGACGACCCCGGCGCTGAGCAGCTTGTCCAGGACCGTGTCGACGTGCTTGAGGAACAGCGCGTGCGAGGACCAGTCCTTCTCGTCCTCGATCAGCTCGTTGATCGTGCAGCGGTTGCCGGTCAGCCGGTTGGGAACGCCCGTGTCGACCGTGCCGACGATGACGGTGAGCCGCTCGTCGAACTCCGGGCAGTTGGGTGCCGGAACGCCGCCGCTCTGCGCGACGGTGAACGAGGCCTGCTTCGCCTGCGAGGTGTTCCCCGCCTTGTCCGTCGCCCGGTGGGCGAACGTGTGGTGGCCGACCCGGTCGACGACGACAGGGGTGGAGTAGGCCAGGTACGGGCCGCCGTCGAGGGAGTACTCGACCTTGTCCACGCCCGAGTCCGCGTCGGTCGCGGTGACCGTGGCCCTGGCGCTGGTGATGAACGCGCCGTCGGAGTTCTTGTCGCCCGACACCACCACGGAGGTCTCCGGCGGTGTCTTGTCCTGCGAGGGCGGCTCGACGACGGTGAAGTCCACGGACTTCTCCGCGGCGACGTTGCCGGACCTGTCGGTGGCGCGGTAGCGGACGCTGTGCGTGCCCACCTCGTGCACCATCACGGGTGCGGTGTACGGCTGCCAGGCGCCGTCCGCCCCGAGCGCGTACTCGATGGTGTTGACGCCCGAGCCGGTGTCGGACGCGGTCACGGTGACCGTGGCCATGCCGAGGTAGGCACCGGCGTCGTCCTTCTCGCCCGAGACGGTCGCCGAGGTCTCCGGCGCGGTCTCGTCGTCCGTCGGCGGAGCGGCGACCGCGAAGTCGGCCTTCTTCTCCGCTGCCGCGTTGCCCGCCTTGTCGGTGGCGCGGTAGCGGATCGTGTGCGACCCGACCTCGTTCACCACGACGGGCGCGGTGTACGGCTGCCAGGCGCCGTCCGCCCCGACGGCGTACTCGACGGTGTCGACGCCCGAACCCGCGTCGGTCGCCGCCACGGTGACGGTCGCCTGGCCGATGTACGCGCCGTCGGCGTTCCTGTCGCCGTCCACGGTCGCAGAGGTCTCGGGAGCGGTGGTGTCCTCGCCACCGCCGCCGTCCTCGGTCACCGTCAGGATGCCCTGCATCGAACCGTGGCCGGGGATCGTGCAGTGGTAGAAGTACCGGCCGGGCGTGAGGGTGACCTCGACGCTGTGCTTGCCGCCCTCGCTGTCACTGGGGTTGGCCAGGATGTTGACCGCGACGTCGTTGTTGAACTCCGGGTCCGACACGCTGAACGTCAGCGTGTGCGGCATGCCCGTCGTGTTGCCCGTGGCCGTGCTGTTCTCGAAGACGATGGTCGCCGCGCCGGCCACAGCGGTCTTGGGCGCCGTCAGGTAGTGGTCGATGGGGTCGCCCGCGGTCCAGTCGAGGACCTGGTCGGCGGCAGCCGCCGCCCGGTCGTCGTCCCGTCCGTACGCGGCGGTCGACGCGAGCCCGAGGACCATCAGGAACGATCCGAGCAGGGCGAGCCACCAGCGTGCGGGCCCGTACCGCCGTCGAGCGAGGAGCGAGGGGTGTCTCACTGCGCTGCCGCCTTCCTGGCCAGGTCTGCGGCGGCCGGAGTCGGACCGCCGCCCTTGTACGTCACGCGCCACAGCGCGGACTTGGAGTCGGAGGTGAAGAAGCCGCGTCCGTAGTCCAGGACGTAGAGAGACCCGTCCGGGGCGAACTTCCAGTCCATGAGGTTGCGGATGCCGTCCGCACCGACCGGAATGATCTTCTTCAGGGACTCGGCGTGCGTGGGCAGGCCGCCCTTGCCGACCGTCTTCGGGTCGGTCAGCACGGCGTGGCGCGGCTGGGTGTCGTCGTAGAAGTCACCGACGAACCACTTGCCGTCCCAGTACGAGGGCCACCTGGCCTCGCTCGAGCTCGCCGCGTCGTAGCGGTAGACCGGTCCGTTCATCGTGGCCTGGCCGCCGCCCTTGAGCCAGGGCAGGAGCTGCTTCTGGTCCTCGACCTTGTAGCTCGGGACGCCGTTCGCGTCACGCGGGTAGTCCACGCCGCCGCCCTGGGGCGAGTACCAGATGGTGTTCGACGTGACGGGAGGCAGTTTGACCAGGCCGTCGTTGTTGGGCGACTCGTTCTTCGGGGCGTCGCAGTCGTACCAGCCGAGCGGCTTGGACGGGTCCGGCAGGTTACGGTCCCGGTAGGGCTGCTTGTTGCCCATGCAGTACGGCCAGCCGTGGTTGCCGGCCTTGGTGATCGCGGCGAACGTGTCGTACTTCGCGGGACCCCAGGTGGTGCTGGGAGAGCCCGCGTCGGGGCCGACCCAGCCCGCGTACAGCGTGTCGGTCGACGTGTCGACGGAGATGCGCGCCGGGTTGCGGACACCCATCACATAGATCTCGCCGCGGGTCTTGCCCCCGCCCTCGTCGGGCTCCTTGCCGGTGAAGAGGTTGCCCTCGGGCAGGGTGTAGGTGCCGTCGTCCTCGGGGTGGATCCGCAGGATCTTGCCGTTGAGGTTGTTGGTGTTGCCCGCGGTGCGGCGGGCGTCGGCGAAGGACACGCCCTTGTAGTTCGGCTGCGGGTTGTTGCCCGAGTAACCGTCGCTGAACCCGGAGGAGTTGTTGTCACCCGTGGCGATGTAGAGGTTGTCCTTCGAGTCCCAGGCCAGACCGCCTCCGGCGTGGCAGCAGCTGTGGATCTGGACCGGCCAGTGCAGCAGCACCTTCTCGGACGCCAGGTCCAGCTTGTTCGTGGCGCTGTCGAAGGTGAACCGCGAGACCTGCCGCACCGCCATCCGCTTGTCCCGGTCGATCTTCGCGTGCGGGGTGTAGTGCAGGTAGACCCAGCCGTTGGTGGCGAAGTCCGGGTCCAGCTCGATCCCGAGCAGCCCCTCCTCGACCTTGACCAGCTCGTCGCCGCCGCCCTTGTTGCCGAAGACGCTCAGCTTGCCCGCGAGGGTGACCTTCTCGGTCGCGGGGTCGTACACATGGATCTCGCCCTCGCCCTTGCCGACGTTCGGGTCGTTCCAGTCGGTGACCACCGGCACGCTGCTGTCGGCGCCGCCGCGCCCGATGTAGAAGACCCGGCCGTCCTTCGCGGTCACGAGGCCGTGGGGCTCGCCGATCTGGTCGTTCGTGCCCGGCTGGTTGGGCTGGGTGAGCCGCTCCGCCGTGTAGTTGGAGTCGATGGTGGCCTTGCAGTCGGCCTGCGAGACACGGCTCGTCCAGGCCAGCGCGCCGCGCAGGTGATCCCGGAAGTCGGTCTCGGCGAAGGAGGCGGCCGTACCGCCCATGGCGGTGTAGAAGGAGCGGCCGCCGTCGTAGTCACGGCACCAGGAGACCGGGTGGTCCCAGCCGTTGGCGCTCTTCCCCGGGGCGTACGTCAGCTCGCGGACGCGGGCCACGGTGTGGACGTCGCCGGACGGGTTGTCCTTCCAGTTCAGCCACTTGTCCGGGCGCTTCCACTCCAGCGGGAGGTTCTTCGTCGCCGGGTGCCGCCGGTCGCCGATCTCCACGGTGGCACGCTGGACGGCCGTCGGACCGTCCGCCGCCGGGCGGGCGCCGACCAGACCCGTGAACCAGTCGGAGTACGGTTCGGTGCGCGCCGCGTCATGGATGCCGAGGAAGCCGCCGCCGGCCTCCATGTACGCCTCCAGGCCCGCCTCCTGCTCCGGGTCGAGCACATCGCCGCCGCCGGTCAGGAAGACGACCGCGTTGTACTTGCCCAGCTGCTTGCCGTTGGTGAAGACCCCGGCGTCGTCGGTGGCGACCGTCTTGAAGCGCCCCGCCTCGGGTCCGCTGAGGCCGATCTTCTCGATGGCCGCGATGCCCGCGTCCACGGTCGCGGGCTCCTCGCCCGCCGAGGCGTGGAACACCAGTACCTTGACGTTCGCCCCGCCCGGCGGCGAAGGAAGGGACAACGTTGTCGCCATCCGCTCCTTCAGTCCTGGATCCGGATACGGGCTGGCGGTGGCCGCCTGGCCGCCGAGCAGGGACGCGGTCAGGGCTCCTGCCGCGACGGCCGCCGCGACACCGCGACGCGATCTGGACCTGCGATGTGGTGTGCGCTGCATGTGGTCACCCACCCCTCTTGGTCACTTCTCCGGTCACTTCTTCGTCACCGCACCTCTGTGGTCACTGCGACAGCGCACGAAGCTAGACCTCTTTTCGTGACTCGCCAATAGGTATGGCAGCAATCGAACGAACTTTGTCCTGAGTGTGGATAAACCAACGGCCCCCGGCTACCGTGTGGGCCGTCCAGGGGAACAGCGCGTCAGTTTCCGTCTCGCAGTGGGGAGTTCGACATGGACCGAAGGACCTTCAACCGCCGGATGCTGGTGGGCGGCGGAGTGGCGGCGGCCACCGGCGTGACATCGATGTCACTGGGTGCGGTGCAGGCCACCTCCGCGGAGAACCCCGCGAAGACCGCCCCTGCGGGCGGCGCCGTCCGCCACCTCAAGCTCTACGCCGAGAAACTGGCGGACGGGCAGCTCGGATACGGCTTCGAGAAGGGCAAGGCGTCCATTCCCGGACCGCTCATCGAGATCACCGAGGGCGACACGCTGCACATCGAGTTCGAGAACACCACGGACGTCGACGCCAGCCTCCACGTCCACGGTGTCGACTACGACATCGCGAGCGACGGCACCCGGATGAACCGCAGCCACGTCGAACCGGGCGGCACCCGGACGTACACCTGGCGCACCCACACCCCCGGCCGCCGCAAGGACGGCACCTGGCAGGCGGGCAGCGCGGGTTACTGGCACTACCACGACCACGTCGTCGGCACCGACCACGGCACGGGCGGCATCCGCAAGGGCCTGTACGGACCCCTCGTCGTGCGCCGCAAGGGGGACGTCCTGCCCGACAGGACGATCACGATCGTCTTCAACGACATGACGATCAACAACAAGGCGGCTCACGAGAGTCCGAACTTCGAAGCCACCGTGGGCGACCGGGTCGAGGTCGTGATGATCACTCACGGCGAGTACTACCACACGTTCCACATCCACGGGCACCGCTGGGCGGACAACAGGACGGGGCTGCTCACCGGCCCCGACGACCCCAGCCGTGTGGTCGACACGAAGATCTGCGGACCCGCCGACTCCTTCGGCTTCCAGATCATCGCGGGCGAACACGTGGGGGCCGGCGCCTGGATGTACCACTGCCACGTCCAGAGCCACTCCGACATGGGGATGGCCGGACTGCTGCTCGTCGCCAAGGCGGACGGCACCGTCCCGGGGTACGACCCGCCGCACCACGCGGCAGGCGCGGCGAAGGAGCACGAACACTGAGGTCCGGGAGCGGCGCCGGTGCCTGTCAGGAGGCCGGCGCCCTGCGCTCCGCCGGTGTCAGCAGCAGCACCTCCAGGGCGCGCGCACAGGACCGGGCCTGCTCGAGGAGCCAGTCGGTGCGCTCTTCCGTGATCACGGACGGAGTGGCACGGACGGCGAGCGCGAACCGGGCATGGCCGGCGCCGTCCAGCACGGGCACCGCCAGGGTGCGTACCCCGGGCGCCGACTCCCCGTCGTTGAGCGCGTAGGTGTCGGTTCTCACGCGCTTCAACTCGGCCTGCAGAGCGACTGGATCGACGATGGTGCGCTCGGTGAAGGCGTGCAGCGGGAGCGTGCCAGGTCCGCTCCCGCCCGGCCGGGCCCAGGCCAGCAGCACCTTGCCCAGAGCCGTCGAGTGCAGAGGCCGGCGCAGCCCCGTGCGCGGTGTCACCGAACCGCCCGCGACGATCACGGCGTACGGGCCGCTGCGCAGGGCCAGATCGGCCGTCGCGCCGGTGCGTTCGGCCAGATCCGTCAGCTCCGGTGCGGCCAGATGCAGCCCGCGCTGGTGGTACGAGAGACGGCCGAGCTCGGTCACCGCCGGTCCCAGCCGGTAGCGCGCCGTCCGCGCGTCCTGTTCCAGGAAGCCCGCGCCCAGAAGCGTCCGGGCCAGCCGGTGTGCCGTCGAGGGCGACAGCTCCAGACGCCGGGCGAGGTCCGAGGCGCTCAGATCGGGACCGTTGTCGTGGAAACAGTGCAGGACGTCCAGTGCGCGCCTGACCGCCTGCGCCCCGCCCGGAGCGCGAGCCGCCGCCCCGCCTGTGCCGGTCGCGCTCTTCGCTCGTGAGGTGGGAGGGGTCATGGACCCCACATTACGGGACCGCGGACGCCGGTCGACAAGGCCGGGAAACACTCTGTTCACAGTGAATCCCACATGGTGGGAGAGCAGTTGTGGGCAGGTGTGAGGCCGTGGCAGTCTGCAGTCCTCACCACCGGCGTACGGACAGGAGCAGTGCCATGGCCGGCATCGACGCCACGTCCCCCGGCAGCTCCGCTCCGGTCACCCTCGCCCTCACGCTGCGCCGTCACATCGACCTGGCGCGCGTCTCCAGCGCAGCCTGTCGCTGACGCTCCCCGCCGCCCGCGCGCACCCCGCTGACGCGCCCGGCCCCCGTTCCTGTCTCCCGCATCGCCCACCCCGCGAGCGGACCGTGCCCCCGTGCCGCGCTCCGGGTGCCGCCTGCCCTCGTGCCCCGCCGACCCCTCCGGGAAGAGACCATGACGCATTCCGCCGTGCTGCCCAGCACCCTCTGGTTCACCCGCTGTCCCGTACCCACCGCGACGGGCATCGCCGCCGACCGGCACTGGCTCAGCGAGGAGTTCGCCCCCGACGGCATCGAAGTGCGCTCCCTCCAGGACGCCGCCCCCGACGCGGACCGCGCCGCCCACTACACCCACGCACTGCCGCGTCTGTTCCGTGAAGGCGGCAACGTCCCTGCCCTCTGGGCACGTTCGCGAGGGGAGGCGACCCGGCTGATCGGGCTCACCTGGATCGAGGAACGCCAGGTCGTGCTGGTCGCACCCGGCTCCGGGGCCAGAGGCGCCCACGCCCTGCGCGGCCGCCGGCTCGCCGTGCCCTCCCACAGCATCGCCATCGACTTCTGGCGGGCCATGGCACTGCGCGGATTCGAGGGCGCGCTGGGCTCCGCCGGCCTGGGCCTGGAGGACGCCGCCCTCGTCGACGTACCCGCCGACGCGCACAAGGGCCAGTGGGCCGCCGAGCTGGACGCGTTGCGGCGCGGTGACGTGGACGCCGTGTACGTCAAGGGCGCGGTCGCCGTCGAGGCGGCCCGACGGGCAGGAGCCGAGGTCGCCGTCGAACTCGACGAACTGCCCGGTCACCGGTTCCGCGTCAACAACGGCACCCCCCGCCCCATCACCGTCCACCAGCGGCTGCTGGACGACCACCCCGACCTCGTCGACCGGTTCCTCGCCGTCCTGCTCAGGGCGGCCGACTGGGCCACCGGACACCCCGCCGACGTCGACCGCATCCTGGGCGCCGAGACGGGAGCGGGCGCCGACGGAGTCGCCGGCGCCTACCGCCCCGGCACCCACCTCACCCTGCACCCCGACCTGTCGGCCGAGCGCCTCGCCCTCCTCGCCGAGCAGGAAGCCGGACTGCGCGCCCACGGCTTCCTGCCGGAGCGCGTCGACGTCGCCGCCTGGGCCGACCCCGCGCCGCTGCGCAGGGCCACCGCCCGCGCAGGTCTTCACCCACGCCCCTCGCCCACCCGCGAACCCGAAGGACCGCTGTCAGCATGAACCAGCACCGACCAGTCCGTACGACCATCGCCCCCGCCCTCCTCACGGTCGCCGCGATGCTGGCCCTCGCGGCATGCGGCAGCTCCGAGGCCGACAGCGGGTCGGGTGCCGCGGCCACCGTCACCGTGCGCATCCCCGACCCCGGAAACTCCGGAGTCCTGGCCGTCGGGAAGAAGGACGGCAGCCTCGACAAGGCGCTCGGCAAGGTGGGCGCCGAGGTGGAGTGGACCGGCAGCGCCGGACCCTTCGCCCCCGCCGCCCAGGCGATGAACGCCGACCAGCTCGACTTCGCCACCGGGTCCATCACCTCCGGCATCACCTCGCTCGCCCAACGGCCCGGCTTCAAGTTCTTCACCGCCGTCGACCCCGACGCGGCCGGCGAGGGCATCCTCGTCCGCGACGGCTCTGGCATCGGCTCCGTCGCCGACCTGGTGGGCAGGAAGGTCGCGGTCAACCAGGGCGGCACCGGCGAGTACCTGCTGCTGAAGGCGCTCGCCAAGGCCGGGATCCCGGCCGACAAGGTCCAGCGGGTCTACCTGCGGCCCGACCAGACCGCCGCCGTCCTCAACGCGGGCAAGGTCGACGCCTGGGCCGTCTGGGCCACCTACGCGGTGGCCGAGATCGGCAGCGGCAAGGGGCACTTCGTCGCCGACGGCGCGGCGATCGGCTCCGACAACTACAGCCTCAACGCCGTACGGACCGGATTCGCCGAGGAGCACCCCGAGGTCGTCAAGGCGCTCTACTCGTATCTCCACGCGGCCAGCGTCAAGGAGAAGAAGGACCCCGCCGCCTACCTGAACGTCTTCACCGACGTCGGGCCCACCGCCGTCACGGGCAAGGCCGAGGAGGTGCAGACCGGGTTCATCGCCGAGGGCGGCACCATCGACCCGATCGGCCCCGAGGACATCGCCCGCTTCGAGGCCGTCGCGGCCTTCTACGCGGAGCAGAAGGTCACCAAGGGCACGGTGGACGTCGCGGCCCACCTCCTCGACATCGAGAATCTGACATGAGCGCCGTCTCCGAGGCGGCCGCAGCCGAGGGCCTGGTCACCCCCCGCCCCGCGCTCCGCAGGACACGCGGACGGCCCTTCGCCCTTACCGTCCGCGCACTGGGCCCCGTCGCCCTGCTCGTCCTGTGGTGGGCCGCGTCGGCCTCGGGGGTGCTCACCCCCGACGTGCTGGCCTCACCCGCCGAAGTCGTGCGTGCCGTGGGCGAACTGTGGGGGAACGGGCAACTGCCCGACGCGCTCGCCACCTCGCTGACCCGCTCCGGAACCGGTCTGCTGATCGGTCTCGCGGCCGGACTCATCCTCGGCGTCGTCACCGGATTCACCAGGCTCGGGGACGAACTCCTCGACTCCTCCCTCCAGACCCTGCGCACCATCCCCTTCCTCGCCCTGGTGCCGCTCTTCATGGTCTGGTTCGGGATCAACGAGACGGCCAAGATCCTGCTCATCGCCGTCGCCACCACGTTCCCCATGTACGTGTCCACGTCGAGCGGCGTACGCAACACCGATCCCAAGCTCGTCGAGGCCGTGCGCAGCTTCGGAATGAGCCGGATCGCCGTCGTCCGGGAGGTCGTCCTCCCCGGAGCCCTGCCGTCCCTGCTGGCCGGGCTGCGACTGTCCATGACGCTCAGTGTGATCGCGCTGATCGCCGCCGAGGAGATCAACTCCACCGAGGGCATCGGATACCTGATGTCCCAGGCGCAGAGCTACGCCCGTACCGACATCCTCGCGGTCTGCATCCTGATCTACGGCCTTCTCGGCCTGGCCGCCGACGTCGTCGTGCGCCTCCTGGAGCGCGTCCTGATGCCGTGGCGGGTCCCGCAAGGAGGAACGCGATGACCGACACGGCGGAACGACCCGCGGTACGGGTCCGGGACCTGCGCCGGGTCTTCGGCACCAGAGCCGTCCTGGACGGTCTGCGACTGGACATCGCGCGGGGCGAGTTCGTGGCCCTGCTCGGTGCCAGCGGAAGCGGCAAGACCACCCTGCTCCGCATCCTGGGCGCTCTGGACGGAGCCGACGGGGGAGAGGTGCTGGTCCCCGAGGCCCGCACCATCGTCTTCCAGGAGCCCCGCCTCGTACCGTCCAAGAGGGTGCTGGCCAACGTGACCGTCGCGCTTCCGCGCAGCCGCGCCCCGCACGGGCTCAGGGCGCTGGCGGAGGTCGGCCTGGAACGGCACGCCGAGGCCTGGCCCGGCACGCTCTCCGGCGGTGAGGCGCAGCGGGTGGCCCTCGCCAGGGCGCTGGTCCGGGAGCCCGAACTGCTCCTCCTGGACGAGCCGTTCGCCGCACTGGACGCGCTGACCCGGCTGAAGATGCAGGACCTGGTGGGAGAGCTGTGCCGCAGGTACCGTCCCGCCGTCCTGCTGGTCACCCATGACGTCGACGAGGCCGTACGGCTCGCGGACCGCGTCGCCGTCCTGCGCGACGGGAAGCTCGTCACCGACGAGTCCGTGGACGTCGGCCGGCCGCGTGACCCCGGCGACCCCGCGTTCGCCGCGCTGCGCCGCAGGCTGCTCGCCGACCTGGGGGTCGACGCCGGCCCCGGGGCCTTCTCCCCGCCCTCACCTCCTCCCTCACCGTCCCTCACGTCTTCCGAATCCGGAGTGATCTGAATGACCGTCACCATCGGGGTCCACAGCAGCAACCCCTCCCTGTACCACCTGTACCACCTCTCCCGGCTGGGCTTCGCCCAGGAGGAGCTGGCCGCGCTCGGAGAGACGGTCGCCTTCTTCCCGTACACCAACGGCGTCCGCACCGGCGAACTGCTCACCCGCGGCGTCATCGACTTCGGCGGCACCGGTTCTACCCCGCCCGTCACCGCGCAGGCGGCGGGCCACGACCTCGTCTACACAGCCGTCTCCGCCCCGCGTCCCGGCCACGGCGCCCTCCTCGTGCCCGAGGACGGCCCGGTCCGCTCGGTCGCCGACCTCGCGGGGGCGACCGTCCACCTCGCGATCGGGTCCTGGCAGACCCACCTGATCGCCAAGGCGCTGGACGACGCCGGGCTCTCGTACGCCGACGACATCACCGCCGTCCGCAGCGGCACCGACAGCGAGCGGCAGTTGCGCGCCGGGGAGATCGGCGCCTGGGTTGCCCAGGGGCCCGAGCTCGCGGCAGCCCGGAGGAAGGGCGGACTGCGCACGCTCGTCGCCACGGGCGACGTGATCTCGGACCGCTCCGTCTTCTTCACCCGGCGCGACTTCGCCGAGAGCCGCCCCGAGATCGTCGAGGCACTCACCCGGGCCCTCCGGCGAGCCGACGACTGGGCGGCTGCCAACCCCCGTGCCGCGGCAGAGATCGCCGCGGCGGACCTGGGCGGGAGCGCCGACGACTGGGAGACGGCGCTGCGCGCCCTGCCCTGGCGGATCGAGGCCGTGAGCGACGAGTTCATCGCCGAACAGCAGGAGGCCGCGGACATCTTCCACCGCACCGGCTTCATCGACGGACCGGTCGAGGTCGCCGCGGCCCGGGCGCGCGCCACCGGCACCGCCGGCCCGAAGGCGGCCTGAGCGCCATGGCGCCGGAAGTCCTCTGGTACATCATCCCGCGCGAAGGCGCCTACCCCTGGGAGCCCGAGGGCCGGCGGCCCGCCGACCTCGGCTACCTCAGCCGGCTCGCCGGCACCGTCGAACAGCTCGGTTACAGCGGCGCCCTGCTCGCCACCGACCTGTACGACGTCTGGCCGCTGGGCAGCGCCCTCGCCGCGACCACCAGCACCCGGTTCAAGCCGCTGCTCGCCGTCCACCCGGGGCTCATCTCGCCGACGCTGCTGGCCAAGATGGCACTGAGCTTCGACCAGCTCTTCGGAGGCCGGCTGCGCTTCAACGTCGTCAACGGCTCGACGAAGGCGCTGAAGGAGTACGGGCTCCATGTGGAGCACGACGAACGGTACGCACTCAGCGCCGAGTACTGGTCGATCGTGAAGCGCCTCACCGCCGGGGAGGTGTTCGACCACAAGGGCCGCTTCTACGACCTGAAGGACGCGGGTGCCTCGTTCCGGGAGCTCCAGCCAGTGCAGGCCCCGCACATCCCGCTGTGGTTCGGCGGCTCGTCCGACCCGGGCATCGAGATGGCGGCCGAGCACGTCGACGTCTTCCTCACCTGGGGCGAACCGCCGCACCTGCTGAAGGAGAAGCTGGACAAGGTCCGGGCCAGGGCCCGCGCCCACGGCCGCACCCTGCGCATCGGTCTGCGGCTCCACCTCATCGTGCGCGACACGGAGGACGAGGCGTGGGCCGCCGCCGACCGGCTGCTGGACGTCACGAGCGAGGCGACGTACGCCCGCATGCTCGGCGACCGGTCAGGTGAGGAGGGGGTGGGCTGGCAGCGTCAGTTCCGGCAGCACGGCGGACGCGTCCCGGCCCGCGCCCGGGAACTGGAGAGACACCCCAACATGTGGCCGGGCATGAGCCTGTTCAGGCCCGGCCCCGGCACGGCGGTCGTGGGCTCGACGGCCCAGGTCGTCGAGCGCCTCGGGGAGTTCCAGGACCTGGGTGTCGACACCTTCATCCTCTCCGGGAACCCGCTGCTGGAAGAGGCCTACAGGGTCGCCGAGACGGTGCTCCCCGCGCTGGGTGTCGCACGCTGACCCGACCGGCCGGGCCCCTCGTGGCCGGGGGCCCGGCCGGCCCGCCGGGGCTGCGGTCGTCCGTGCCCGGTGCCAGACTCGGAGGGTGAGGGAAGCCTGGCGTGACGGACCACGCGAGGCACAGGATCCGCCCTAGGAGCTCACCATGCTCGACCCGTCCTTCGAGACCGGCGCCCCGGACTGGGTCGATCTCGGCACACCCGACATCGACGCGGCCACGGTCTTCTACAACGGTCTGTTCGGCTGGGAGCTTCAGCCCGGAGGCCCCGAGACCGGCGGCTACGGGACGTATCAGCTGCGGGGCAGGACCGTCGCGGGCGTCATGACCGTGCCCGAGGGCCAGGGAAAGCCCTCCTGGTCGGTCTACTTCCAGACCCCGGACGCCGGCGCCACCGCACGGACGGTCGAACAGGCCGGGGGCACGGCGGCCTTCCCGCCGATGGACGTGCTGGACTACGGGCGCATGGGCGGCTTCACCGACAACAACGGCGCGTACTTCGGCGTCTGGCAGCCCGGTACGAACCCCGGCCTTGGCATGATCATGGAACCCGGTTCGCTGATCTGGTCCGAGCTGTACACCCCGGACGTGCCCTCGGCAGCCGCCTTCTTCCACACGGTCTTCGGATGGCAGACCAACCAGATGAGCTTTCCCGGCGGCTCCTACACGGTCGTCCGGCCCGCGGGCACGGACAACGACGAGTCCGCCTTCGGGGGACTCGTACCCCTCGACCAGGTGCCGAGCGAGACCGCTGCCGGACCGCACTGGCTGCCGTACTTCGCCGTGGACGACACCGACGCCACGGTGTCCGCCGCGGAGCGGCTGGGCGGCCGGGTGACCATGGCCGCCACGGATCTGGCCGAAGTCGGCCGGATCGCGACCTTCGCCGACCCCGCCGGAGCCGCCTTCGCGGTGATCAAGCCGGCACCGATGCCGTAGGGTCCTGACCTGCGCAGAGCATCGTGGGAACAACCCGTGCGGGTGCGTGCGGCACCCGGTCGAACCGCTCGTTGAACCATCGTTGATCACATGTTTATCGCCAACGGGCATCGTGGGTCCCATGCCGATCAACACCATGACCGACGAACTCACCTGGCAGGAGACCGCGCTGTGCGCGCAGGCCGGGCCGGAGTTCTTCTTCCCGGCGCCGGGCAGCTCCACCCGTGAGGCCAAGCAACTGTGCAACGCCTGTGAGGGCCGCGTCGCCTGCCTGGAGTACGCACTCACCCACGACGAACGCTTCGGTGTGTGGGGCGGCCTCTCCGAGAAGGAGCGGGACCGGCTGCGCAGAAGGCGCGGCTGAGAACGGGCCCCGAGCCGTGCGTGCTGCCGGGGCCGGCCGTGCCGGACACCGCTTCCCGGGCGGTCCGTCACGCGTCGGCGAAACCGGGGCCCAGGCCCTCGTGCGCGTCGGTGCCGTCCACGCGCCCGGGGCGCGGAGTACGTGTTCCGTGAAGCCCCGGGAAAAGCCCGGGCGCGAAACGGGGGCGCACGCGTGAGGCGTACGCCGCCGCTGTCCGGCGGGGGTCGGGGAGCGGATCCCGAGCCCCTGCCGGGCGGATCGCCGGACGGTCAGCCCTGGGCGGCCCTGGCCGCCAGTCGGGCCTTGCGGGCCGCCAGCTTCTCGTCGAACTTCGACGCCTCGCTGTCCAGGCCGTTCATGTAGAGCCCGAGCTCCTCCTGCGCCTTGAGGCCCTCCGGGCCGAGGCCGTCGATGTCGAGGACCTTCAGGTACCGCAGGACGGGCTGGATCACGTCGTCGTGGTGGATGCGCATGTTGTAGATCTCGCCGATCGCCATCTGCGCGGCGGCCCGCTCGAAGCCGGGCATGCCGTGTCCGGGCATCCGGAAGTTGACGACGACGTCACGTACGGACTGCATCGTGAGATCCGGGGCCAGGTCGAAGGCCGCGCCCAGCAGATTGCGGTAGAAGACCATGTGCAGGTTCTCGTCGGTCGCGATCCGGGCCAGCATCCGGTCGCAGACCGGGTCGCCCGACTGGTGGCCGGTGTTGCGGTGCGAGACGCGGGTGGCGAGCTCCTGGAACGCGACGTACGCCACGGAGTGCAGCATGGAGTGGCGGTTGTCGGACTCGAAGCCCTCCGCCATGTGCGCCATGCGGAACTGCTCGAGCTTGTCCGGGTCCACGGCGCGCGAGGTGAGCAGGTAGTCGCGCATCACGATGCCGTGCCGGCCCTCCTCCGCGGTCCAGCGGTGCACCCAGGTGCCCCAGGCGCCGTCGCGGCCGAAGAGGGAGGCGATCTCGTGGTGGTAGCTGGGGAGGTTGTCCTCGGTCAGCAGGTTCACGACGAGGGCGATGCGCCCGATGTCGGTGACCTTGGACTGGCTGGTCTCCCACGCTTCCCCGTCCTCGAAGTATCCGGGGAAGTTACGGCCGTCGGAGAACGGCACGTACTCGTGGGGCATCCAGTCCTTGGCGACCTTGAGATGGCGGTTGAGTTCCTTCTCCACCACCTCCTCCAGTGCGTACAGCAGCTGGGCGTCGGTCCACGCCTTCGAACTGCCGAGGTGGGGAGAGGTGATCGTCACGGGGGCTCCTGGGGACGGGAGAATTACCTACGGCTTCGTAGGTTACGTGACCGTAGGTTAAGGCGGCAGTAAGGCCACAGCCAAGCCCGGTCCTCGCACTGTGTGCTCACTCAATGTCATCATTGCAGGTGAAAGCCGCCCTGGAGTGGACAAGTCAGGCGCCTTCGCCGCCGACCCCAGGCAGCTTCGTGGGGTCGACGTCCCGGAGTCCGTCCGCGTCCAGCAGCAGCCACCGGGTGATTCCCAGCGACTCCAGGAACGGCATGTCGTGACTCGCCACGATGAGTGCTCCCTCGTACGCCTCCAGCGCCGACGACAGGCGGTGCACACCGGACAGGTCGAGGCTGTTCGTCGGCTCGTCCAGCATCAGCAGCTGAGGCCCGGCTCCGCGAGGAGCAGCGCCGCGAGCGTGGCCCGGAGGCGCTCGCCACCCGAGAGGGTCCCGGCCGGGCGGTCCGCCCTGCCGCCCTTGAAGAGGAAGTGCGCCAGCCTCGCCCGGATGCCGTTGTCCGTGGTGCCCGGCGCGACACGTGCCACGTTCCCCACCAAGGACAACGCGTCGTCGAGGACGTCGAGACGCTGCGGCAGGAAGCCCACCGGCACCTGCGGGACCGCCTCGCCGGAGACCGGCTCCGACTCGCCCGCGATCGTGCGCAGCAGGGTCGTCTTTCCCGCGCCGTTGCGGCCGATCAGCGCGATCCGCTCCGGTCCGCGCAGATCCCACTCGCCCCTCAGCCGTGCGCCGTGGGCGAGTTCGAGGTCCCGGAGCACCAGCACGCCACGGCCCGGATGGACCCGGGTCCGCGGCAGCTCGATGCGGATGGCCTCGTCGTCCCGTACCGCTTCGACCGCCTCGCCGAGGCGCTCCTGCGCGTCCGCCAGCCGTTCCGTGTGCATGATTCGGTGCTTGCCCGCCGACTCCTGGGCGGTCTGCTTGCGCTGGCCCATCACGGCCTTCGGCTCGCGCTTGGTGTCCCACATCTTCTGCCCGTACCGCTTGCGCCGGGAGAGCTTGACGTGCGCGTCGGTGAGTTCGCGCCGCTGCCGCCGGACATCGGCCTCCGCGACCCGCACCATCCGTTCGGCGGCCTCCTGTTCCACGGCCAGCGCCGCCTCGTACGCCGACAGGTTGCCGCCGTACCAGGTGACCGAGCCGTCGCGGAGATCCGCGATCCGGTCCACCCGCTCCAGCAGCTCCCGGTCATGGCTGACCACGACCAGCACTCCCGCCCAGGCGTCGACGGCTTCGTACAGCCGTCTGCGGGCGTACAGATCGAGGTTGTTGGTCGGTTCGTCCAGCAGGAGGACGGAAGGGCGGGTGAGCAGCAGAGCCGCCAGCCGCAGCAGTACGCACTCGCCGCCGGACAGCTCGCCGACGGTGCGGTCGAGGCCGGTACCGGACATGCCCAGTTGGTCGAGCACCGCGCGGGCGCGCTCCTCGACGTCCCAGTCGTCCCCGACGGCGGCGAAGTGCGCCTCGTCGGCGTCGCCCCCCTCGATGGCGAGGAGCGCCGCGCGCGTCGTGGCGACACCCAGCACCTCGTCCACCCGGAGCCCGGTGTCCAGGGTGATGTCCTGAGGGAGGTGGCCGATGTCGCCGACGGTCCTGATGTGTCCTTCCGTCGGCCCGAGTTCACCGGCGATCAGCCGCAACAGCGTCGACTTCCCGCAGCCGTTGAGCCCGATCAGTCCGGTGCGGCCACTTCCCACGGTCAGTTGCAAGCCGTCGAAGACCTCGCTCCCGTCGGGCCAGGCGAACGAGAGGGAGGAACAGAGGATATGCGTGGTGGATGCAGGCACAAGGGTCTCCCGGCTGCGTCGGAGGAATCACGGAGAACGGCTCGGACACTGGGGTCACGCGGGACACGGCGGCGCGGCAGAGCGCACGGCGCGGTCGGCGGACACCTCAGATGTGGAGCAACGTCCTTCTCCGATCCGACGACGACAGGGACACCGATGACGTTACGAGCGGGTCCGGGGCCCAGGCAACCGAATTCGGGCCACGCGTGCGAGCCCCCGCCCGCTCACCGGATCGGGCTACCCGGGTCCGCCCGTCGCGATGTCCATCCGGCCGGCACCCGTTCGGGCCGGGGGCATTCGGGATGGCCGGCGGGCCGTTCCGCTCCTAGCGTCGGGGCATGATCCTTCACCGTTCGTGGTTACCGGCCGCAGTGCTGGCATTCGTACCGGCACTGGTTCTGCCATCTGCCGCGGCTTCGGCCGCACCCCACCCGTCCGCCGCGGCCCGGTCCGTGCAGCGTGACGCCGACGCGCTGCGGGACACCGGGGTCACGGGGGTGGCGGTCCGGCTGGAAACCCCCGGCGGCACCGTCACGTCCCGTTCCGGGGTGGGGGACCTGGTCACACGCCGCCCCGTCGCGACGGACGGGTACCTGCGGCTGGGCAGTACCACCAAGACGTTCGTCGCCACCGTCCTCCTGCAACTGGTGGGCGAGGAACGCGTCTCCCTCGACGGGACGGTGGAGGAGCTGCTGCCCGGCGTCGTGTCCGGCGCGGGCAACGACGGCCGGACCGTCACCGTCCGGGATCTGCTGCAGCACACCAGCGGTCTGTCCGACTACATCCACGACGTCTTCCCCGACCCCGGTGCCCGGACCTACTTCGCCGACCGGTGGCGCGCCTACGAGCCCGAAGCACTGGTGGGCCTGGCCGTGCGGCATGAACCCGACTTCCCGGCGGGCACCCGATGGGCCTACTCCAACACGAACTACGTGCTCCTGGGGATGATCATCGAGAAGATCACCGGCACCACCTGGGAGCAGCAGGTCCACGACCGTGTCCTGCGCCCGCTCTGCCTGCGCCACACAGACACCCCCGGCACTCGGCCCTTCCTCCCGCACCCGCACACGGCGAACTACCAGCAGTTCACGGCGGACGGACCGATGGTCGACACCACGATCCCCTACCGCCCCTTCGACAGCGGGGCCGATGGTTCGATGACCGGCACGGCCCGGGACCTCAACCGCTTCTTCTCCGCACTGGCCAGGGGGCAGCTGCTGAAGCCCGCCGAACTCGCCGCCATGCGGAACACCGTGCCGGTACCACCGGACAGCGGTCACCCGGAGGGCACCCAGGACGGCCTGGGCCTGTTCTTCACACCGTTGTCCTGCGGCGGCGGCTACCTCGGGCACGGAGGGAGCGGCTTCGGATATGTCGTCCGGGCGGCGACGACCACGGACGGCCGGCGCACCGTCACCGTCTCCGCGCACAGCCGCTCCGGAGACCCTCACACGGCGGCCCGTCAGGAGGACGCGCTGCGCGACCTCGTCGACCACGCCCTGTGCCGCACCGGCTGACCGTGTCTCCCGGCGGCGGGGATCAGGCGGGGATCAGGCGGGGTTCAGGCCGGGCTCGACCGGACTCAGGCGGAACCGCCCAGCAGATCGGTCAGGTCGCCGTCCAGGTCCAGGAAGAGGTACTCGTCCCCCACCGGGACGAGTTCCTGCGCCCGCTTCAGGAAACGGCGCAGCTCCGACGTGCGCACATGCACCATCGCGATGCCCTCGATCGCGTGGAACTCCAGGACCGTGCGGTCGTACCCGAACGGCCGGACGCGGACGTCGCCGACGCCTGCCGGCGCGTCCATGCCTGTGGCGAGCAGCTCCCGGGAGAACTCCCAGGAGACCTCGGTGCCTTCGAGGGTCGCGGGCGCCGGGAACGCCATGCGGACGGCGAAGGGGTCCTTGCGGTCGTAGTGCAGGGTGGCGGGCAGCGTCTCCATGCGCGGTGCGGACGCGACCATGCGCGCCTGCACGGACTGCTCGATTACGGTGGACAAGACCTGCTCCCTCTCGCCTCGGACGAACGGCTCCCGGCACTGGAGTAGACGACGGAACGTCTCCATCCGTGCACTGCCGGGTGGCGTGAGCTGCGTCACCGCCCCCCACTCTCCCCTCTGATCAACTGCCCCGTTTCGCGAGGCGCACCCTGGACGCCCGCCCCCTGTTGGGTTAGCTTCCAGCGCCATGACGGTCATGGGGAAGACGAGACGGCTGATGGTTTCGGTGCTGTGCGGCCTGGCGGTGACCGCAGTGCCGGCCGCGCCGACGGCGCAGGCCGCACCGGGCGGCCACGAGGAACGCGACCCGGGATGGGTACTGACCGACACGGGTACCCAGGCGCGCTTCCGGGGCCTCGCCGCGGTCGGCCGCGATGCCGCGTGGGCCGCAGGCTCCGGGGGTGTGGTGCTGCGCACCACCGACGGAGGGCGCCACTGGCGCGATGTCTCGCCCGCCGGCGCGGCAGGACTGGAATTCCGTGACATCGAGGCGTTCGACCGGCGGCGGGCGGTGGCGCTGTCCATCGGCGAGGGTGAGGCGTCCCGGATCTTCCGCACCGAGGACGGCGGCAGGACCTGGACCGAGTCCTTCCGTAACACCGATGCCCGGGCCTTCTACGACTGCCTGACCTTCTTCGACACCCGTCACGGGCTCGCGATGAGTGACCCGGTGGACGGGAGGTTCCGCATCCTGTCGACCTCGGACGGCGGGCGGAACTGGCGGGTGCTGCCCGACGCGGGGATGCCTGAGGCGCAGCCGGGCGAGGCCGGATTCGCCGCGAGTGGCCAATGCCTCGTCAGTTCGGGCAGCAGCGACGTGTGGCTCGCCACCGGCGGCGCGGCGACCGCCCGGGTGCTGCACTCCGACGACCGCGGCCTCACCTGGAAGACGGCCGCGTCACGGATCCCGGCGGGGGACCCGGCACGGGGAGTCTTCGGTCTCGCCTTCCACGACCGGACGCACGGCATCGCGGTGGGCGGCGACTACCGGGCGGGCCAGGCGTCGCCCGACGCCGCGTCCGTCACCGGCGACGGCGGCCGGAACTGGCGGCGTGCGGACGCCCCGCCGCCCGCCTACCGGTCCGGCGTCACATGGCTGCCGCACAGCCGGCGGTCGGCTCTCGCGGTGGGCCCGACCGGCACCGACGTCACGCGGGACGGTGGCCGCAGCTGGCGGACCGTGGACACCGGCTCGTACGACACGGTCGACTGCGCCCCGGGCGGCGGGTGCTGGGCCGCGGGCGAGAAAGGCCGGGTCGCGCGTCTGCGGTAGGGCCCTCGGCGACCGAGTGGCAGCCTGGCCGTGGACCGCCGGCGCCCCATGACCGGCTTGGTGGGCAGGGGCGGCGCTCCGAGGAGGCACCCGCCGGCCGGACAACCGCCGCAGGCGTCGACGTGCCCGACCGGTGCGGCGCGGCTCGACTCGCGGACGGACATGACCGCCGGGCTCCTAGACTGACCGGCCATGACGACCTTCCGCATGCCCGCCGACGAGGCCGAAGCCCGCGCCGTCCAGGACGCGTTGCGTGCGCGGGTGGTGCTGGACGAGCCTGGGCCCCCGCCCGGAGCCGGCCGGGTCACCGGTGTCGACGTCGCCTACGACGACGAGCGGGACCTCGTCGTCGCGGCGGCCGTCGTCCTGGACGCCGCGACGCTGGAAGTGGTCGCCGAGTCCACCGCCCAGGGCCGCGTGACGTTCCCGTACGTCCCCGGGCTCCTGGCCTTCCGGGAGATCCCGGCCGTCCTGTCCGCGCTGGAGGGCCTGCCGGTGGACCCGGGGCTCGTCGTCTGCGACGGCTACGGGCGGGCGCATCCGCGCAGGTTCGGGCTCGCCAGCCACCTCGGCGTGCTCACCGGGCTGCCGGTCATCGGCGTCGCGAAGAACCCCTTCACCTTCCGCCACGAGCAACCGGGGCCCGGACGCGGTGACTTCACCCCGCTCCTCGACGGGGACGAGGAGGTGGGACGCGCTCTGCGCACACAGGACGGCACGAAGCCCCTCTTCGTCTCCGTCGGTCACCGCACGACCCTGGACAACGCCTGCGCCCATACGCTCGCGCTGGCCCGCGACTTCCGCCAGCCGGAGACCACACGCAGGGCCGACGCCCTGTGCCGGTCCGCCCTCCGGGAAGCGATCGCCGGCGGACGGGGACCCGCTCACGGTTCTGTTGCCAACTGAGTACAAGTACGGATGTTCCTCGTCGAACATCAGGGGCAGGCTGGTACACATGATCGACCACCACGCACCTCAGATGAGCACCGGAACCGTACGTCTCTCGCAGCGCGGCGTCGCCGTGGGCATGACCCTGGGCGTTGTCGCCGGAGTCGGCTGGACCGTGTCCATGCTTGTCACGCTGGCGTCCTGGATGCTCTGACCGGGGCACCGCGCCGTCCGGGGTTCAGCGCGACGCCGCGACCCGGAAGCGCAGTCCCGCGGTCTGCAGCCGTTCCAGCAGCGCGTCCCCCATCGCCACGGCCGTCGTGACCTGACCCGACGTCGCCGGCAGATCGTCGAGGGCGAGCGCCAGGCTCGCCTCGGCCAGCATCTTCGCCGTCTCGCCGTAGCCGGGGTCGCCGCCCGAGACCTCCGTGTACACCCGCCGTCCGCCGCCCTCCCCGACGAAGCGGACCGTGAACCAGCTGCGCTTCCTGCGCCGTTCATCGGGGCCCGTGCCCGGCTCGACCCGGGCGGAGAGCCAGTTCCGAGCGGCCGGGATCTGGGCCGCACCCACCAGCAGGCCGATCGCGGCCGCGCCGCCGATCGCCATGGGCAGGTGCTTGACCGAGGCGAAGTGCCGGTAGCGGAAATCGGGGCCGTAACGTTCCAGCCCCCGGGCGGACCGCTCCACCACGCGGGGGTCGAGGGTCGGCAGCGGCAGCGCCCAGGTGCCGGTCTCCGGGCTGAAGTGCGGGGCACCCTGCGGGGCACGGGCCCGGCGGCCGACGAGACGCGGTTCGTGCAGTCGCCGCTGCTGTGCGGCCCGGAGCATCTGCGGTCCACGGCCCATCGCCGTGAGCGCCGAGGCGAACGTACCGCCCGAGAAGACCGCGTCGGTGCGCACGTAGCCGTCGACCGTCAGCGGAACCCCCTCGGGCAGCTGTCGCACGGTGAAGTAGGCGCCGAGGTCGTGCGGGACGGAGTCGAAGCCGCAGGCGTGCACGAGCCGGGCGCCCGTCTCGCGCGCCCGGCCGTCGTGCTCCAGGTACATCCGGTCGACGAACTCCGCCTCCCCGGTGAGGTCGGTGTAGTCGGTCCCCGCCTCCGCGCACGCCGCCACGAGTGCCTCGCCGTACCAGACGTACGGTCCGACGGTCGACGCCACCACGTGCGCGGACATGGCGAGTTCACGCAGGGAGGCGGGGTCGTCCGCGTCGGCCCTCACCAGGGGCAGGTCCGCGCAGCGCGGGTGCGTCGCGGCGAGGCGGTCACGCAGCCGCTCCAGCTTGTCGAGGCTTCGGCCCGCCAGGGCCCAGCGGCAGCCGTCCGGCGCGTGCGCGGCCAGGTATTCGGCGGTGAGTGCCCCCACGAAGCCGGTGGCCCCGAAAAGGATGACGTCGTAAGGGCGTTCTGCCCCGTTCTGCCTGTTCATGAGTGCCTCCGCAGGGGCCGGCGCCGATGTAGCAGGCAGAGGGTAGCGGAGGCGTTCGGGGTGCCGCGCGGCCGGGCGGGCCTCGGTGCGAGAGGATCCGAAGGAAAGAACTAAGCGCTTGCTCGGCCAAAAGGGTTGTGCGGAGCGCGCACGGTTCTTAGCATCATCGATGTTACATCAGTTGTGTCATACCTCTGGGGGCTTGATGGCAACGACAGGACAGGGGCCGCGGGGTCCGCTGGCCGGGGTGCGCGTCGTCGAACTGGCGGGCATCGGCCCGGGGCCGTTCGCCGCGATGCTCCTCGCCGACCTCGGCGCCGATGTGGTGCGCGTCGACAGGCCCGGCGGCTCGGTGATCGGCATCGAGCCGGCCTTCGACCTCACCAACCGCAACAAACGGTCGGTCCTCGTCGATCTGAAGGCCGAGGGCGGAGCGGGCCAGGTCCTCGACCTCGTCGAGCGTGCCGACGTCCTGATCGAGGGCTACCGCCCGGGTGTCGCCGAGCGCCTGGGCGTGGGGCCCGACGCCTGCCTGGAACGCAATCCGCGGCTCGTCTACGGACGGATGACCGGCTGGGGCCAGGACGGCCCGCTGGCCCAGCGCGCGGGGCACGACATCGGCTACATCGCCCTGACCGGCACCCTGTCCATGATCGGCAGATCCGGCGAACCGCCCACGGTGCCCGCCAACCTCGTCGGCGACTACGCCGGCGGATCGCTCTACCTGGTCGTCGGTGTGCTGGCGGCCCTTCAGCACGCCCGTACGCCCGGCGGGGCCGGACAGGTCGTCGACGCGGCCATCGTCGACGGCGCCGCCCACCTCGCCACGATGATCCACGGCATGCTGGCGGCGGGCAGCTGGCAGGACAGGCGAGGCTCCAACCTCCTCGACGGAGGCTGCCCCTTCTACGGCTCCTACGAGACCTCCGACGGCCTGTTCATGGCGGTCGGGGCCCTGGAGCCGCGCTTCTACGAGGAGTTCGCCAAGCTCCTCGGACTCGGCGAGGAGGCCCCCGACCGCAACGACTTCGGACGCTGGGAGGAACTGCGCGCCCTCGTCGCCGACCGCTTCAGCACCCGTACGCGCGCGGAGTGGACCGAGATCTTCGAGGGGACGGACGCCTGCGTGGCCCCCGTCCTCTCCCTGCGTGAGGCACCCCGCCACCCCCATCTCGCCGCCCGCTCCACCTATGTGGAGCACAGCGGCCTCACCCAGCCCGCCCCCGCACCCCGCTTCTCCGCGACTCCCGCCTCCGTACGCAGCGGACCCGCGCTGCCCGGGGCGGACACCGAGGCCGTCGCCGCGGACTGGGACCTGCCGGGCCTGCTGACCACCGGGAAGGAAACGACCGGCTGATGGAACTCTCCCTGCCGCTGAACTACGCGGGCGACCCGCGCGCCGCCTGCGACCAGGTCGCCGCACTCGAGTCCGCCGGACTCGACGCCGTATGGGTCGCCGAGGCGTACGGCTTCGACTCGCCCACCCTCATGGGGTACCTCGCCGCCCGCACGGAACACCTGAAGATCGGCGCGGCGATCCTCAACGTCTACTCCCGGACCCCGGCCCTCATCGCCCAGACCGGTGCGGGGCTCGACGCGATCTCCGGTGGCCGCGCGCTGCTCGGGCTCGGTGCCTCGGGCCCGCAGGTGGTGGAGGGCTGGCACGGCAAGCCCTACGACAAGCCGCTCGGCCGGACCCGCGAGACCGTCGAGCTCTGCCGGCGCATCTGGCGCCGCGAGGTCATCGACCACCACGGCATCACCGACATGCCCCTGCCGAAGGAGAAGGGCGGCAAGCTCGGCAAGCCGCTGAAGATCCTCACCCGGCCGGTACGCGACACCATCCCGCTCCACATCGCCTCGCTCGGCCCCGCCAACGTCCGGATGACCGCGGAGATCGCCGACGGCTGGCTGCCCACCCTCTACATCCCGGAGAAGGCCCGGCAGGTCTGGGGCACGGCCCTGGCCGAGGGCACCGCGAAGCGCGACCCCGAGCTCGGCCCCCTGCAGACCGTCGCGGGCGGCCTGCTGGCCATCGGCGACGACGCGGCCGCCGTCCGTGACATGGCCCGCCCGCAGATCGCGCTGTACGTCGGCGGCATGGGTGCGCGCGGCAAGAACTTCTACAACGACCTCGCCGTCGCCTACGGCTACGAGAAGGAGGCCGCCACCATCCAGGACCTCTATCTCTCAGGGAGGAAGCGCGAGGCGGAGGCAGCCGTCCCGGACGAGTTCTGCGAGCTCATGACGCTCTGCGGCCCCGAGGGCTACGTACGCGACCGCATCGAGGCCTTCCGCGAGGCCGGGGTCACCATGCTCAACGTCACGCCCGTCGGTCCCGAGCCGGCACGGCTGATCTCCACCGTCAAGAACTGGCTCCAGGGGGCTTGAAGTGCAGCGGCAGATCTTCACCGAAGAGCACGACGCGTTCCGCGAGACCGTCCGCACCTTCCTGGCCAAGGAGGTCCTCCCGCACTACGAGCAGTGGGAGAAGGACGGCATCGTCTCGCGTGAGGCCTGGCGCGCGGCCGGCCGGCAGGGGCTGCTCGGCCTCGCCGTCCCCGAGGAGTACGGCGGCGGCGGGAACGCCGACTTCCGCTACAGCGCCGTGCTCGCGGAGGAGTTCACCCGGGCCGGGGTGTCCGGGCTGGCCCTCGGCCTGCACAACGACATCATCGGCCCCTACCTCACCGGGCTCGGCACCGAGGAGCAGAAACGCCGCTGGCTGCCCGGCTTCTGCAGCGGCGAGACCATCACCGCCATCGCCATGACGGAACCCGGCGCGGGCTCCGACCTCCAGGGCATCCGTACCGCCGCAGAGGACAAGGGCGACCACTGGCTCCTCAACGGCTCCAAGACCTTCATCTCCAACGGCATCCTCGCCGACCTCGTGATCGTCGTCGCGAAGACCTCACCGGAGGGCGGCGCCAAGGGCCTGTCGCTGCTCGTCGTCGAGCGTGGCGCAGAGGGGTTCGAGCGCGGCCGGAACCTCGACAAGATCGGGCAGAAGTCCCAGGACACCGCCGAACTGTTCTTCGACGACGTACGCGTCCCCAAGGAGAACCTCCTCGGCGAGCTCGACGGCGCCTTCATCCACCTCATGACCAACCTGGCCCAGGAACGCATGGGCATAGCGGTCGCAGGGATCGCCGCCGCCGAGTACCTCCTGGAGATCACCACCCGGTACGTCAAGGAGCGTGAGGCCTTCGGACGCCCGCTCTCCAAGCTCCAGCACATCCGCTTCGAGATCGCCGAGATGGCCACCGAGTGCGCCGTCACCCGGGCCTTCCTCGACCGGTGCATCGTCGACCACGCAGAGGGAACCCTCGACGCCGTCCACGCCTCGATGGCCAAGTGGTGGGCCACCGAGCTGCAGAAGCGGGTCGCCGACCGCTGTCTGCAACTCCACGGCGGATACGGCTACATGTCGGAGTACCGGGTCGCCAAGGCCTTCACCGACGGCCGTATCCAGACCATCTACGGCGGGACGACCGAGATCATGAAGGAGATCATCGGCCGCTCGCTGCTCGCCTGAACTCCCCGCCCAGCAACGACCCCGAAAGGCAGCTGCCTTGAGTACCGAAGCATTCGTCTACGACGCGATCCGCACCCCGCGCGGCCGCGGCAAGGCCAACGGCGCCCTGCACGGCACCAAGCCGATCGACCTCGTCGTCGGCCTCATCCACGAGATCCGGGACCGCTTCCCCGGCCTCGACCCGGCGGCGATCGACGACATCGTCCTCGGCGTCGTCAGCCCGCTCGGTGACCAGGGCTCCGACATCGCCAGGATCGCCGCGATCGCCGCCGGGCTCCCGGACTCCGTCGCGGGAGTACAGGAGAACCGCTTCTGCGCCTCCGGCCTCGAAGCGGTCAACCTCGCTGCCGCGAAGGTCCGTTCCGGGTGGGAGGACCTCGTCCTGGCCGGCGGTGTCGAGTCGATGTCCCGCGTCCCGATGGGCTCGGACGGCGGCGCCTGGGCCATGGACCCGATGACCAGCTTCGAGACCGGCTTCGCCCCGCAGGGCATCGGCGCCGACCTCATCGCCACCGTCGAGGGCTTCTCCCGCCGGGACGTCGACGAGTACGCCGCCCTGTCCCAGGAACGCGCCGCGACCGCCTGGAAGGAGGAGCGCTTCGCCCGGTCCGTCGTGCCGGTCAGGGACCGCAACGGGCTGCTCGTCCTCGACCACGACGAGCACATGCGCCCCGGCACGACCGCCGACTCCCTCGCCTCCCTCAAGCCCTCGTTCGCCACCATCGGGGAGATGGGCGGCTTCGACGCCGTCGCGCTCCAGAAGTACCACTGGGTCGAGAAGATCGACCACGTCCACCACGCTGGCAACAGCTCCGGGATCGTCGACGGCGCGGCCCTCGTCGCGATCGGCTCCAAGGAGACCGGCGAGCGCTACGGGCTCACGCCGCGCGCCCGCATCGTCTCCGCCGCCGTCTCCGGGTCCGAGCCGACCATCATGCTCACCGGGCCCGCCCCCGCCACCCGCAAGGCGCTGTCCAAGGCCGGTCTCACCATCGACGACATCGACCTCGTCGAGATCAACGAGGCCTTCGCGGGAGTCGTCCTGCGGTTCGTCAAGGACATGGGCCTGAGCCTCGACAAGGTCAACGTCAACGGCGGTGCCATCGCACTCGGGCACCCGCTCGGCGCGACCGGGGCGATGATCCTCGGCACCCTCGTCGACGAACTGGAGCGGCAGGACAAGCGCTACGGCCTGGCCACCCTGTGCGTCGGCGGCGGTATGGGCGTCGCCACCGTCGTCGAGCGTCTCTGACCGTCCCCGGAACCCCTGCCTACGGAGAAGACAAGCAATGACCGAGAGCACGACCATCCGCTGGGAACAGGACGAGACCGGCGTCGTCACCCTCGTACTCGACGATCCCGGCCAGTCCGCCAACACGATGAACCAGGGCTTCAAGGACTCCATCGCCGCCGTCGCCGAGCGCGCCGAGGCCGAGAAGGACTCCATCCGGGGCATCATCTACACCTCCGCCAAGAAGACCTTCTTCGCCGGCGGCGACCTCAAGGACATGATCAGGATCGGTCCGGACGACGCGCAGGCCGCGTTCGACGCCGGAACCGCGATCAAGAAGTCGCTGCGCACCATCGAGACCCTCGGCAAGCCGGTCGTCGCCGCCATCAACGGCGCCGCGCTCGGCGGCGGTTACGAGATCGCGCTCGCCGCCCACCACCGCGTCGCCCTGGACGCCCCCGGCACCCGTATCGGCCTGCCCGAGGTCACCCTCGGCCTGCTGCCCGCGGGCGGCGGGGTCACGCGCACCGTGCGGCTGATGGGCATCGCCGACGCCCTGCTCAAGGTGCTCCTCCAGGGCACCCAGTACACCCCGCGGCGGGCGCTGGAGAACGGCCTCATCCACGAGGTCGCGGCCACCCGGGAGGAAATGCTCGAGAAGGCACGCGCCTTCATCGACGCCCACCCCGAGTCGCAGCAGCCCTGGGACGTCAAGGGATACCGGATCCCCGGCGGGACCCCGTCGAACCCGAAGTTCGCGGCCAACCTGCCCGCCTTCCCGGCCAACCTCAAGAAGCAGATCGCCGGCGCGCCCATGCCCGCGCCCCGCAACATCATGGCGGCGGCGGTCGAGGGGTCACAGGTCGACTTCGAGACCGCGCAGACCATCGAGGCGCGCTACTTCACCGAGCTGGTCACCGGCCAGGTCGCCAAGAACATGATCCAGGCGTTCTTCTTCGACCTCCAGGCCGTCAACTCCGGAGCCAGCCGGCCTCAGGGCGTCGAGGAGCGCCAGGTCCGCAAGGTGGCAGTCCTCGGCGCCGGGATGATGGGCGCCGGCATCGCCTACTCCTGCGCCCGCGCCGGCATCGACGTCGTCCTCAAGGACGTCTCCGCCGAGGCGGCCGCCAAGGGCAAGGCCTACAGCGAGAAGCTCCTCGCCAAGGCGCTCTCCCGGGGCCGCACGACGGAGGCGAAGCGGGACGAACTGCTGGCCCGGATCACCCCGACCGGGGACCCGGCCGACCTCGCGGGCTGCGACGCCGTGATCGAGGCGGTCTTCGAGGACACCGCGCTCAAGCACAAGGTGTTCCAGGAGATCCAGGACGTCATCGAGCCCGACGCGCTGCTGTGCTCCAACACCTCCACCCTGCCCATCACGGTGCTCGCCGAAGGCGTGAGCAGGCCGGTGGACTTCATCGGGCTGCACTTCTTCTCGCCCGTCGACAAGATGCCGCTGGTCGAGATCATCAAGGGGGAGAAGACCGGGGACGAGGCCCTGGCCCGCGCCTTCGACCTGGTGCGCCGGATCAGGAAGACCCCGATCGTCGTCAACGACTCGCGCGGCTTCTTCACCTCACGCGTCATCGGACACTTCATCAACGAGGGCGTCGCGATGGTCGGGGAGGGCGTCGAACCCGCCTCCGTCGAACAGGCGGCGGCACAGGCCGGCTACCCGGCCAAGGTCCTCTCCCTCATGGACGAGCTGACGCTGACCCTGCCCCGCAAGATCCGCGACGAGACCCGGCGCGCCGTCGAGGAGGCGGGCGGCACCTGGGCCACCCATCCCGCGGACGCGGTCATCGACCGGATGGTCGACGAGTTCGGACGGCCCGGGCGCAGCGGGGGAGCGGGCTTCTACGAGTACGGCGAGGACGGCGGCCGGGGTGCGCTCTGGCCGGGCCTGCGCGAGCACTTCACGAAGCCCGGTACCGAGATCCCCTTCGAGGACATGAAGGAGCGGATGCTCTTCTCCGAGGCGCTGGACAGTGTCCGCTGTCTGGAGGAGAACGTCCTCATGACCGTCGCCGACGCCAACATCGGCTCCATCATGGGCATCGGCTTCCCCGCCTGGACCGGTGGCGTGCTCCAGTACATCAACGGGTACGAGGGCGGCCTGCCCGGCTTCGTGGCGCGCGCCCGGCAGCTCGCCGAGCGCTACGGGGACCGCTTCCTGCCGTCCGCGTACCTGGTGGAGAAGGCCGGGAAGGGCGAGACCTTCCACGACTGACCGCGCCCGTGCGGGCCGTGCTCACCGCTCCTCCTCAGCGGTGAACGCGGCCCGCAGTTCCTCCTTCAGCGACCGCTGGAAGGCCGTCAGCAGCGCCTGGAGCACCATCGGCTGCATATGGGCCGAGAGCGACTTCATCGCCTGCACGTGCTCGGGGTCCGACTCCCGCTCCCGGTAGGGGTTCCACACCTCGTCCCGGAACAGCCGGCTCAGCTCGTGGGCGGCCGAACGGGTGTGCTCCAGCAGGACGGTGCGAGCGGCCAGGATCGTCTCGTGCGCGATGGGCACCTCCAGGAGCTCCACCCCGAGCCGCAGCAGGCCCGGGTCCACGAGGAAGGGACCCCCGGGCTTCGCCGGGCGCTCCAGCACCCCCATGGCCGCCAGCCGGTCCACGTCCTCACCGCTGAGCTCCCGGCCCGCCCGCCGCTCCAGCTCGGCACGCTCCATGTCCTCGGCGGAGTCCGGCGCCCAGGACGCCACCAGGGCGCGGTGGATGGCCAGGTCCTGCGCGCTCAGGTCGGGCGGCAGCTGCTGGAGGTAGCGCTCGATGGCGGCCAGCGTCATGCCCTGGTGCTGGAGCTCCTCGATGAGGGCCAGCCGGGAGAGGTGTTCGTGCCCGTAGTGCCCGACGCGCCGGGGGCCGATCACCGGGGGCGGCAGCAGACCTCTGGTGCTGTAGAAGCGCACGGTGCGCACGGTGACTCCCGCACGTGCCGCCAGTTCGTCGACGGTCAGCGTCGGCTCGTCGGTTCCGGTCGCCATTGCTGCTCCTTGTCGCGGACGGGCCCGTCCTGCCGGGCCTTGATCTCTCAGGTGCAACAGTATTGCTGTCGCACCAGTGTTGTGAAAGTGCCCGGAGACCCTGCCCTCCGGGCCCGGGGGCGGCTCTCATGAAGATGATCGCGCAGAGCCTTCCGTGCCCCGTCACCGAGTGACGCATGCGGGAAATCCCCGAGGGGCCGTAGGAGTTGTGCGGGGGGCCGCTGGGGGCCATCCCCGATGTCGGTGCGAGCGTGCGCCGGGACGCTGGAGCCATGTCTCGCCTCAAGCGTTTACTCGTCCTTCTCACGACGATCGCCCTCCTCATCGGCCTCGCGCTCGGTGGCGGCGCCCTGTGGCTGTATTCCGACGCCAAGGTGTCCACCGTCGGTTCGACCGGCTTCAGCAACGAGCTGGCGGTGCCGCCGTTGGCGGGATCGACGGTGAGGAGCGACGGGACCCGGGTCTTCGATCTGACGATGCGGGCCGGGGAGAAGGAGTTCACGACCGGGCGGAAGACGCCCACCTGGGGCTTCGACGGGGACTACCTGGGGCCGACGCTGCGTGCCGAGCGCGGCGAGAAGGTCCAGGTGAGGATCAGGAACGCGCTGGGGGAGGAGTCCACCGTGCACTGGCACGGGATGCACCTGCCCGCGAGGATGGACGGTGGTCCGCACCAGATGGTCGCCCCCGGCGCGACCTGGGCCCCGAGCTGGACCGTGGACCAGCCGGCCGCGACCCTCTGGTACCACCCGCATCCGCACGGCAGGACGGAGAAGCACGTGCAGCGGGGGCTGGCCGGGATGTTCCTCCTGCACGACGAGAGGTCCGACCGTCTCGCACTGCCCAAGAAGTACGGAGTCGACGATCTGCCGGTCATCGTCCAGGACGTGAAGTTCGACGGGGCGAAGTTCGACCACGGGCACAAAACGCTGTCGGACACCGGGTTCCTCGGGAACCGGACGATGGTCAACGGCACCCTCGATCCGTACAAGGAGGTCGGCGACGAGCTCGTACGGCTGCGGCTGCTCAATGCCTCGACCGCGCGCGTGTACGACTTCGGATTCTCCGACGGCCGGGAGTTCGCTCTCATCGGGACGGACGGCGGGCTGCTGGAGGCGCCGACCCGGACGGACCGGATCCGGATGTCGCCGGGCGAGCGGGCCGAGATCGTGGTGCGGATGAAGCCGGGCGGGAAGACCACTCTGCGCAGCTTTCCCGACGGCTCCTACGGGGACTTCTGGTCGAGGCGGTTCTCGGGCGGCGACGACTCCTTCGACGTACTGGAGCTGAGGGCGAGGAAGACCCTGCGGACCTCTCCCGAACTGCCTGCCGAGCTGGGCGAGCTGGAGGTCCCGGACGGGTCGGACTCGGTACGCGGACGCTTCTTCGGGCTGCGCACCTCCGGCATCAACGGCAGGGAGATGCGGATGGGCCGGATCGACGAGACGATCACCCGCGGCACCGCGGAGACCTGGACCGTGCGCAACGAACACAGCACGCCGCACAACTTCCACGTACACGACGTGCAGTTCCGGGTGCTGGAGGTGGACGGCGAGAAGCCGCCGGCCGAGCTGCGCGGAGCGAAGGACACGGTCTTCGTCCCGGGGAACACGACGGTGAAGCTGGCCATGCGTTTCGACGGGCAGGCGGACCCCGACGTTCCGTACATGTACCACTGCCATCTGCTGTACCACGAGGACCTGGGGATGATGGGGCAGTTCGTGGTCGTCGAGAAGGGCGGGAAGGCGGGCAAGGTGCGTACGCCGCACGCACACACGGGGCAGTAGGAGGCCGGCTCCGCGCGACCGTCGGCGGTGGCCGCGAGGAGTGACCGCCTCGCCCACCCGCGCCGGGGCGGTGGGGCCGTGCGCCGAGGGCGTCGTACCAATCGGGTGCAACACTATTGCTGTCTCACCGGTGGTGTGACAGTCTCCGGCACCATCGAAGCGCGTCAATTCCCTCCGGTGCGGGCCCGTGCGGTCCGGCCGACGGCGACAGGAGACGGCCGTGACCACGATCCTGCGAATCCCCACCAAGACCGACCGGCTGACCCTGCCGGCCCTGCTGGCGCGTAACGCCGAGGACCACGGGGACCTGCCCGCCCTCTCGTGGCGCAGCCCGGACAACGGCGACGGATGGACGACCCTGACCTGGAGTGAGGTGCGCCGCGAGGCCGCGGTGCTCGCCGCCGGATACGCCGCCCATGGCGTCGCACGCGGGCAGCAGGTCCTCATGATGATGGGCAACCGCCCCGAACACTGGCTCAGTGACCTGGCCCTCACCCACCTCGGGGCGGTACCGGTCACGGTCTACGGCACCGCCGCACCCGGGCAGATCGCCCACATCGCCCGGCACAGCGGCGCCCGGCTGGCTGTCGTCGAGGGCGCCCGGGAGCGCGAGCTCTGGGAGCCCCTCCTCGATGACCCGACCGTCCCGCTGGAGGCGCTCCTCGTCGTGGAGCCGGAGGGCGCCGGTGACCGCCCGACGTATGCCTCCCTGCACGCGGCCGGACGACAGGCCTACGACGAGGCGGAGTTCGACGCGGCCTGGCGGGCCTCGGGCGCCGACGACACACTCACGGTCGTCTACACCTCGGGTACCACCGGCGATCCGAAGGCCGTGCCCCTCACCCACCGCAGCGTGGTCGTCAACGCGCTGGCCCTGGACCGGGTGGTGGAACTGCCTGACCACGTCGCGCACATCTGCTACCTGCCCTTCGCACACATCGCCGAGCGGATGCTGGGGATCTATCTGCCGGTCTTCCGCGCCTCGCACGTCCACCTCTGCGCGGACACCGCGGCCGTCGCGTCCACGGCGCGCGCACTGCATCCGGCCCAGTTCTTCGGCGTTCCCCGGGTGTGGGAGAAGCTCGCCGCCTCCGTCAGGGCCGCGCTCGCCACCCTGCCCGAGGAGCAGCGCGCGGCGATCGAGGCGGCCGGGGAGACGGCTCGCGAGCATGTGGCCTTCCGTGAGCGGGGCGAACAGCCCCCCGCGGAGCTGGAGACCGCCTACCGCCGCGTCAAGGAGACGGTCCTGGACCCGGTGCTCTCCCTCGCCGGCTTCGAACGGCTGGTGTGGACGGCCAGCGCCTCCGCGCCCATGCCGCTGGACGTGGTGCGCTTCTGGGCCGGCTTCGGCATCGTCGTCATGGACGCCTGGGGACTCACCGAGACCGTGGGGGTGTTCACCACCAACAGCCCGTCGGCCTTCCGCCTGGGCTCGGTGGGGCGCCCGCTGGAAGGCCTGGAACTCCGCATCGCCGACGACGGGGAGATCCTGGTACGCGGCGAGACGGTGTTCGCCGGGTACCTGCGCGCCGACGGCACCGTGGACGAGGCGCTCGACGCGGACGGCTGGTTCCCGACCGGCGACATCGGCCGGGTCGACGACGACGGTTATCTCTGGCTCACCGACCGCAAGAAGGAGATGATCATCACCTCGACCGGGAAGAACGTCTCCCCGGCACTCGTCGAGAACACGCTCAAGGAGCACCCCCTGATCGGCCAGGCGCTCGTCCACGGCGACGGACACTCCTACCTCGTGGCCCTGCTCGTCCTGGACGGCGAGATGACACCCGCCTGGGCCGCGGCACGCGGTATCGAGGGCGACCCGGCGACCCACCCCGCCGTGCGGGAGGAGGTCGCCCGGGCGGTCGAGGCCGCCAACGCCCGGCTGAACCGCACCGAGCAGATCAAGCGCTACCGGCTGCTGGAGCGGGAGTGGGGCCCCGGGACGGGTGAGCTGACCCCCTCGCTGAAACTGCGTCGCAGGGTGATCCGCGACCGCTACGCCGAGGTCCTCGACGCGCTGTACGCGGAGGGCGGGTCCTGATCGTGCCCGCTGTCGGTGGGCGCCCGTACGGTGGGTGCATGTCGGGGATCACGTATGTGAAAGGGGACGCCACCGCGCCCCAGGGCAAGGGCGTCAAGCTGATCGTGCACGTCTGCAACGACCTGGGCGGCTGGGGCAAGGGATTCGTCCTCGCCCTGTCCCGGCGCTGGCCCAAGCCGGAAACCGCCTACCGGCGCTGGCACCGTGAGCGCGCCGGCAACGACTTCGGGCTGGGGGCCGCGCAGTTCGTCCAGGTCGAGACCTACATATGGGTGGCGAACGTCGTGGGCCAGCGGGGGATGCGCAGGGGCAGCAAGGGTGTTCCGGTGCGGTACGAGGCGATCGACGAGGGGCTGCGGAAGGTCGCGGAGCAGGCCGCCGGGCTGGGCGCCTCGGTGCACATGCCGAGGATCGGCTGCGGTCTGGCGGGCGGCACCTGGACGAGGGTGGAACCCCTCGTCCAAGAGCGCCTGGTGGACCGGGGCGTCCACGTCACGGTGTACGACCACGGATGAGACCCGGGCGGGGTGCCCCCGGCAGGAGCGAGGGCACCCCGGCACTCAGAGGCCGTAACTCCGGCCGATGATGTCGCGCTGGATCTCGCTCGTGCCGCCGTAGACCGTGGACACGACCGCCGCCCGCAGATGCCGCTCCATGTCGTACTCGGTCGCGTAGCCGTACCCGCCCATCATCTGCATGCCTTCCAGCGCCGCGTGCCGGGCCGTCTCGGTCGCCTTGAGCTTCGCCATGGACGCCTCGCGGGAGAACCGCTTCCCCGGCTCCGCGTCGCAGGCCGCCGCCACGTCGAAGACCAGGAGCCGCGCGCACTCGATCTCGGTCGCCAGGTCGGCCAACCGGTGCCGCAGTGCCTGGAAGGAGCCGACCGGGCGGCCGAACTGCTCGCGTCCGCGCACATACGCGACGGTGTCCTCCAGGACCCGCTCGGCCAGCCCCAGCATGTTCGCGGCCAGGAAGAGCCGCTCCGCGTCCAGGCCGGCCATCAGCTGGGGCCAGGCGTGGTCGGCCGTGCCGACCACGGCGTCGGCGGGCAGCCTGACGTCGGTGAAGTAGACGTCGTTGACCTCACGGCCGCCCATCGTCTCGATGGGCCGTATCCGTATCCCGGGTGTCCCGGCCGGGACGTGGAACATGGTCAGCCCCTCGCGCTTCGTGCCTCCCGAGCCGGTCCGGGCCACCAGCAGGATGTGCTCGGCCAGATGCGCGTTGGATATCCACGTCTTGTGTCCGTTGACCAGCCAGCCGCCTTCCGGCGTACGCTCGGCCGCGCACCGCAGGGCCGCCACGTCCGAGCCGGCCTCCGGCTCCGACATCGCGATCGACAGCACCTGGCCGGCCACGGCACCACCGACGGCCGCCTTGCACTGGGCCTCGTTCCCGAAGCGCTCGTACGCCTTCGCGGTGATCACCGAGGTGATGAACCCTCCGGCGGGTACCAGACCGCGTGAGGTCTCCCGCAGGAACAGGCAGGCGTCCGTCATCCCGCCCCCCGAGCCCCCGTACGCCTCCGGCAGGCACACGCCGAGCCAGCCGAGCTCCGCGAGCCGGGCGTAGAGCGAAGGGGCGTGCGGGCCGCCCGTCTCGGCGGCCAGCGCGTCGCGCTGTTCACGCGTGCCGCACTCGCGCCGGGCGAAGTCGCGCAGGGCCGTGACGAAGGCCCGCTGCTCGGCGGAGAGCGAGCGCGGGAGGGCGTGGACCGTGGACATGGAAGACCTCCGAAAGGGAGTTACAAAGCAACGGGTCAGGTAACACTGTTGCGGATCGGTATGGTTGAGTGGTGGCAACGGACGGGGAGGGCTCATGGCGGCACCGGGTAGCGACGAGACACTGCTGGCCAGGGCGCTCGGCGAGACGCCACCGTCCGACGCGCTGAGCGAACAGATCCTGGACGCGGCACGCGAGCAGTTCATGACCTTCGGGCTGCGCCGCTCGACGGTCGACGACGTCGCCAAGCGCGCCAAGGTCTCCCGCGTCACCGTGTACCGCCGGATCGGCAACAAGGACAGCCTGGTCTCCGCCTGCCTGCTGCGGGAGTACCGCAGATTCGTGAGCGACGTGGACGAGGCGGTGGCCGCGCTGCCCACCATGGAGGACCGGCTCGTCGCCGGCTTCGTCACGGTCCTCCGGCACATCCGTGAACACCCCCTGGTAGGCGGGCTGCTGAAGCTGGAGCCGGAGATCATGCTCCCCTTCCTCACGCTGGAGAGCGGCCCCGCCTTCCTCGCGATGCGCGGATATCTGGCCGACCGGCTCCGCCACGCCCAGCGCGCCGAAGGACGGCCGGAGACGGATCCGACACCGGTCGCCGAACTGATGGTGCGGATCACCGTCTCCTTCCTGCTCAACCCGGTGAGCAGCTTCGAACTGGACGACGACGAGCAGGTGGGGGCCTTCGCCCGCCGTTACCTGGTGCCGCTGCTCAGCGCCGGATGACCGCCGGGCCGGGCGCCGGGTGAGCGTGCTGCCCGGCGCCCCGACCGCCGGGCCCGATGCCGGATGACCACCGGGCCCGGCGCCGGGTGAGCGTCGTCAGAACCGGGCGTGCAGCTTCCTGCCCAGTTCGACCGCACGGGCGACCTTGTCCCGGGGCGTCGCGAACGACGTCAGGTCCACCGCCGGCGCGAACCGCCGCACCGTCACCGAGTGCGGCGCGGCGAAGGCCCGCAACCCCTCCTCGCCGTGGATCCGCCCGTACCCCGACTCGCCCGCACCGCCGAACGGCAGTGAGGGGATCGCGGCGAAGCCGAGCACCGAGTTGACCGACACCGCGCCGGATCCGAGGCGTTCGGCGAGCGCGAGGCCCGCGGCCCGGGAGCCGGTGAACACGGCGGCACCCAGCGAGTACGCCGAAGCGTCGGCCCGTTCCACCGCCTCGTCCATGTCGCGCACCGGGTTCACCACGACGACCGGACCGAAGGTCTCCTCCGTCACGGCCGGCGAGTCCTCCGGCACACCCGACAGCACCACCGGGCCGAGCACGGAGGCCCGCAGGGCGTCGGGTCCGCCGAGCCTCGCCGTGCCGCCGTCCACGAGGGCCTGCTTCACATGCCGTTCCACCACACCGAGCTGCGACGGCAGGGTGAGAGGTCCGTAGGCCTCGCCGGGTGCGAGCGCCCGGGCCCGGCTGACGATGCGTGAGCACAGGGCCTCGTGCACCGACTCCACCGCGTACACCCGCTCCACTCCGGCACAGGTCTGGCCGGCGTTGCCCATCGCGCCCCACACGATCGCGTCGGCCGCCGCGTCCAGATCGGCGTCCGCCGCGACCAGCACCGCGTCCTTGCCCCCGCACTCGGCGAGCAGCGGCGTGAGTGTGGCCGCGCAGGCCGCGGCGACCTTGCGGGCGGTCCCCGGTGAGCCGGTGAAGGCGACCTTGTCCACACCGGACGGACCCTCCGCCCCTGCCAGCGCGGCACCGGTGGACCCCGGGCCGGTGACCACGCGCAGCAGATCCGCGTGACCCGGTACGGCCTCCCCGAGGCTCCTGGCCAGCAGGACCCCCACGCCCGGTGTGAGCTCGGACGGTTTGAACACCACGGCGTTGCCCGCCGCGAGGGCGTAGCCGATCGAGCCCATCGGTGTGTACAGCGGGTAGTTCCAGGGCCCGATCACGCCGATCACCCCGAGCGGGCGGTAGGACAGCGTCGCCCGTTGATGGACCGACAGGATGCCGGACGGCACCCTCCGCCTGCCCAGTACCCGGTGCGCGTTGCGCGCGGCCCAGTCCAGATGGACCAGCGTCAGCAGCACCTCGGCACGCGCGTCGTGCACCGGCTTGCCGGTCTCGGACGCGATCAGCTCCGCGAACTCGTCGGCCCGCGTCGCCAGGGAACGCTTCCACCGCAGCAGCGCGGTGCGCCGTTCCCGTGCCCCGAGCGCGGCCCAGCTCCGCCCGGCGCTCCTGGCCCGCGCCACCGCGGCGCGGACGTCCTCGGCGGTGTGCACGGGACGGTTCGTTCCGGTCGTCATGACGTCTCCATGGGCAGGGGCTCCAGCGGGCGGCTCTGCGCCCAGTGCGGGCCGAGGTCGTCGAGCTGATATCCGAAGGGGTAGCTGCGCGGCCGGGGGCGGAGGGCAGCCACCGGGGCCGGGCCGGCAGCATGCGGACACCGTGCGACCGGGCGCGCACCATCCGCACGGCCGTCGCCCGCATCCACCGCGGCTGTGCGGGGAAGCCCAGCGCCCGGAGTAACGGCTCGTCCAGGAGCGCGAGCGAGAACCTGGCCACCAGGGGGCGCAGCGGGGCCGGGTACCAGGCGGCCATGACCCGGAAGGTGGCGTTGGCGACGCGGCGGTTCGCCGGGTCGTAGGCGAACATCCGGTCCTCGTAGGAGTCGAGCAGTTCCTCGAAGCCCTCGTAGGTGTCGGGAGCGCCCTCGATGCCCATCATGTCGGCCATCCGCCGCCCCACCTCGGCCAGCGCCGCGGTCTCCTGCGCGCACAGCGGCCGCCATCCGAAACGGTCGATCCAGCGCTTGGGACCGACGACCGTGGTGGCCAGCACATAGAGGTAGTCCTCGTTCGGGATGCGGTACCTGCCGTGGATCCGGTTGAGGTGGCGGGCCGCGGCCCTCGCGCGCTCGGAGTCGAACCCCTCCGCCGCCAGTTCGTAGCCGAACAGCACGGTGTCGTCGTAGCGTTTCTGGCCGTTGCGCTCGAACTCCTGGGTGCGGTCGAGCAGTACGGAGATCCTCGGGACGCCGTAGTCACGCAGGAACGCGACGCTTATGCCCTGCCGGTAGTCCCAGGGGAACTCGTACTGGGACATCAGCTGGAGTATCTCGGCGCAGTCGCGGGCGGGATCCATCCGGCGGATCTCGCGCAGTCTGCTGTAGCGGCCCATCGTGCGACCTCCTTGGTCGGTACGGCCGTTTCAGGTACGGGGCACGTGCTGAGGCGGATGTCCTGGAAGAGTCAAAGTTACAAATACTATTGACTTGTTTCATGGGTGCGTCAACACTGCTGACACGGATTCGAGCAAGGGGCCCCGTACGGACGTGCCCGCCCCCGCGGATCAGCCGCCGCACCCGCGCTCGCATACTGGAAGACACATGGACCCGGCAGCGGTCCGAGCGGTCGTCGAACCCTGGGAGCACCCGCATGACCAGCACGGGAGAGCCCTCACCGCCCCCTGCGGGCGGCGTCCTGTGGAGCCTCGCCGGCGACATCCGCGGACTGCTGATGCTGCCCGCCGCCCTCACCCTCCAGGTCGCCCACCCGGCGGTCGGGGCGGGCGTCGACGAACACTCGGTCTTCCGCACGGACCCCTGGGGCCGCGGCGAGCGGTCCCTGAGCTCGCTCCAGCTCTGGGTGTACGGGGGAGAGGCCGCCGCCGAGGAGGGGCGCAGGCTCAGAAGGCTGCACCGCACGATCCAGGGGACCGACACCCGTGGCCGCAGTTACCACGCGCTGACGCCCGCGAACTACGCGTGGGTGCACGCGACCGGCTTCCCCGTGTACCAGCACGCGTCGCGCTACCTGGTCCGTCCGCTCACCGAGGCGCAGGAGCGCGCCCTGTACCGGGAGTGGCTCCAGGTCGGCCGGATCCTGGGCATCCACGACCGGGACATGCCGCAGACGATCGAGGAGTTCTGGCCCTACTACCGCAGGATGCTGGCCGAGGAGGTGGAGGCCACCGTCGTCGTACGGGAACTGGTCGCCACGGATGCCCCCGTACCGCCTCCCGACCGGGGCCCCCTCCTCCTGCGCCTGCTGCTGAGGGCGCTGTGGCCGGTGCTTCTTCCGCCGCTGGCCCGGTTCCGCAGGTTCCTGACCGTCGGGCTGATGCCGCCGGACGCCCGGCAGGCCATCGGGCTCGACTGGACCCCGGAGCAGGAGCGGCGGCTGAGGCGTTTCGGGGCCGTGGTGCGGCGGATCGTCCCCCTGCTCCCTGAGCGGCTGCGCTATCTGCCGCGCGCCAGGTCGGCGCGCGCAGAGTGGCGGGCCGGCCGGGCGTGACCTCTCGCCGCGCCTCCGGTGCACGCCGGGGCGGGCGGCCTCAGGCCGAGGCCCGGCGGACCAGCTCGGTCGGGGTGACCACGGAACCGGGCCAGGCGCCCGTGTCGCTGTTCAGCCGCTCCATCAGCAGCCGCACCATCAACCGGCCCATGCCCTCGACGTCCTGACGGACCGTCGTCAGCGGTGGGTCGGTGGCCTCGGCGACCGACGTCATGTCGTCGAATCCGACCACGGCGACGTCCTCCGGGACCCTGAGCCCCCGCTCGCGCAGCACCCGCAGCGCACCCGACGCCATCAGGTCGTTGGACACGAAGACGGCGTCGACGTCCGGACGGGCGTCCAGCAGCTCCGCCATGGCCCGGGCCCCGCCCTCCGTGGTGAAGTCACCGTCCACGACGAAGTCACCTCCCGCGTCCGGCAGCACGTCGCGGTACCCGTCGATCCGGTCGAGCGCCGACACCTGGTCGCGGGGCCCGGCGATGTGCGCGATACGCCGTCGGCCGAGCGAGACCAGATGGCGTACGGCCTCGCGGGCGCCGCCCCGGTTGTCGCAGTCGACGTACGGCACCTGCGGTGCGTCCTGGCCCCGGGCCGCGTGCTCCGGGCGGCCCCCGTAGACCGTCGGGACCCGGAACCGCCGGATGATCGAGGGCAGTTCGTCGTCGGTGTGCAGGGAGAAGGCGAGTACGCCGTCCACATGGCCACCGGCCAGATAGCGGGTGACCCGCTCGAAGTCACCGCTGCCCTCCACGAGGAGCAGCACCAGTTGCGCGTCGTGGGCGTTGAGCTCACGGCTGATCCCGCGGATCTGACGGGAGAAGAACGGGTCGGAGAAGACCCTGAACTCGGGCTCGTCGATGATCACCGCGACCGCGCCGTTGCGCCGGGTCACCAGCGTCCGTGCCGCGTGGTTCGGGATGTAGCCGAGCTCGTCGACCGCCTTGCGCACCTGGTCCACCAGGGGCTGTCGTACGCCCGCACCGCCGTTGACGACGCGGGACGCCGTCGCCCGGGACACACCGGCGCGGGCGGCCACTGCCTCCAGGGTGGGCCGGACGTCACGCTGCGGATCGGGGGTCGGGTCGGGCAAGAGTCGCTCCTCGTACGCGCGCGTCCCGGCTGGGAACGGCTGGAACCGGCGGGTTCGTCACGAACGCCGTCAGCCTAACCGCCCGGTCCGGGCAGCCGGGCAGGCGATTCGGACAGCAGCAGATGGGCATATCCGCCCAGAAACGGTCAAGACGGAACCGCTTGTTGGTCCCGCGTGTTGCACAGTACGTGTGGTACTGCCTACGGAGAGCGAAATCTCGCACTGCGTGAAAGGTGCCATCTGTGTCACACGACGAGCAGGGCCCGGGCGGGCGGGGGGACTATCTCCCGGTCACGGCCGAGCTACCCGCCGAGCCGCACCACGGCCGGCGCCCCACGACCGACCGGGTGGTCTTCGGCGTCACGGCGGTGCTGACCGTCGCCTTCGTGATCTGGGGCTCCACCGCCACGGACTCGCTGGAGGACGTCTCCGGCACGCTCCTCACCGGTCTCATCCACAACGGTGGCTGGGCCTTCATGCTGGCGGCCTCGGGGTTCGTGGTCTTCGCCCTGTGGCTCGCCATCAGCCGTTACGGCACGATCTCGCTCGGCCAGGAGGGCGAGGAGCCCGAATTCCGGACGATCTCCTGGGTCGCGATGATGTTCAGCGCCGGTATGGGCATCGGTCTGATGTTCTACGGAGTGAGCGAGCCGCTGGCCCACTTCGTCAATCCACCGCCCGGGACCCGTCCCGAGGACGCCGCCGAGGCCATGCAGACGGCGATGGCCACCACCCTCTTCCACTGGACCCTGCACCCCTGGGCGATCTACGCGGTCGTCGGGCTCGCCATCGCGTACAGCGCCTACCGCCGGCACAGGAGGCAGACCATCAGCTCGGTCTTCGTCCCCCTCATCGGTGAGAAGCGCGCCCACGGACCGCTCGGCCGGGTCATCGACATCCTCGCCATCTTCGCGACCCTCTTCGGCTCCGCGGCCTCGCTCGGGCTCGGCGCGCTCCAGATCGGCAGTGGCTTCCAGGAGCTCAACTGGATGGAGAAGACCGGCACGGGCCTGCTGGTCGCGATCATCGCCGCCCTGACGGTCGCCTTCGTCGCCTCCGCCGTGTCCGGGGTCGAGAAGGGCATCCAGTGGCTGTCCAACATCAACATGGTCCTCGCGCTGATCCTGGTGGTCTTCGTCTTCATCGCGGGGCCGACCATCATCGTGCTCGACCTGCTGCCCACCTCCATCGCCGCCTACTTCGGTGACCTGGCCCAGCTCGCCGGGCGCACCGAGGCCACCGGCGAGGGGGAGGTGGCCGACTGGCTCGCCAGCTGGACGGTCTTCTACTGGGCGTGGTGGATCTCCTGGACGCCTTTCGTCGGCATGTTCATCGCCCGGATCAGCCGGGGCCGGACGATCCGTCAGTTCGTCGGCGGCGTGATCCTGGTCCCCAGCACGGTCAGTCTGGTCTGGTTCGCGGTCTTCGGCGGGTCGGCGATCAGGCTGGAGGAGTCCGGGCAGCTCAAGGGCATCGGCGACACCCCGGAGGCCCAGCTCTTCGGCGTCCTCCAGCAGTTCCCCGTCGCGACTCTGATGAGCATCCTGGTGATGGTCCTGGTCGGCATCTTCTTCGTCTCCGGCGCCGACGCGGCCTCGATCGTGATGGGCACGCTCTCCCAGAAGGGCGTCCTCGAACCCTCCCGGTGGGTCGTCATCTTCTGGGGCGTCGTCACCGGCGCCGTGGCGGCGGTCATGCTGCTCATCGGCGACGGTGAGGGCGACGCGCTGGCAGGACTGCAGAACCTGACCATTCTCGTGGCCGCGCCCTTCACCATCGTCATGATCGGCATGTGCGTGGCGCTGATGAGGGACCTGCGGCACGACCCGATGATCGTCCGCAGGGAGTTCGGTGTGGAGGCCGTCGAGTCCGCCGTCATCGAGGGACACGCCAAGTACGACGGGGACTTCGAGATCCGGATCGGGCCCGGCACCGCGGAGGTCACCACCGACGAACGCCACAAGCACGACCCGCCGGCCTGACGGATGCTGCGGCTCAGCCCACCAGCTGGGCCGCAGCCCGCGCACAGCCGCGGGCGACCGTCACACCGGCGCCCCCGTGCCCGTAGTTGTGCACCAGCAGACCTCCGCCCGGCAGGTCCTCCGCCTCGATGCGCACCCCCGCGTCCCTGGAGGGCCTCAACCCCACCCGGTGGCCGAGGACACGGGCCCCGGCGATCTCCGGCCGCACCCGCGCGCAGCGCTCCACGATCTCCCTCGCCGTGCGGAGGTCGGGCTCCGTCCGTGGATCGTCCACCTCCGCGGTCCCGCCCAGCACCAGTCGGCCGGGCTGCGGGAAGAAGTACGTCGTCGCGCTCGACGCAGGGTCCGCGTGGGTGAACCACTCGTCGATGCCGGGGTTCTCCACCAGCACCAGCTGGCCCCGTACCGGCCGCACCCCGGCGTCCGGGACCAGCTCGCGGGCGCCGAGACCGGTGCAGTTGACCACCACCCGCGCCTCGGCCGCCGCCTCCGCGAAACCGTGCACCGTACGCCGCTCGACCACGCCTCCCGCAGCGGTCAGCCGGCCCTCCAGCCAGCCGAGATGAGCTGGCATGTCGATCAGCGGAAGAGTCACCCGCAGACCCTCCGGCACCTCGGAGGCATGGTCCAGGCCGCGGGCCCACGGCCCCAGGGCGGCCAGCCGCTCGCCCCCGTGCACCCCGGTCACCATGCGCACGCCGGTCTCCGAGGGGGCCGCGGCCAGTTCCTCGTACACCCGGAGCGTCTCCAGCGACCACGCGCCCACCAGCGCCGCGGGCTCGATCCGGTACGGCCACCACAGCGCGCCGGCCACGGCCGAGGTCGTTGCCGCGGCGGGGTCCCGCGACCAGACCCGCACCCGCAGACCGCGCTCCGCCAGCAGCAGCGCCGTGGTCAGCCCGCTGACCCCGCCGCCCACCACGATCACGTCCGCCACCGTGCCCACCCCTGTCCTCACGTCGCCCCGGCCGGGCCGGGGCCGGAGGGGCCATGGTCGCACCCCGGTCCGGAGGGGAACCCGGCCCCTCCGGTTGGTTAGGATCGTCACCCTGATGACTGCCACCCTCGTCGCCAAGGAACTCGCCGCCGGCCACGGCGACCGCACACTCTTCGCGGGACTCGACCTCGTGGTCGCCCCCGGCGACGTGATCGGTCTCGTCGGAGCCAACGGCGCGGGTAAATCCTCGCTGCTCCGTCTGCTCGCCGGGCTCGACCGGCCGGAGGAGGGCGAGCTGAGGCTCTCCCCGCCCACCGCCACTGTCGGACACCTCCCGCAGGAGCCCGAGCGGCGCGAGGGCGAGTCCGTGCGGGAGTTCCTCGCCCGCCGCACCGGGGTCGCCGACGCACAGACCGCCATGGACACCGCTACCCAGGCCCTGGTCGACGGCGCTCCCGGCGCCGACGACGCCTACTCCGGGGCGCTGGAGCGGTGGCTGGCCCTCGGCGGCGCCGACCTGGACGAACGCGCCGAGGAGATCGCGGCCGACCTCGGCCTGACCATCGGCCTCGACCAGCCGATGACCGGGCTCTCCGGCGGGCAGGCGGCCCGCGCCGGGCTGGCCTCGCTGCTGCTCTCGCGCTACGACGTCTTCCTGCTCGACGAGCCCACCAACGACCTCGACCTGGACGGCCTGGAGCGGCTGGAGCGCTTCGTGTCCGGACTGCGCGCGGGCACCGTCGTCGTCAGCCACGACCGCGAGTTCCTGATGCGCACGGTCACCAAGGTCCTGGAACTCGATCTCGCCCAGCAGCAGATCAACCTCTACGGCGGCGGCTACGCCTCCTACCTGGAGGAGCGCGAGCGCGCGCGCTCGCACGCCCGTGAGGAGTACGAGGAGTACTCCGACAAGCGCTCCGCACTGGAGGGCCGTGCCCAGATGCAGCGCGGCTGGATGGACAAGGGCGTCAAGAACGCCCGCCGCAAGGCCACGGACAACGACAAGATCGGCCGCAAGTTCCGCAGCGAGGCCAGCGAGAAGCAGGCCGCCAAGGCCAAGCAGACCCAGCGCATGATCGAGCGTCTCGACGTCGTCGAGGAACCGCGCAAGGAGTGGGAGCTGCGGATGGAGATCGCCTCCGCACCGCGCTCCGGCTCCGTCGTGGCCACCCTGCGCGACGCGGCCGTGGCCCGCGGCGGCTTCTCCTTCGGGCCGGCCACGCTGCAGATCGACTGGGCGGACCGGGTCGCCATCACCGGCGCCAACGGGGCCGGCAAGTCCACCCTGCTCGCCGCGCTGCTCGGCAGGCTGCCGCTCGACGCGGGCCACGCGTCCCTCGGCTCGGGCGTCGTGGTGGGCGAGGTCGACCAGGCCCGCAAGCTGTTCCACGGCACGGAGAGCCTGCTGGACGCCTTCTGCGCCGCGGTCCCCGACACCGAGCCCGCCGAGGTGCGCACCCTGCTCGCCAAGTTCGGTCTGCGGGCCGCCCATGTGCTGCGCCCCGCGACGACGCTCTCACCCGGCGAGCGCACCCGGGCCGGCCTCGCCCTCCTCCAGGGCAGGGGCGTCAATCTGCTGGTCCTGGACGAGCCGACGAACCACCTGGACCTCCCGGCGATCGAACAGCTGGAGTCGGCCCTGGAGGCGTACACCGGAACGCTGCTGCTGGTCACCCACGACCGGCGGATGCTGGAGGCGGTCCGTACGACCCGCCGTGTCGAGGTCGCCGACGGCAAGGTCACCGAGTCCGCCTGACGGGACCCCGCCGCGTCGAGAACCCGCCCGTCCCGGAGCTTCGGGACGGGCGGGCGTCGTGCGAGGCGGGCGGGGGAAGCCCCGCCCGCCGCTCGCGTCTCAGCGCTTGCGTCCGCCCTGGTCGGAGCCGCCTGTCAGGCCCGCCCGCCGCAGTGCGTCGGCCATGGCGCTGTTGGCCGGAGCCGCGGCGGGGCGGGGTGCGCCTGTGCCGCCGCCCCCGCCATTGCCTCCGCGCCGGTCGCGGCGCTGTCCGGCGCCTCCCTGACGGCCGTCCTGCCCCTGCCCCTGCCCCTGCCGCTGCCGGGGCGGCCGTTCGCCGCCCCCCTGGGCGTTCCGCTCCCGCTTCGGGCCCTGCCCGCCGCCCTGCCCCGCCGTGGCCTCGTCGTCGAGCCGCAGCGTCAGCGACACGCGCTTGCGCGGGATGTCGACGTCCATGACCTTCACCTTGACGATGTCGCCCGGCTTCACGACGTCCCGCGGATCCTTGACGAACGTCCGCGACATCGCCGACACATGGACGAGACCGTCCTGGTGGACGCCGATGTCGACGAACGCGCCGAACGCCGCGACGTTCGTGACGACGCCCTCCAGCACCATCCCGGGGGCGAGGTCGCCGAGCTTCTCCACGCCCTCCTTGAACGTGGCGGTCCTGAAGGCGGGCCGGGGGTCGCGGCCGGGCTTCTCCAGTTCCCGCAGGATGTCAGTCACCGTCGGCAGGCCGAACTTCTCGTCCACGAAGTCGTCGGGGCGCAGCGTACGCAGCGTCTGCGTGTTCCCGATCAGCGAGGCGACGTCACCGCCGGTCCGCTTCACCATCGTCCGCACCACGGGGTAGGTCTCGGGGTGCACGCTCGACGCGTCCAGCGGGTCGTCACCGCCCCGGATCCGGAGGAAGCCCGCGCACTGCTCGTACGCCTTCGGCCCCAGCCGCGCCACGTCCTTCAGCGCCCGGCGGGAGCGGAACGGGCCGTTCGTGTCCCGGTGCGCCACGATGTTCTCGGCCAGACCGGACCCGATGCCCGACACCCGTGAGAGCAGCGGCGCCGAAGCGGTGTTGACGTCGACGCCGACGCCGTTCACGCAGTCCTCGACCACCGCGTCCAGGGAGCGCGACAGCTTCACCTCGGACAGGTCGTGCTGGTACTGCCCCACCCCGATCGACTTCGGGTCGATCTTCACCAGCTCGGCCAGCGGGTCCTGGAGCCGGCGCGCGATCGAGACGGCACCGCGCAACGAGACGTCCATGTCGGGGAGTTCCTGCGAGGCGAAGGCCGAGGCCGAGTACACGGACGCGCCGGCCTCCGACACCATCACCTTGGTGAGCTTCAGCTCCGGGTGCTTCTCGCACAGTTCACCCGCGAGCTTGTCGGTCTCGCGGGACGCGGTGCCGTTCCCGATCGCGATCAGGTCGACCTGGTGCTCCTTGGCGAGGCGCTCCAGCGTGGCGAGCGAGCGGTCCCACTGGTTCGCCGGCACGTGGGGGTGGATCACGTCGGTCGCGACGACCTTGCCGGTCGCGTCCACGACGGCGACCTTCACACCCGTACGGAATCCGGGGTCGAGCCCCAGGGTCGCCCGGGTGCCCGCAGGTGCGGCGAGCAGCAGGTCCCGCAGGTTGGAGGCGAAGACGCGTACCGCCTCGTCCTCCGCCGCCGTACGCAGACGCAGCCGGAGGTCGATCCCGAGGTGGACGAGGATCCGGGTCCGCCACGCCCAGCGGACCGTGTCGCCCAGCCACTTGTCCCCGGGCCGGCCGTGGTCGGCGACCCCGAAACGGCGGGCGACCATCTTCTCGTACGAGGAGGGGCCCGGCTGCTCCGACGGCTCCTCGGGCTCCAGGACCAGATCGAGCACGTCCTCCTTCTCGCCGCGCAGCATCGCGAGGATCCGGTGCGAGGGCAGTGCGGTGAACGGCTCGGCGAAGTCGAAGTAGTCGGCGAACTTCGCGCCCGCCTCCTCCTTGCCGTCCCGCACCTTCGCCACGACCCTGCCGCGCGACCACATGCGTTCCCGCAGCTCACCCGTCAGGTCGGCATCCTCCGAGAAGCGTTCGGTGAGGATCGCCCGGGCGCCCTCCAGGGCCGCCGCCGGGTCCGCCACACCCTTGTCGGCGTCGACGAACGCCGCCGCGGCGGAGAGCGGGTCCACGGACGGGTCGCCGAGCAGCCCGTCGGCCAGGGGATCCAGGCCCGCCTCGCGCGCGATCTGCGCCTTCGTCCGCCGCTTCGGCTTGAACGGCAGATAGATGTCCTCCAGCCGCGCCTTGGTGTCGGCGGCCCGGATCCGCGCCTCCAGGGCCTCGTCGAGCTTGCCCTGTTCACGCACGGAATCGAGGACCGCCGTACGGCGGTCCTCGAGTTCCCGCAGATAGCGCAACCTCTCCTCGAGCGTGCGCAGTTGCGCATCGTCGAGCATCTCGGTGGCTTCCTTGCGGTAGCGCGCGATGAACGGCACGGTCGAGCCGCCGTCGAGCAAGTCGACGGCCGCCTTCACCTGACGCTCACGTACGCCGAGCTCCTCGGCGATCCTGCCTTCGATGGACGTCGTCACGGTTTTCCCGACTCGCCTTCTCGTACTGGCTGTGCTGGCTGTGCCACTGGGGTGGTCCACACCCGGGTGGTCCCCTTCGCCTGCATTGTGCCGGGTGGCCGGGGGCCGTGTCGCGTGACCTGCTCGATCACGGCCCCTGCGTGCCGGAGAAGGGCCCGGTCACGCGCGCCGGGTCCTTCCGCTGCGCGACGCGCCGCCGAAAAGACCTGCCAGGAGCCGGAAGGGCAGAGTCACCACGGTGGCAATGGCCGAGCCGACGGTACTCAGAGCGTTTGCGATCGCACGGAACACGGTGTGCCTCCTTCGTAGGGTGTATCCGTCGCCTGGCCCGTGAGACCCGCCGTAAACATCTGAGGGCTCAGCCCTTGCCGACCAGATCCTCCGGGAACGCGCCGGCGGAGGCCGCCGCGAACAGAAACCCCCGGCCCAGTTCGGTGAGCCGGGCCACGCCGTCGGCGCCCAGGTGTTCGTACGGTGCGGCGTCCATCCGGTCCGTCGCCTCCTCCAGCTCCGCCCTGAGCGCGGTGCCCGCCTCGGTCAGCTCGCCCTCCGCGTCCAGCACGCCCCGGCCGCGCAGCCGCTCCACCGCCGCGTCCCAGTCGGTGCGCCGCCAGCCGCGGGTGGCGAGGATCCAGCGCGGCGCCATGCCCTTCCCGGTCGCGGTGTGGCTGACCAGTGCCTCCAGCGGGTCGAGGCCGGCCGAGAGCAGAGCGGCCAGGTGTCCGTCGCCGCGGTGCTCGCGCAACAGCGTCGCCGCGTGCCAGTACGCCAGGTGAGGCTCGTCGGGAACCGCGACATCGGCGTGCGCGGCGTACAGCGGACGGGCGTGGCGGGTACATGCCTCCGCTGCCCGCAGGGCGAGCCCGGCCGCCTCCGCCATCTCCGGCGAGGCCACGGTCTCCTCGCCGAGCACCCGGCGCAGCGTCGAGTCGGCCGCCCTCAGCCGCGCGTCGAGTGCGGCCTGCGGGCTGATGTCCGACCAGACGGACGGCAGGTGCCGGGCCACCAGCTCGTGGCTGAAGTTGTAGAAGGTCGCGGTGACCGTGCCCGCGCCTGCCGCGCCGAGGGCCGCGCCGCGCGCGGCGAAGTAGACCCGGCTCGCGTCGTCGATGCCGAGCTCCCCGAACTCCTTGCCGAGGTCGGGGGAGAAGTAGACACAGGAGTGCAGCGGGTTGAGCGCGTTGTGACAACGGCGTCCGGCACGCGGGGGAAGAGTACTCATACCCGCACGTTACCGACTGGTTGGTACGTGGAACAGGCCCGGGTCTGCACGTGGTGCGCGCATGGCAGCATAGGTGGGAAACTCGTCATTGCGGCCATCGGGCGGTCCGGCAAGGATTGCGGACATGAAGCAGCGATCCGTGCTCGTCGTCCTCTTCGAGGGTGTCCAGAGCCTCGACGTCAGCGGCCCGGCGGAGGTCTTCGCCGGAGCCTCCCGACTTCCCGGGGTCTCCTACGATCTGCGCACCGCCTCGCTGGACGGCGCGCCGGTCCGCTGCTCCAGCGGCCTCACGCTGGTCCCCGACGGCACGCTCGCGGACGCCCCGGAGCCCGATCTGCTCCTCGTGCCGGGAGGCGCCGGGACGAGGACACCCGACCCGGCTCTCGTCGAGTGGATCCGCGCCCACGGCCCGCGCGCCCGGCAGCTGGTGTCGGTGTGCACCGGCGCCCTGCTGCTCGCCGAGGCCGGCCAGCTCGACGGCCACCGGGTCACCACCCACTGGTCCGTCTGCGAGACGCTCGCCCGGAGGTACCCGGCGGTGCGGGTCGACCCGGACCCGATCTTCGTGCGCGACGGACGGCTCGCGACGTCGGCCGGTGTCACCGCGGGCATCGATCTCGCGCTCGCCCTGGTCGAGGAGGAACACGGACGGGACGTGGCGCTCACCGTCGCCCGTCATCTCGTCGTGTTCCTGCGGCGCCCGGGCAACCAGGCCCAGTTCAGCGCCCAGCTCAGCGCGCAGACCGCCGTCCGTGAACCACTGCGCGGGGTCCAGCACTGGATCACCGGACACCCGGACGCCGACCTCTCGGTCGAGGCGCTCGCGGCCCGGGCCGGGCTCTCCCCCCGCCACTTCGCCCGCGCGTTCCGGACGGAGACCGGCCTCACCCCGGGCCGGTACGTCGAGCGCGTACGCCTGGAACAGGCGCGGCGGCTGCTGGAGGACACGGCCGACGGTGTCGTCGGCATCTCCCGTGCCAGCGGTTACGGCACCCCGGAAGCGATGCGCCGCGCCTTCGTCAAGGCCCTCGGTACGGCGCCCTCCGAATACCGGCGCCGCTTCCGCTCCCATCCCGCGTGAAACGACGGAAGGATCATCATGCAGATCGCGATCGTGCTCTTCGACCGGTTCACGGCGCTCGACGCCGTGGGCCCCTACGAGATGCTCAGCCGGACTCCGGGCGCACAGACCGTACTCGTCGCCGAGCGTCCGGGCGCCGTGCGCAACGACAGCGGCAGCCTCGCCCTGGTCGCCGACCGGACGCTCGCCGACGTGCCCGCTCCCGACGTCATCATTGTGCCGGGAGGCCCTGGGCAGAGTGCCCAGATGGAGAACGAGGCGCTGCTCGGCTGGCTTCGTACGGCCGACGCCGACAGCACCTGGACGACCTCGGTGTGCACCGGGTCCCTGCTCCTGGCCGCCGCCGGACTGCTCACCGGCCGGCGTGCCACCTCGCACTGGCTGGCCCTCGACACCCTGGGCACCTACGGGGCCGAGCCCACGGGCGAGCGGGTCGTCACCGACGGGAAGTACGTCACCGCCGCGGGCGTCTCCTCCGGCATCGACATGGGTCTCACCCTGCTCGGCAGGATCGCGGGCGACGAACACGCCCAGGCCGTCCAGCTTCTGACCGAGTACGACCCCCGGCCGCCCTACGACTGCGGATCTCCGGAAAAGGCGCCGGCGGCCATGGTGGAGAAGTGGCGGGCCGCGAGCCGCTTCATCCTGACGTAGGCGCGTCCCCGGAGCTCCCCGCCGTCCAGGTGAAGCGGGGGGCGCGGCGCTCCAGGAAGGCGGCGACCCCCTCGGCGGTGTCGTCGCCGGCGCGTGCCTGGAGGGACCAGTGGGCGTCCCGGTCCTCCCGGCCGTCGGCGAACTCCTTGGCCGCGGCCTGCGTCAGCTGCGAACGCGAGGCCAGTACCTCGGTGAACCGGTGGACCCGCTCATCCAGTCCGCCCCTGGGCAGGACCTCGTCCACCAGACCGGTCCGCAGTGCCCGTTCCGTCCCGATCAGCTCCCCGGAGTACAGCAGGAACTTCGCGGTGGCCGGGCCGACGAGCGAGACCAGCCGGCGCGTCGACGAGGAGGGATAGACGATCCCGAGCTTGGCCGGAGTGACCCCGAAGGACGCGCCCTCCTCGGCGAACCGCAGATCGCAGGCGGCCGCGAGCTGGCTGCCGCCGCCCACGCAGTAGCCGCGCACGGCGGCCAGTGTCGGCCCGGGGAAGGCGGCCAGGGCCTCCTCCGCGCGGACCGCGAGGGCCTGCGGGCGGCCGGCCGGATCCCGCAGGGAGGAGATGTCGGCCCCCGCGCAGAAGGTGTCGCCCGCCCCGGTGAGCACGAGGACACGCACACCGGGGTCGGCCGCCAGCCCCTCCAGCAGCACCGGCATCGCCTGCCACATGTCCGCGGTCATGGCGTTGCGCTTGGCGGGATTGCTGATGACGACGGTCGCGACACCGTCCTCGACCGTGTGGTCCAACCGTGGCCCGGCCCCCGCCGTCTGCTCCCTGAGGTCCATGCGCCGGATGCTATCCGTACGGCCCGAACCTATGATCAAGAAGGGGCCGCGAAGCGCACGCACACCGTGAGGAGCTGTCGATGGCCGGACCCACGACCCAGGGGAAGAAGCTCAACCGGAGCTTCGGCGGGCTCGCCCTGCTCGGTGTCCTGCTGGTCGTCGCGGGGCTGGTGGGCCTCGTCTACACCGGCGTCGCCACGCTCACCTCGATGATCCTCTTCGGCTGGCTGCTGCTCGTCGGCGGTCTCGTCGGCCTCGTGCACGCCGTCCAGGCGCGCGGCACCCCGTACTTCTGGCTCGGTGTGGTGGTCGCCGCCCTCAACATCGCCGCCGGGGTCGTCGTCATCAAGAACCCGGTCGGCACGGCCGAGGCGCTGACGATGTTCGCGGCCCTGCTCTTCCTCACCGGGGGAGTGTTCCGGCTGGTCGGCAGCGTCGTCGTACGAGGACCCCAGTTCGGCTGGACGCTGCTGCAGGGCGCCTTCGGGCTGCTCCTGGGGGTGCTGGTGCTCGTCGACTGGCCGCACAGCAGCCTCTATGTGCTCGGCTGCTTCTTCTCCCTCGCTCTTCTGTTCGACGGGCTGGGGCTTGTCGCGATCGGAGTGGGTGGGAGACGGGTCGTCAGCATGGTGACGGACCAGATGAAGCCCGAAGAGGGCGCGAAGTAGTTCAATCACCTGACGACGTCATACGTAATCGGTCAAATTAGGTCTGCAAGCGACCACTTGCGGTCAGTGCTGCGACCCGGACCGCGCTCCTCCCGACACTCGGTACTCGATGGTCGGTGATGTGCGAGTCGAGAGCGGGTGGCGGTCCATGGAGAGCCGTGGGAGTGTTCCGGCCCGTTCCGTGTCCTACGAGGGCGTGTGGCGCTTCACCGCGCCCGCCGTCGACGTCTCGGTACCGCAGGCCCGGCACGCGGTCCGGGACCTGATCGACCGGCAGGGCGTGCCCGTCGAGGACGACATCCTCCAGGGGCTCCTGCTGATCGTGTCGGAACTGGTCACCAACGCGGTCCGGCACGCGGCGCTGCTCTCGCCCGAGCTGGCCGTCGAGGTGGCCATCGGGGCCGAGTGGATCCGGGTCGCGGTCGAGGACAATCACCCCTACCGCCCGACGGCACTGGTCACCGACTACGCGCAGACCGGTGGCCGCGGCCTGCTCCTGGTGCGTGAGATCACCGCCGAGGCGGGCGGCACGTGCGACGTGGAGCACACTGCGGGCGGTGGCAAGATCATCTGGGCGGCGCTGCCCCTCAAGACGCAGCTCTGACCGCCCCCTGCGATGGCTGCGGTCTCACCAGCCGGCGGACGGTCCCGTCAGTTCCCTGATCGCGGGACGCGCGGCGTCGAGCACGGTCATGAACCACGCCGAGAACGGCGCGGCGGCATGCCGCTCGGCGAGTTCACCGGCGGTCACGAAGGCGGCCTCGCCGACCTCCTCCTCGTCCGGCCGGAGGCGCTCCTGCACCATCCCGACGAACAGGTGGTTGAACTCCTGCTCCACCAGGCCCGACACCGGATCGGGGTGGTTGTAGCGGACCGTGCCCGCCGCGGCCAGCAGCGAGGGCGAGACACCCAGCTCCTCGTACGTGCGCCGGGCCGCCGCCGCGAACGGAGCCTCCCCCGGATAGGGATGGCCGCAGCAGGTGTTCGACCACACGCCGGGGGAGTGGTACTTGCCGAGCGCGCGGCGCTGGAGCAGCAGCCGTCCCTGCTCGTCGAAGAGGAAGACGGAGAACGCGCGGTGCAGCTGGCCGGGCGCCTGGTGAGCGGCGAGCTTCTCCGCGGTGCCGATGGTCGTGCCGTTCTCGTCGACCAGTTCGAGCATGATCGCGTCTGCTGTGCCGTTCGACGAGCTGTGCGCCGCGGTGGCTGGTGTGGTCGGCATACCCATCCTTCGCTTTGGTTCCCGGCCTCGTGCGCCGGACCCCTCGAGTGCGGTCAAGTCTGCCGTACAAAAGCCGCTTGTCCGCACTGCGGGTGCTGGCATGTCCGCCCCGCCCGGGAGAGCGAGGCGTTGACGGACACCACGGCGGACCCTGGAGGCCGCCGGGAACGGATCATGCCCGTCGGGACCGGCACGGAATCGCCGCCGGGCCGTCGGCCTCCGGCGCTCAGTGGCAGAGCCGCGCCTCGTGCTCCGCGTGCCCGCTGGGCTCCAGCTGGAAGGTGCAGTGCTCGACGTCGAAGTGGTGGCCGAGGCATCCCTGCAGGTCGTGCAGGAGCTTCTCGTGCCCGATCGAGTCCAGCATCTCCTGGTGCACGACCACGTGCGCGGAGAGGACGGGCATGCCCGAGGTGATCGTCCAGGCGTGCAGGTCGTGGACGTCCAGCACACCCGGCAGCGCCGTGATGTGGGCTCGCACGTCCTCCATGTCGACGCCCTTGGGCGCCGACTCCAGCAGCACGTCGAGCGTCTCCCTCAGCAGTTTCACCGTACGGGGGACGATCATGAGGCCGATCAGCAGCGAGGCGATCGGGTCGGCGGCCTGCCAGCCGGTGGCCATGATGATGCCGGCCGACACGAGCACCGTCACCGAGCCGAGCGTGTCCGCGACGACCTCGAGATAGGCCCCCCGCACGTTCAGGCTGTCCTGCTGCCCGCGCACGAGCAGGGACAGGGAGACCACGTTGGCCACCAGACCGACCGCGGCGAAGGCGATGGCGACGCCACCTCTGGTCTCCGCAGGGGTGATGAAGCGGTCCACCGCCTCGAAGACCAGATAACCGCCGACCCCGAGGAGCAGCAGACAGTTGGCGAGCGCGGCGAGGATCTCGGCACGGGCGTACCCGAAGGTGCGGTTGGGGCCGGCGGCCTTGTTCGCGAAGTGGATGGCCAGCAGGGCCATGCCCAGCCCCAGGGCGTCGGTCGCCATGTGGGCCGCGTCCGCGATCAGCGCGAGCGAGTCGGCGAGGATCCCGCCGACGATCTCCATGACCATGACGCCGAGCGTGATGCCCAGGGCCACGCGGAGCCTGCCCCGGTACGCGGCGGCCGCCGTCCCCGTCGGGGGCGGCCCTCCGTGCGTATGCCCGTGATCGTGGCCAGCCCCCATGCGAACGCCTCCGTATACCCGTCATGCCCGTCGTGTCTCTCGGACAGCGCGGACGTGCCTCGCCCGATGCGGCCAGTGAACTACGGGGGAGGGGTAGCGGGCAACACGGCACTGAACACCGTTGTCATGTGCTCTGACCTGCGGAAACGGCCGCAGGTCAGAGCCTCGTCGAGGTGCCGGTCCTCACCGGGCGGCGCGGGCCTCGGGGTGGTGCAGGCACCAGCCCTCCCAGGCCGATTCCACCATCTCGCGCATGCCGCGGCGCGCCGTCCAGCCCAGCTGCCCGGTCATCCGGCCGGCCGACGCCACGGCCCTGGCCGCGTCCCCGGGCCTCGGCGCTTCGACCACGGGTTCCGTGCGCAGACCGGTGACCTCGCCCACCAGCTCGGCGAGACGGCGCACGGACACGCCCTCTCCCCGGCCGATGTTCACCGTGAGGTCGCCGCCGCCCGGGGTCCCGTCCAGATGCCGGGCGACGGCGAGGTGCGCGTCCGCGATGTCGGCGACATGGATGTAGTCGCGCACACAGGTGCCGTCCGGTGTCGGATAGCCGTCACCGAAGATCCGCGGCGCCTCGCCGCGTGTGAGCCGGTCGAAGAACATCGGGACGACATTGGAGACGCCCGTGTCGGCCAGCTCCGGCTCGGCGGCCCCGGCCACGTTGAAGTACCGCAGACAGGCCGTGGAGATTCCGTGCGCCCGCCCCGTGGCGCGGACCAGCCACTCCCCGGCGAGCTTCGTCTCGCCGTACGGGTTGATCGGCGCGCACGGCGTCTCCTCGGTGATGAGATCCACGTCCGGGACCCCGTACACCGCCGCCGACGAGGAGAGGAGGAACCGCTCCACGCCGGCCGCGACCACGGCCTCCAGCAGCACGGCGAGGCCGGCCACGTTCTCCCGGTAGTACAGCAGCGGCTTCTCGACGGACTCACCGACCTGCTTCTTCGCCGCCAGGTGCACCACACCCGTGACGGCGTGCTCCGCCAGGACCCGGTCGAGCACCGCGCGGTCGGAGGCAGACCCCCGCACCAGGGTGACGTCCGCGGGCAGCCGCTCCGCGATGCCCGTCGACAGGTCGTCGAGGACGACGACCTGTTCCCCGGCACCCGTCATGGCCTTCGCCACATGTGCCCCGATGTAACCGGCCCCGCCTGTGATCAACCACGTCATACCCGCCAGCTTATGCGCTGACCGGACGCGGTTTGTGGGGCGAGGTGTTGATCGACCATGATGATCGCGAACGGCGCCGCATGATGGCCGATTCGCCCGAACGGAGCACAAACGGGTGGTGAACTCGGTCTTCCGTTCATCCGATAGCCTCAGCCGACGTGCCGCCGGCCCACCCCCGGGCCGCTGTGCCGCGCGCCGTTCCCGTCAGCACCAAGGAGTGAGTTCGTCTGTCGACCGCCATCCTCACCGGTGCACCGGTACCCGGGTCGTCGCTCGAGGACGATCTGAGGTCACTCGGTTTTGACGTGACTGCCGCAGCCGACGCCGACGAGGCAGCCGAGCTGCTCGCCGCAGTCCCCGCGAGCAGGCGCGTCGCGCTCGTGGACCCACGCTTCGTCGGGCACGTCCACGCCCTCAGGCTCGGACTCACCGATCCCCGTTTCGCCGCCGCGTCGATCCCCGGGGCGCTCACCGCGCAGCCCGAGGCCCGGCCGGCCCTGCTCCGTGCCCTGCGCCGTGCCGTGGCCGCCGTCGGCGCGGGAGCCCCCGTCGCGTCGCCCGGCGCCGAAGCCGTCGCCGTCACCGAGGACCGCACGGTCCCCGGCCGGGCTGGCCGTGGCACTGGACGCGGAGGGCACCGCCGTGCAGCGCCCCGAACTCGGTTCGCTCACCGCCTCGGTACCGACAGCACCGGAGGAGCGGAACACCGCCCGGGCCGCCGTGGCCGCCGTGGACGACGAGGCCGTACGGCTGCGCAGCGCGGTGAAGGCCCACGACGGCTTCTTCACCACGTACTTCATCAGCCCGTACTCCCGCTACATCGCCCGCTGGTGCGCACGCCGGGGCCTCACCCCGAACCAGGTCACGACGGCCTCGCTCGTCACGGCGCTGATCGCGGCGGGCAGCGCGGCGACCGGCACCCGTGGCGGATACGTCGCGGCCGGGGTGCTCCTGCTCCTCTCCTTCGTCCTGGACTGCACCGACGGGCAGCTCGCCCGGTACTCCCTGCAGTACTCGACGATGGGCGCCTGGCTGGACGCCACCTTCGACCGGGCCAAGGAGTACGCCTACTACGCCGGCCTGGCACTCGGCGCCGCCCGCACAGGCGACGACGTATGGGTCCTGGCGCTCGGCGCGATGGTGCTCCAGGCCTGCCGCCATGTCGTCGACTTCTCGTTCAACGAGGCCAACCACGACGCGGTGTCCAACACGAGTCCCACCGCCGCCCTCTCCGACAAGCTCGACAGCGTCGGCTGGACGGTCTGGCTGCGCCGGATGATAGTCCTGCCCATCGGTGAACGCTGGGCCATGATCGCGGTGCTCACCGCCGTGACCACCCCCCGCATCGTCTTCTACGCCCTGCTCGTCGGCTGCGCCCTGGCGGCCTGCTACACCACGGCGGGCCGGCTGCTGCGCTCGCTGACCCGCAAGGCGCAGCGCACCGACCGCGCCGCCGGGGCACTGGCCGACCTCGCCGACTCGGGGCCGCTCGCCCAGGCCGTCGCCGCGGTGGTCCGGCGTCCCGGCGGCGGCTTCACGGCACCGCTCCTGGCGTTCCTCGGCGCCCTGGTGATGGTGGGCGCGGCGGTCTTCACGCCCTACGGCGGCTGGCCGGCCGTCGGCGCCGCAGCGGTGTACGCGGTCTTCTCCGGACTGGCCGTCTCGCGGCCGCTCAAGGGCGCCCTGGACTGGCTGGTCCCGCCGGTCTTCCGGGCCGCCGAGTACTGCACGATCCTGGTGCTGGCCGCCCGCAGTGACGTGCCGCACGCCGTTCCCGCGGCCTTCGGCCTCGTTTCGGCCGTCGCCTACCATCACTACGACACGGTGTACCGCATCAGGGGCGGCACCGGAGCGCCGCCCAGGTGGCTGGTGCGTGTCATCGGCGGACACGAGGGCCGGACCCTGGTCGTGGCCGTACTCGCCGCCCTGCTGACCCACGGTTCAGGTTTCACCACGGCCCTCACCGCGCTCGCGGCCGCCGTGGCCCTGGTGGTGCTCGTGGAGTCCATCCGCTTCTGGGTGTCCTCCTCGGCCCCCGCCGTACACGACGAAGGAGAACTCGCATGATCGGCCTCGTACTGGCTGCCGGTGCCGGACGCCGTCTGCGTCCCTACACGGACACGCTGCCCAAGGCCCTGGTGCCGGTGGACGGCGAGAAGACGGTCCTCGACCTGACGCTGGCCAACTTCGCGGAGGTCGGACTCACCGAGGTCGCGGTCGTCGTCGGCTACCGCAAGGAGGCGGTCTACGCCCGCAAGGCCGAGTTCGAGGCGAAGTACGGCGTGACGCTGACGCTGATCGACAACGACAAGGCCGAGGAGTGGAACAACGCCTACTCCCTCTGGTGCGCGCGTGAGGTCCTCAAGAAGGGCGTCATCCTCGCCAACGGCGACACCGTCCACCCGGTCTCCGTCGAGAAGACCCTCCTGGACGCCCGCGGCAAGGGCCAGAAGATCATCCTCGCCCTCGACGCGGTGAAGACCCTCGCCGACGAGGAGATGAAGGTCATCACCGAGGACGGCAAGGGCGTCCGGCGGATCACCAAGCTGATGGACCCGGCCACCGCGACCGGCGAGTACATCGGCGTCACGCTGATCGAGGCCGAGGCCGCCGAGGAGCTCGCCGACGCCCTGAGGACCACCTTCGAGCGCGACCCGGACCTCTACTACGAGGACGGCTACCAGGAGCTCGTGAACCGTGGCTTCACCGTCGACGTGGCGCCCATCGGCGAGGTGACGTGGGTGGAGATCGACAACCACGACGACCTCGCCAGGGGCAGGGAGATCGCGTGCCTGTACTGACCCGCCTCATCCCGTCCCCGGTCGTCGTCGACATCCGGCGCGGCGCGATGGACGACCTGGCCGGTCTCCTCGCCGACCAGCGGATCTCCGCCTCGGGGAAGCTCGCCATCGCGATCAGCGGTGGTTCCGGGCGCGCCCTGCGCGAGAGGCTCGCTCCGGTGCTGCCGGGGGCCGACTGGTACCCGGTCGCCGACGGCACGATCGACTCCGCGGTGCGGCTCGCGGACGACATCAAGGGCAACCGCTACGACGCCGTGGTCGGCCTCGGCGGCGGCAAGATCATCGACGTGGCGAAGTACGCCGCGGCGCGCGTGGGCATGCCCATGGTGGCCGTGGCGACGAACCTGTCGCACGACGGCCTCTGCTCCCCGGTCGCGACCCTGGACAACGACAACGGGCGGGGCTCCTACGGGGTCCCCACACCGATCGCCGTGGTCATCGACCTCGACGTGATCCGCGAGGCGCCCGCGCGCTACGTGCGCTCCGGTGTCGGCGACGCGGTCTCCAACATCTCCTGCGTCGCCGACTGGGAGCTCGCCCACGAGGTCCGCCGCGAGGACATCGACGGGCTCGCGGCGGCCATGGCCCGGCAGGCCGGCGAAGCGGTGCTGCGCCACCCCGGAGGGGTCGGCGACGACGCCTTCCTCAAGGTGCTCGCCGAGGGACTGGTCCTCACCGGCATCTCGATGTCGATCGCCGGGGACTCCCGGCCCGCCTCGGGTGCCTGCCACGAGATCAACCACGCCTTCGACCTGCTGTACCCGAAGCGCGCGGCCAGCCACGGGGAGCAGGTCGGCCTCGGCGCCTGTTTCGCCATGCACCTGCGGGGCGCCCACGAGGAGGCCGTCCAGATGGCTTCCGTGCTGCGGCGCCACGCGCTGCCGGTGCTGCCCGACGAGATCGGCTTCACCGTCGAAGAGTTCGTGCGGGCGGTCGACTACGCCCCGCAGACGCGCCCGGGACGCTTCACGATCCTGGAACACCTCAACCTGTCCACCGACCAGATCAGGGACGCGTACGCCGACTATGCAAAAGCCATCCATAGCTGAACTCCGCCCGGTCGTGCACCCTCCGGGTGTGAAGGACCGGCGCAGCGGCGAGCACTGGGCGGGTCGGCTCTACATGCGCGAGATCTCGCTGCGCATCACCCGGCGCCTGGTGACCACCAAGGTCACGCCCAACCAGCTGACCTACGTGATGACCGTCGCCGGTGTGCTCGCGGCTCCGGCTCTGCTGGTCCCGGGCATCCCGGGCGCGCTCCTCGGCGTGGTCGCGGTCCAGCTCTACCTGCTGTTCGACTGCGTCGACGGCGAGGTGGCCCGGTGGAAGAAGCAGTACTCCCTGGGCGGGGTCTACCTGGACCGGGTGGCCGCCTACCTCTGTGACGCGGCGGTGCTGGTCGGCTTCGGCCTGCGTGCCGCCGACCTGTGGGGCCCGGGGCGCATCGACTGGCTGTGGGCCTTCCTGGGCACACTCGCCGCGCTGGGCGCCATCCTGATCAAGGCCGAGACCGACCTCGTCGGCGTCGCGCGCCACCAGGGCGGGCTTCCGCCCGTCAAGGAGGCCGCGTCCGAGCCGCGCTCCTCCGGCATGGCGCTGGCCCGCCGGGCGGCCGGCGCGCTCAAGTTCCACCGGCTGATCCTCGGCATCGAGGCGTCCTTCGTGATCCTCGTGGTGGCCGTGCTCGACACCGTCAGGGACGACTTCTTCTTCAGCCGTCTCGCGGTCGCGGTCATGGCCGGCATCGCCCTTCTCCAGACCGTCCTGCACCTGGTGTCGATCCTGGCGTCCAGCAGGCTGAAGTGAGCTCTCCCATGAAACTCGGCGCGGTCATCATCACCATGGGCAACCGCCCCGACGAACTGCGCGCCCTTCTCGATTCGGTCGCCGGGCAGGACGGCGACCGGATCGAGGTGGTCGTCGTCGGCAACGGCGCCCCGGTCCCTGACGTCCCCCCGGGCGTCCGGACCGTCGAGCTGCCCGAGAATCTGGGTATCCCGGGCGGCCGCAACGTCGGCATCGAAGCCTTCGGCCCGTCCGGGGCCGACGTGGACGCACTGCTCTTCCTCGACGACGACGGGCACCTGCCGAACACCGACACCGCCGAACTCTGCCGGCAGGCGTTCGAGGCGGATCCCAAGCTCGGTATCGTCACCTTCCGCATCGCGGACCCGGACACCGGTGTCACCCAGCGGCGGCACGTGCCGCGGCTGCGTGCCGCCGACCCGATGCGCTCGTCGCGCGTCACGACGTTCCTCGGCGGCGCGAACGCCGTGCGCAGCCAGGTGATCGCCGAGGCCGGCCCGCTCCCCGGCGAGTTCTTCTACGCGCACGAGGAGACCGACCTCGCCTGGCGGGCCCTGGACGCCGGCTGGATGATCGAGTACCGGGCGGACATGGTGCTCAACCACCCCACCACCGCCCCCTCGCGGCACGCGGTCTACCACCGCATGGTGGCCCGCAACCGCGTCTGGCTCGCCCGCCGGAACCTGCCCGCTCCGCTGGTCCCCGTGTACGTCGGGGTCTGGCTGCTCCTCACCCTGGTGCGACGTCCCTCCCTGCCCGCCCTCAAGGCATGGTTCGGGGGTTTCCGGGAAGGCTGGACGACGCCCTGCGGACCCCGGCGCCCCATGCGGTGGCGTACGGTATGGCGGCTGACCAGGCTGGGCCGGCCGCCGGTGATCTGAGAGGCTCTCCTCTGAGACCATGAGCCGTATTCATTCGTACGGGGACCCTGTCCGCCTCGGCCGCTCCCGCGACCGGCTGCGCATTGTGAAGACGAGAGTTCTTAACTGTGAGTGACACGACCCACGACGGCGGGATTGCCCTGAGCAGCCCGCCGTCCGCCGACGAGGGCCTGAGCGCGAGCCGGCTGGCCGACAAGTACGGCCTGACGGTGAGCGGCGCCCGGCCCGGGCTGTTCGCGTACATCCGGCAGCTCTGGGGCCGCCGGCACTTCATCCTGGCGTTCTCGAGGGCCAAGCTGACCGCGCAGTACAGCCAGGCCAAGCTCGGCCAGCTGTGGCAGGTGGCCACGCCGCTGCTCAACGCCATGGTCTACTTCTTGATCTTCGGGCTGATCCTCGGCACCAACAGGGGGATGAGCCAGGAGGTCTTCATCCCGTTCCTGGTGACCGGGGTCTTCGTCTTCACCTTCACCCAGAGTTCGGTCATGGCGGGGGTCCGCTCCATCGCGGGCAACCTCGGCCTGGTCCGGGCGCTGCACTTCCCCCGCGCGTCGCTGCCGGTCTCGTTCTCGCTGCAGCAGCTCCAACAGCTGATGTACTCGATGATCGTGCTGGTGGCCGTGGCGGTGGGCTTCGGCAGCTACCCGGCCCTCTCCTGGCTGCTCGTGATCCCGGCGCTGGCCATGCAGTTCGTCTTCAACACCGGCCTCGCGCTCGTCATGGCCCGGCTGGGCAGCAAGACCCCCGACCTCGCCCAGTTGATGCCCTTCGTCATGCGTACGTGGATGTACGGCTCGGGCGTCATGTTCTCCATCCCCGTGATGCTGGAGGACAAGCCGCAGTGGATCGCCGACGTGCTGCAGTACAACCCGGCGGCCATCTACATGGACCTGGTCCGCTTCGCCCTGATCGACGGCTACGGTTCCGAGAACCTGCCGCAGCACGTCTGGGCCGTCGGGCTCGCCTGGGCGCTCGTGGTGGGCGTCGTGGGCTTCGTGTACTTCTGGAAGGCAGAGGAACGGTACGGCCGTGGCTGAGGAAAAGTCCCAGGGACACATTCCCACCGTGATCGCGGACGACGTGCACATCGTGTACCGAGTCAACGGCACGGGCGGGGGCAAGGGCAGCGCCACTGCGGCACTGAGCCGGATCATGCGCCGCGGCAAGGGCGAACCGCGCGGTGTGCGCAAGGTGCACGCGGTGCGGGGTGTCTCCTTCACCGCCTACCGCGGCCAGGCCATCGGCCTCATCGGCACCAACGGATCGGGCAAGTCCACCCTGCTGCGGGCCATCGCCGGCCTGCTGCCGACCGAGCAGGGCAAGGTGTACACGGACGGCCAGCCCTCGCTGCTCGGCGTGAACGCGGCCCTGATGAGCGATCTGACCGGTGAGCGCAACGTCGTGCTCGGCGGTCTCGCAATGGGAATGAGCCGCGAGGAGATCCGCGCGCGCTACCAGGACATCGTGGACTTCTCGGGGATCAACGAGAAGGGCGACTTCATCACGCTGCCGATGCGGACGTACTCGTCCGGCATGGCGGCCAGGCTGCGCTTCTCGATCGCCGCCGCCAAGAACCACGACGTCCTCATGATCGACGAGGCGCTGGCCACCGGTGACCGCAAGTTCCGGGTCCGGTCCGAGGAACGGATCCGCGAGCTGCGCAAGGAGGCGGGCACCGTCTTCCTGGTCAGCCACAACAACAAGACCATCAGGGACACCTGTGACCGGGTCCTGTGGCTGGAAAAGGGCGAGCTCCTGATGGACGGCCCCACCGAAGAGGTGCTGAAGGCCTACGAACGGGAGACGGGCAAGTAGCCGTCGACGCGTGTGGCCCCCGCCGGAGCAAGGCGGGGGCCCTCGTGGGCCGACGGCCGAGGAGGCCTGCACGGCCGCAGCCGCTCCGGGAAGGATCTCCTCCCGGCGGATGACGTCAACTGCCTCGTGTCCGGTAAAGGTTGAGGGCGGCAGAGGCGCGGCGCGAGGATGCACGACACCCCGGCGCGGCTCTGTGAGCTGTACAACGTAAGCTGTAACGGTGCTGATTCGCGGCAATGTGGGGCGTATGCCCCCGGCGCATCGCCCGTTGTGAGCATGTCGCACTCGGCCGGACGAGCGGCGTGTCCGAAAAGGGATGTTTTGGGTCAGCAGTGTAGAACGGGAGATATGACGGCAATGATGGAAAATCTCCAGCTCCGACGTGGTTTCGCCGTCCCCGCGTCGGGTGGTACGCAGTGACCCGTCCCCAGCAGGCGCGCGCCGACGCCGCCACCGCCACGCTCGACAAGGCCGCGGACGAGAACTTCCCCGTGGCTCCCTTCTTCCTGCCCCGCGCCTGGCGCGACGACCTGATGGCCGTCTACGGATTCGCCCGCCTCGTCGACGACATCGGTGACGGCGACCTCGCCCCCGGCGGCGCCGACGCCCGCCACCTCGGCCTCGAACCCGGGCAGAGCGAGGACCGTCTCGCCGCGCTGGACGCCCTCGAAGCCGATCTGCACCGCGTCTTCTCGCCCACCGGCGACGGTCCGCGCCACCCCCTGATGCGCGCCCTGCGCCCCACCGTGCGGCGCTGCGCGCTCACCCCCGAACCCTTCCTCGGGCTCCTCGAGGCGAACCGGCAGGACCAGAAGGTCCGCCGCTACGAGACCTACGGCGACCTGCTGGCCTACTGCGAGCTCTCCGCCAACCCGGTCGGCCGTCTCGTCCTGCAGATCACCGGCACCGCGAGCCCCGAACGGATCCGCCGCTCCGACGCCGTCTGCACCGCCCTGCAGATCGCCGAGCACCTCCAGGACGTCGCCGAGGACCTCGGCCGCGACCGGATCTACCTGCCCGCCGAGGACATGGCCCGTTTCCGTGTCGGCGAGGCCGAGCTGGCCGTACCGTCGGCCGGCTCGGCCGTACGCTCCCTGGTCGCCTTCGAGGCGGAGCGCGCCCGCGCGCTGCTCGACGAGGGCGTCCCCCTGGTGGGCAGCGTCCACGGCCGGCTCAGACTGCTGCTCGCCGGATTCGTCGGCGGAGGGCGCGCAGCCCTCGGCGCGATCTCCGCAGCGGGCTTCGACGTACTGCCCGGACCGCCCAAGCCCACCGCGCCGAGACTGCTGCGCGAGGTGGGAGACGTCCTGCGAAGAGCGCACAGAGAGGGGTGAGCCGGACCGTGGAGGGACAGACGACGTACATGTCGGCACCGGTACAGGCCGCATACAGCTACTGCGAGGCCGTCACCGGACAGCAGGCCCGTAACTTCGCGTACGGCATCAGGCTGCTGCCGTACGAGAAGCGGCAGGCCATGTCGGCGCTGTACGCCTTCTCCCGTCGGGTCGACGACATCGGCGACGGCGAACTGGACCCGGAGACCAAGCGCGTCCGGCTGGAGGAGACCCGGGGACTGCTCGGCCGAGTCCGGGACGACGCCGTCGACGAGGACGACACCGACCCGGTCGCGGTCGCGCTCGCCGACGCCACGCGCCGGTTCCCGCTGCCGCTCGGCGGCCTCGACGAGCTCATCGACGGCGTGCTGATGGACGTGCGCGGCGCGACGTACGAGACCTGGGACGACCTGAAGACGTACTGCCGCTGTGTCGCGGGTGCCATCGGGCGCCTCAGCCTGGGCGTCTTCGGGACGCAGGAGGGCGCACCCGGTGCCGAACGGGCCGCGGAGTACGCCGACACCCTCGGCCTCGCGCTCCAGCTGACCAACATCCTGCGCGACGTGCGTGAGGACGCGGGCAACGGGCGCACGTACCTGCCCGCCGACGACCTCGCCAAGTTCGGCTGCTCCGCCGGATTCCACCGGGCGACCCCGCCGCCGGGATCCGACTTCGCCGGCCTGGTGCACTTCGAGGTGCGCCGCGCCCGGGCCCTCTTCGCCGAGGGCTACCGGCTGCTGCCCATGCTGGACCGGCGAAGCGGCGCCTGCGTGGCCGCCATGGCCGGCATCTACCGCAGGCTCCTCGACCGGATCGAACGCGATCCCGAGGCGGTCCTGCGGGGCCGGGTCTCGCTGCCCGGCCACGAGAAGGCGTACGTTGCGGTGCGCGGCCTGTCGGGCCTCGACGCGCGGTACATCTCACGCCGGACGGCCAGGGGGAGGGTCTCATGACTGCCTCGGACCGACGCGCGCGACGGGCAACCCCCGGGCGCCCCGCTGCGTCCCTGTCTGCGACGACGCGGCGCGTGCCGCCGACCGACGTGGCACGGCGAAGGGAGCGGGCATGAGCGGCCGGAGCTCCGCCACCTCCCGTGCGGTGGTCGTCGGCGGCGGGCTCGCGGGCGTCACCGCGGCGCTGCGTCTTGCCGACGCGGGGCTCGACGTGAAGCTGCTCGAAGGCCGCCCCAGGCTCGGCGGGCTCGCCTTCTCCTTCCGGCGAGGTGACCTGTCGGTCGACAACGGCCAGCACGTCTACCTGCGCTGCTGCACCGCGTACCGCTGGTTCCTCGACCGTATCGAGGGCACCCACCTCGCCCCGCTGCAGGACCGGCTCGACGTGCCCGTGCTCGACGTCGGCAGGGCCGCGGGGCCCCGGCTCGGACGGCTGCGCCGCACCGGGCTGCCCGTACCGCTGCACCTGGCCGGCGGACTCGCCGCCTACCCGCACCTCTCACTCGCGGAGAAGGCCGGGGTCGCCCGTGCCGCGCTGGCGCTGGGCCGTCTCGACCCGGCCGACCCCGCGCTCGACGGCGTCGACTTCGCGACCTGGCTGCGCCGCCAGGGGCAGTCGCAGCGCACCATCGAGGCCCTCTGGGACCTCGTCGGCGTCGCCACGCTCAACGCCACCGCGCCGAACGCCTCGATGGCGCTCGCCGCGAAGGTCTTCAAGACGGGGCTCCTCTCGGAGCCGGGAGCCGCGGACATCGGCTGGGCGGCCGTGCCGCTCGGGGACCTCCACGACACCCTCGCCCGCAAGGCACTCGAATCGGCGGGGGTGGAGATCCACCTGCGCACCCGCGTCGCCTCCCTCACGCGGGACGAGGACGGCCACTGGGCGGTCGGGACCGACGGCGAACGCTTCGACGCGGACACCGTCGTCCTCGCGGTCCCGCAGGGGGACACCCACCGGCTGCTGCCCGACGGGGCGCTGGACGACCCGGGCAGGCTGCTCGACCTCACCGACGCACCGATCCTGAACGTGCACGTGGTCTACGACCGCAAGGTGCTGCGCAAACCGTTCTTCGCCGCGCTCGGATCCCCCGTGCAATGGGTCTTCGACCGCACCGCGTCCTCCGGCCTCCAGGGCGCCGGCCAGTACCTCGCGGTGTCCCAGTCCGCGGCGCAGGACGAGATCGACCTGCCCGTCGCCGAACTGCGCAGCCGCTACGTGCCCGAGCTGGAGCGGCTCCTGCCGGCGGCACGCGGGGCCGGGATCCGCGACTTCTTCGTCACCCGGGAACGCACCGCGACCTTCGCGCCCACGCCGGGCGTGGGGCGCCTGAGACCGGGCACCCACACCCGCGCCCCCGGGCTGCACCTGGCGGGAGCGTGGACCGCCACCGGCTGGCCCGCGACGATGGAAGGCGCCGTCCGCAGTGGCTTCACCGCTACGGACGCCGCGCTCCAGGCCCTCGGCAGGCCACACGAACATCCGCTGCAGGAGGCGGCATGAGCAGTACCACCGGAACAAGAGGAGAGTCTGTGACCCCGGCGAATCCGGCTTACGACACCGTGGCGGACCCCACGGACGTCACCGCGCTTCTGGAGCGTGGAAGGGCCCTGTCAGCGCCGGTGCTGCGAGCTGCCGTGGACCGGCTGGCGCCGCCCATGGACACCGTCGCGGCCTACCACTTCGGCTGGATCGACGCCCAGGGCCTGGCCGAGGGCGACGGCGGCAAGGCCGTGCGTCCCGCGCTGGCCCTGCTGTCCGCGGAAGCGGCCGGCGCACCGGCGGAGGCCGGGATCCCCGGAGCCGTGGCCGTCGAACTCGTGCACAACTTCTCGCTGCTGCACGACGACCTGATGGACGGCGACGAGCAGCGCCGTCACCGCGACACCGTGTGGAAGGTGCACGGCCCCGCCCAGGCGATCCTCGTCGGCGACGCGCTCTTCGCGCTGGCGAACGAGATCCTGCTGGAGCTCGGCACCGTCGAGGCCGGCCGCGCGGCCCGCCGCCTGACCACGGCCAGCCGCAAGCTGATCGACGGCCAGGCCCAGGACATCTCGTACGAACACCGCGAGCGGGTCACCGTCGAGGAGTGCCTGGAGATGGAGGGCAACAAGACGGGCGCCCTGCTCGCCTGTGCCGTCTCCATCGGCGCCGTGCTCGGCGGAGCCGACGACCGTACCGCCGACACCCTGGAGGCGTACGGCTACCACCTCGGCCTGGCCTTCCAGGCGGTCGACGACCTGCTCGGCATCTGGGGCGACCCGGAGTCCACGGGCAAGCAGACCTGGAGCGATCTGCGCCAGCGCAAGAAGTCCCTGCCCGTCGTCGCCGCGCTCGCCGCGGGCGGACCTGCCTCGGAGCGGCTCGGCGAGCTGCTCGCCGACGACGCCAAGAGCAGCGACTTCGACAGCTTCTCCGAAGAGGAGTTCGCCGCCCGCGCGGCACTCATCGAGGAGGCGGGCGGCCGCGAGTGGACCGCCCAGGAAGCCCGCCGTCAGCACGCGGTAGCCATCGAGGCGCTGCACGGCGTCGACATGCCGGAACGAGTGCGGGCGCAGCTCACCGAGCTCGCCGACTTCGTGGTCGTACGAAAGAGATGATCACCATCCAGATATGACTCGCAGTCGCCGGCGGGCGCCCCACGGGGCGCCCGCCGACGGAGACCCCAGCACAGCAGAGGACCAAACTGCACGAAGGGGAAGCCATGACAGCGACGACCGACGGAAGCACCGGGGCCGCGAACCTCCGCGCGGCACCGGCGAGCGATCCGACCGAATCGACCAGTGCCGCGCACGACATGATGGCCGTCGCGCGGCACGCCGCGGAGCGCTCGGTGGAGCACCTCCTCGGCAGGCAGGACGAGCAGGGCTGGTGGAAGGGCGACCTCGCCACCAACGTCACCATGGACGCGGAGGACCTGCTGCTCCGTCAGTTCCTGGGCATCCAGGACCCGGAGACCGTCAAGGCCGCGGCCCGCTTCATCCGGGGCGAGCAACTCGGCGACGGTACCTGGAACACCTTCTACGAGGGACCGCCCGACCTCTCCGCCACCGTCGAGGCGTACGTCGCGCTTCGGCTGGCCGGGGACCGGCCCGACGACCCCCACATGATCCGCGCGGCCGGCTGGGTCAGGGAACAGGGCGGCATCGCGGAATCCCGGGTCTTCACCCGGATCTGGCTCGCGCTCTTCGGCTGGTGGAAGTGGGACGACCTGCCCGAGCTCCCGCCCGAGCTGATGTTCTTCCCGAAGTGGGTCCCCCTCAACATCTACGACTTCGGCTGCTGGGCCCGTCAGACCATCGTGCCCCTCACCATCGTGTCCGCGAAGCGGCCGGTACGCCCGGCCCCCTTCGCCCTGGACGAGCTGCACACCGACCCGTCGTGCCCCAATCCGCCCAAGCCGACTGCTCCCGCTGCCAGTTGGGACGGCGTGTTCCAGCGGCTCGACAAGGCGCTGCACCTCTACCACAAGGTCGCCCCGCGCAGGCTGCGGCGCATCGCCATGAACGAGGCCGCACGCTGGATCATCGAACGCCAGGAGAACGACGGCTGCTGGGGCGGCATCCAGCCGCCCGCGGTGTACTCCGTCATCGCCCTGCACCTGCTCGGCTACGACCTCGACCACCCGGTGATGCGGGCCGGGCTGGAGTCGCTGGACCGGTTCGCAGTGTGGCGTGAGGACGGCGCCCGCATGATCGAGGCCTGCCAGTCCCCGGTCTGGGACACCTGCCTCGCCACCATCGCCCTCGCCGACGCGGGGGTCGGCCCGGACCATCCGGCGCTCGTGCGAGCGGCCGACTGGATGCTCGGCGAGGAGATCGTGCGGCCCGGCGACTGGGCGGTACGCAAACCCGAACTGGCCCCGGGAGGCTGGGCGTTCGAGTTCCACAACGTCAACTACCCCGACATCGACGACACCGCCGAGGTCGCTCTGGCGCTCCGCCGTGTCCGCCACCCCGACCCGGCCAGGGTCGACGCCGCCATCGAGCGCGGGGTGCGCTGGAACCTCGGCATGCAGTCGCGCAACGGTGCCTGGGGAGCCTTCGACGCGGACAACACCAGTCCTTTCCCCAACCGGCTGCCGTTCTGCGACTTCGGAGAGGTCATCGACCCGCCGTCGGCCGATGTCACCGGACACGTGGTGGAGATGCTGGCCGTCGAGGGGCGGTCGCACGACCCCCGCACCCGGCGCGGCGTCGAGTGGCTGCTCGCCGAACAGGAGGCGAGCGGCGCGTGGTTCGGCCGGTGGGGCGTCAACTACATCTACGGAACGGGCTCCGTGGTGCCCGCACTGATCGCGGCCGGTCTGCCCGCCGCGCACCCCGCGGTGCGCAGGGCCGTCGACTGGCTGAAGTCCGTGCAGAACGACGACGGCGGATGGGGCGAGGACCTGCGCTCCTACCGTGAGGAGAAGTGGATCGGCCACGGCAGCTCGACCCCCTCCCAGACCGGCTGGGCACTTCTCGCCCTGCTGGCCGCGGGGGAGCGGGAGACCAGGTCCGTGGAGCGGGGAGTCGCCTGGCTGGCGGCGACCCAGCAGGCCGACGGCTCATGGGACGAACCCCATTTCACCGGGACCGGATTCCCCTGGGACTTCTCCATCAACTACCACCTCTACCGTCAGGTGTTCCCCCTGACCGCCCTCGGCCGGTACGTCTACGGCGACCCCTTCGCCACCGCTTCCGCCATCGGCGCCGGCACCGGCAAGGGGGCCTGAACCGATGGGTGGCGCCGAGGTGCCGCCCGGTCCGACCACTCCGCTGCTGATCGCCTGCGCGCTCGGCATCGAGCGCTTCGCCCTGCGTACCGGCAGGAGGGGCGGCGAACCGGGTCCCGGCCCCGTCAGCATCATCAGGTCCGGGATGGGCCCCCGGGCCGCGGAGAGCGCCGTCCGCGAGGCGCTGGGGCGGCCCGGCGCAGGCGGCACCGCCGTCATCGCCTCGGGCTTCTGCGCCGGGCTGGAACCCGGCATGCACCCGGGGGACCTCGTGGTGGCCGAGGAGACAAGGGACGCCGGTGGCACCACGGCCTGCACCGGAACCGGTCTGCTGGTCGACGCACTGGTCAGAGCGGTGCCCGGACGTACGGTCCACACCGGCCCGCTGACCGGCTCCGGACACGTCGTCCGGGGCCCGGAGCGGGCCGGTCTCAGGGCCGCCGGTGCCATCGCGGTGGACATGGAGTCCGCGGCCACGCTGCGCACCGCCGTCCGGACGGGGCCACGCCCTGTTGCGGCCGTACGGGTGGTAGTGGACGCTCCAGAGCATGAGCTCGTCCGTATCGGCACGGTCCGCGGTGGAATATCGGCATTCCGCGTTCTTCGTGCCGTCCTTCCGGCTTTCCATGAATGGCACCGATCTTTGCTGCTCCCCAGGAGGTGAGCCCAGATGGCCATGCCGCTTCGCCAGTCCATCAAGGTTGCGACGTATCTCTTCGAACAGAAACTCCGCAGGCGCGAGAAGTTCCCGCTGATCGTCGAGCTGGAACCCTTGTTCGCCTGCAATCTTGCGTGCGAGGGCTGCGGGAAGATCCAGCACCCGGCCGGAGTGCTCAAGCAGCGCATGCCGGTCGCGCAGGCCGTCGGGGCGGTGCTGGAGTCAGGTGCCCCGATGGTCTCCATCGCCGGTGGCGAGCCACTGATGCACCCGCAGATCGACGAGATCGTGCGTCAGCTGGTGGCAAGGAAGAAGTACGTCTTCCTCTGCACCAACGCCATGCTGATGCGCAAGAAGCTGGAGAAGTTCACCCCGTCGCCCTACTTCGCCTTCGCCGTGCACATCGACGGACTGCGCGAGCGGCACGACGAGTCGGTGGCCAAGGAAGGGGTCTTCGACGAGGCGGTGGAGGCCATGAAGGAGGCCAAGCGGCGCGGCTTCCGGGTCACCACCAACTCCACCTTCTTCAACACGGACACCCCGCAGACCGTCATCGAGGTCCTCAACTACCTCAACGACGAACTGAAGGTCGACGAGATGATGATCTCGCCCGCCTACGCCTACGAGAAGGCGCCTGACCAGGAGCACTTCCTGGGGGTCGAGCAGACCCGCGAGCTCTTCAAGAAGTCCTTCGCCGGCGGCAACCGGGGCCGGTGGAGGCTCAACCACTCACCGCTCTTCCTCGACTTCCTTGAGGGCAAGGCCGACTTCCCGTGCACGGCCTGGGCGATCCCCAACTACTCGCTCTTCGGATGGCAGCGGCCCTGCTACCTGATGAGCGACGGCTACGTCCCCACCTACCGGGAGCTCATCGAGGACACCGACTGGGACAAGTACGGCCGGGGCAAGGACCCGCGCTGCGCCAACTGCATGGCGCACTGCGGCTACGAACCCACTGCGGTGCTCGCCACCATGGGATCGCTGAAGGAGTCGCTGCGGGCGGCGCGGGAGACCGTCGGCGGGGGCAGCTGACGAAACGAGGGAGCCGGAGCCGGCCGCACCGGGCCTCCCCGGGCCGCCGGTCCGGCCCCTCGCGCCGTCCCCCCCGGCGGTTCACCGAGGCCGGGCCGGAGGCGGGGCTGCGGACGGCGGCCGTGGGCCGACGACAGGACCAGAGAGAGGGGGACCGGACGTGACGCTGCTCGAGTCGATCAAGGGGCCGCAGGAGCTCAAGGCGCTCGGCCGACCGCAGCTCGGTGAACTCGCCCAGGAGATCAGGGCGTTCCTCGTCCACGCGGTGACGAGGACGGGCGGCCATCTCGGCCCCAACCTAGGCGTGGTCGAACTCACGATCGCGCTCCACCGGGTCTTCGACTCGCCCGTGGACCGGATCCTGTGGGACACCGGACACCAGAGCTACGTCCACAAGCTGCTGACCGGGCGTCAGGACTTCTCCGGGCTGCGGGGCAGGGGCGGTCTCTCCGGCTACCCGTCCCGCGAGGAGTCCGAGCACGACGTCATCGAGAACTCCCACGCCTCCACCGTGCTCGGCTGGGCCGACGGCCTGGCCAAGGCCGACGAGGTGCTCGGGCGGCGGCGTCACGTGGTGGCGGTCATCGGCGACGGGGCTCTGACCGGCGGCATGGCCTGGGAAGCGCTCAACAACATCGCCGCGGCCCCGGACCGCCCCCTGATCATCGTGGTGAACGACAACGAGCGCTCGTACGCCCCCACCATCGGCGGGCTCGCCGACCACCTCGCGATCCTGCGTACCACCGACGGCTACGAACGCTTCCTGTCCTGGGGCAAGGGCGTGCTCCAGCAGACCCCGGTCATCGGGCCGCCGCTGTACGGGTCGCTGCACGGCGCGAAGAAGGGCTTCAAGGACACCTTCGCCCCGCAGGGCATGTTCGAGGACCTGGGCCTGAAGTACGTCGGCCCCGTCGACGGGCACGACACCGCGGCGGTCGAGTCGGCGCTGCGGCGCGCCAAGCGGTTCCGCGGCCCGGTACTGGTGCACTGCATCACGGAGAAGGGCCGGGGCTATCCGCCCGCCCTGGCCGACGACGCCGACCGCTTCCACACCGTCGGCATGATCGATCCGCAGACCTGCGAACCACTCGTGGTCCCGGCAGCCCCGTCGTGGACCTCGGTGTTCGGTGACGAGATCGCGGAGATCGGCGCCGAGCGCCCCGATGTCGTCGCGATCACGGCCGCGATGACGCACCCGGTCGGGCTGACCCGGTTCGCGAAGGAGTTCCCCGGCCGCATCTGGGACGTCGGGATCGCCGAGCAGCATGCGGCGGTCTCCGCCGCGGGGCTGGCCACCGGAGGTCTGCATCCGGTCGTCGCCGTCTACTCGACCTTCCTCAACCGGGCTTTCGACCAGGTCCTGATGGACGTCGCCCTGCACCGGTGCGGGGTGACCTTCGTCCTGGACCGTGCCGGAGTGACCGGGGCGGACGGCCCCTCGCACAACGGAGTGTGGGACATGTCCGTGCTCCAGGTCGTCCCCGGGCTCCGGATCGCCGCCCCGCGTGACGCCGACCGGCTGCGCGAGGAGCTGCGAGAGGCCGTGGACGTGGACGACGCACCGACGGTGATCCGGTTCCCCAAGGAGACGGTGGGCGAGCCGGTCGCGTCCGTGGGGAGGATCGGCGGGATGGACGTCCTGCACCGCGCCCCGGACCCCGACGTCCTGCTGGTGGCCGTCGGTGCGCTCGCCCCGGTCTGTCTGCGGACCGCCGACCTGCTCGCCGGTTCGGGCATCGGCTGCACGGTGGTCGACCCCCGCTGGGTCAAGCCGGTCGACGACCGGCTGCCGGCCCTCGCCGGGCAGCACGAGCTGGTGGCGGTCGTCGAGGACAACAGCAGGGCCGGTGGAGTCGGCTGGGCCGTGGGACAGGCGCTGCGGGACGCAGGCGTCGACGTACCGCTGCGGACGTTCGGGATCCCCGAGCGGTTCCTCGCCCATGGGGGCCGCGGTGAGGTGCTCGCCGAGACCGGACTCACGCCGGTGGAGATCGCAGGCCGCATCAGCACGGTGCTGGAGCGCCGCACGGGGACGGGAGGGCGCCGCATGCCGAAGGAGAGCGGGACGTGAAGGACCGATCGCAGGGCTTCGACCTGGCACGGCTCCTCGAGGAACGGGGCGCCGAACGCTACGAACTGCACACCCGGCACCTGAACCACCAGCTGCCACGGATGCTCCACACCCTCGGATTCGACAAGGTCTACGAGCGTGCGGAGGGCGCGTACTTCTGGGACGCGGACGGCAACGAGTACCTCGACATGCTCGCCGGCTTCGGCGTGATGGGTCTCGGCAGGCACCACCCCGTCGTACGCCGGGCGCTCCATGACGTCCTGGACGCCTCGACGGCCGACCTCACCCGGTTCGACTGCCAGCCGCTGCCCGGACTGCTGGCGGAGAAGCTGCTCGCCCACAGCCCGCACATGGACCGGGTGTTCTTCGGGAACAGTGGCACCGAGGCGGTCGAGACCGCCCTGAAGTTCGCCCGGTACGCCACGGGCAAGCCGCGGATCCTCTACTGCGACCACGCCTTCCACGGGCTGACGACCGGCTCGCTCTCCGTCAACGGCGAGAAGGGCTTCCGGGACGGATTCGCGCCTCTGCTGCCCGACACGGCCATCGCGCTCGGCGACCTGGACGCGCTGCGACGCGAGCTGAAGCGTGGCGACGTCGCCGGGCTCGTCGTCGAGCCGATCCAGGGCAAGGGCGTCCACACCTCACCCCCCGGTTTCCTGCGGGAGGCACAGGAGCTGCTGCACCGGCACAAGGCCGTACTCATCGTGGACGAGGTGCAGACCGGGCTGGGCAGGACCGGAGACTTCTACGCCTACCAGCACGAGGAGGGGGTCGAGCCCGATCTGCTCTGCGTCGCCAAGGCCCTGTCCGGCGGCTACGTGCCGGTCGGCGCGACTCTCGGGAAGGACTGGATCTTCAAGCGCGTCTACTCGTCCATGGACCGAGTCCTGGTCCACTCGGCGAGCTTCGGATCCAACGCGCAGGCCATGGCCGCCGGGCTGGCCGTCCTCGCGGTGATGGAGGAGGAGGAGACCGTCGCGAACGCCCGTCGCACCGGTGACCTGCTGCGCGAACGCCTCGCCGCGCTCGTCGGACGCTACGAACTGCTGCACGAGGTCCGCGGACGAGGGCTGATGATCGGCATCGAGTTCGGCCGGCCCTCCTCTCTCAGGCTCCGAAGCCGGTGGGCGATGCTGCAGGCCGCCCGCAAGGGCCTCTTCGCGCAGATGGTCGTGGTGCCGCTGCTGCAGAAGCACCGGATCCTCACCCAGGTCTCCGGTGATCACCTGGAGGTGATCAAGCTGATCCCGCCGCTGGTCATCGGGGAGCCGGAGGTCGATCGTTTCGTGACCGCCTTCACCGCAGTCATGGACGACGCGCACAGTGGGGGTGGGCTGATGTGGGACTTCGGCAGGACCCTGGTGAAGCAGGCGGTCGCCAACCGCTGAGGATTTTGCCTCGGAGGCAACTTATTTGCCTCCGAGGAAAGATGCTGGCTCAATGGAGGCATGAATCCTCCTGACGGTGGGAGTGCCGACGAGCTTCCCGGGATCGCGCCACGCCTGCGCGACCTGCGCCGCAACCGTGGCCTCACCCTGGAGGCCGCGGCCGGGCGGGCGGGACTCTCCCCGGCCCACCTCTCCCGGCTCGAAACGGGCCGGAGGCAGCCCTCGCTGCCGATGCTGCTGGGCCTCGCCCGCGTCTACGGTACGACCGTCTCCGAGCTCCTGGGCGAGATCCCGCCCGAACGTGACGCGATCGTCCGCGGCGGCCCGCTCGAGGGTGTGGGCGGCACCGAAGGCGGCGGCTGGCTCTACCGCCAGGCCGGCGGCTCGGGCCGTGCCATGCAGGCACTGCGGGTGCGGGTCCCCTACGGCACCGAGGGAGACCTCGTCCGCGTCCATCCCGGAGAGGAGTGGCTGTACGTCCTCGACGGCCGGCTGCGTGTCGTGCTCGGGGACACCGTGCACGACCTCGACCCGGGTGACAGCGCGCACTTCGACTCACTCACCCCGCACCGGATCGCGGCGCTCGACATCGGTGGGGCGCGCCTGCTGTTCGTCCACACGCTGCTGCAGAGCCCGACCACCGACCTCTGCCTCGGCGGCGGGGCCCACCGGCTCTGATCCGGCGAGCCCCACGCCGTGCGACACCTTCGTCACGCGGACCGCAACCCCGACCGACACCCCGGCCCGGCAGGCCGGGAGAGAGGACTGACATGTCCGATTCGGAGCACTACGACCCCCTCACCCCGCGCCGGCCGAAGAGCGCGGACACCCAGGAGCGGCGGATGCCCCGTGGTGTCGTGATCCGGCTCTTCGCCTATCTGGTGGCCGGACACGTCGTCGCGGCCTTCCTCTTCCTCCTCTTCACGGTCGCCGGAAAGGGCTGAGCCTCGGGCTCACGCGTCCTCGACGAGCCGCTCGCGCAGCTTCGCGCGGGTCTCCGGGCTGATCTTCAGCCCATCGAGGAGGTAGCGGTCGGTGCTGCCCCAGACCTCCTCGATGGTCGAGAACGCCGCGGCCAGGTATTCGGCCTCTGCTCCGAAGAGCGGGTCGAGCAGTTCCATCACCTCGTCGGACATCCCCACCGGCGAGGTGTCGCTGCGCCGGACCTTGTAGCGGCGGTGCGCGTCGTTCGACTTGAGGTAGTCGGCCTCGATCGCCTCCTTCTCGACACCGACCGCCAGCAGCGCGACCGCGATCGAGAGGCCCGCGCGGTCCTTGCCCGCCGCGCAGTGCATCAGTGCCGGCACGCTGTCCTCCGCCAGCGCGTGGAGCACGCGGCTGTGTTCGGCGGTGCGGTCCTTGATGATCGAGCGGTACGAGGCGACCATCCGCTCCGTGCCCTTGCCGTCCGCCAGGATCGAGCGCAACTGCTGGATGTTCCCGTCGCGCACCAGCCGCCAGAACTCGGCGCCGTCGGCCGGGTCCGAAAGAGGAATGCTGACATTCCGGACGCCCGGCAGCTCCACGTCGAGGCCGTCCAGCTTGTGGTCGGCGGCATTGCGGAAATCGAAGATGGTGTGCAGGCCGAGCCCGGCGAGGAACGAGGCGTCGGCCTCGGTGGCGTTCGCGAGGTGACCGCTGCGGTAGAGCCGCCCGTGGCGCACGGTGCGGCCGTCCACGGTCGGAAGCCCGCCGACATCGCGGAAGTTGCGGACGCCGGTCAGGGCGACGTCCTTGGGTCCGTGGCCGGCCGGCGGGACCTCTGGCAGCTGCGTCACAAGGGCTCCTGGAGTGTCGGGCGTCGGCGCCGCTCGCCGACGGGGGCACGCTCGCGACGATACGACATGGCTGCATCAGGCAACCGTCTCGGTCATGGAGGCGGCGGGTCATCGGGCGGGAGGAGCGGCGACATGTCCGTATTGCTGCATTTAATAGAACATGCCCTGCTTGTAAGGGAGATGAGGTGAGGCGGGTGAGCGGGATCATATCCGTGACGGTGTGTGGTGAACGTGCCGATGGGTATTCCGGACCCCGCGCGGAAAGCCAAGATCCGTAATCCACGGAGTGTGACGGGAATTCCGCGACGGAAATGAAGCGTGGATTCCGGTTCGCAATCGGCGGCTTGTTCGCAGCATCCCGGCTCGCTTACGGTCACCATCAATCCGGACGGAACGCCTAATCCTGCCGCCGCCCGGAATCCGCACCGACTCACGTGTGGCAGGAGCGGGGGAACCAGGTAGGCCGCCGTCCGGAGCGATCCGGCACGGCTTGGGGTCAAGTCGCACTTAGTGCGGCCGGGCATCTCCAGTCCGAACCCGACAGCTCACCTCGCAGGCGCCGGAGAGGAAATCCCCCATGCCCGCAAAAGGCAAGCACCGTCGTACGAAGACCGGCCCGATCTCCCGAGGCGTCCTTGCCGCGGGGACCGGTGGCGCCGTTCTCGCCCTCCCGCTGATCGGCGCCACCGGCGCCCACGCCGCCGAGCAGGCGGCTCCGGCCAAGTCCGTCGCGGCCCAGAGCGCTCCCGCCTCGGCGGCGAAGAGCTCCCCGAAGACCTACTCCGTGGTCTCCGGTGACTACCTGGCCAAGATCGCTGCCGACCACGAGGTCAAGGGCGGCTGGCAGAAGCTGTACAAGGACAACCGTGACGTCGTCGGCGAGAACCCGAGCCTGATCCTCCCGGGCATGAAGCTGACGCTCGGCGCCAAGGCGTCCGGCTCCTCGGAGGCCGCACCCTCCAAGGCAGCCCCGTCGACGGCGAAGAAGTCCGCCCCGGCCGAGAAGGCTCCGGCCCCGGCCCAGGAGGCCGCCGCGAAGACCGCCGACTCCAGCGCGTCGGAGAGCACCGCCTCCGGCTGGACCACTCCGGTCGAGAACCCCAACGTCACCACCCAGTACCGCGCCTCCGGCGCCAGCTGGTCCAGCGGCTACCACACCGGCTCCGACTTCCAGGCGGCCTCCGGCACCAGCGTCCGGTCCATCGGCGATGGCACCGTGGTGTCCGCCGGCTGGAGCGGCTCGTACGGCAACGAGGTCGTCATCCAGCACAGCGACGGGATGTACTCGCAGTACGCCCACCTGTCCTCGCTCGAGGTCTCGACCGGCCAGACCGTCACCGGCGGCCAGCAGATCGGCCTCTCCGGCTCCACCGGCAACTCCACCGGCCCGCACCTCCACTTCGAGGTCCGGACCGGTCCGAGCTACGGCTCGGACGTCGACCCGATCGCCTACCTGCGCTCGCACGGCGTGTCCGTCTGAGGCACACCACCTGAGGGTCGAGGAGAGGGGCGGTGCGCCGGGGCGCACCGCCCCTCTCCTTATTCCTGCTTTACCAAAAACTGACCGGGTGGTCTTTCTCACCAACCGTCAACCCCTTATTACGGTCGCGTAGGTCACATTCGAAGGTGCAAGATAAGCCCTTGTGGCAGACGATTCGAGAAACAACAGACGAGGCATCATCGGGTCGTACGCGGCGATCGGCGACAGCTTCACCGAGGGCGTCGGAGACCCCGGCCCCGGCGGGACCCTCGTCGGCTGGGCGGACCGGTTCGCGGTCCTCCTCGCGGACCAGCTCCCGGTCCCCGATGCGATGGTCGGGCCCGTGGACGACCCGCACGGGAATTTCCGGTACGCCAATCTCGCCGTACGCGGACGCCTCCTCGACCAGATAGTCGAGGAACAGGTCCCCCGCGCCAAGGAGCTGGCACCTGATCTGGTGAGCTTCTGCGCGGGCGGCAACGACATCCTCCGTCCCGGTTCCGACCCGGACGACGTGGCCGAACGCTTCGAGCGTGCGGTGGCCGACCTGACGCAATCGGTCGGTACCGTCTTGGTCACCACCGGCTTCGACACCCGTGGCATCCCTGTCCTCAAGCACCTGCGGGGCAAGATCGCCATGTACACCGCGCACGTCCGGTCGATCGCCGACCGTTACGACTGCCCGGTCCTGGACCTGTGGTCCCTGCGGTCCGTGCAGGACAGGCGGGCCTGGGACAACGACCGGCTGCACCTCTCGGCGGAGGGACACACCCGGGTCGCGCTGCGCGCCGCCCAGGTCCTCGGCCTCGACGTGCCGGCCGACCCCGACCAGGTGTGGCCCCCGCAGGCTCAGCGCGGGACGCTGGAGGTGCGGCGGGACGACATCCAGTGGGCGCGGGAGTACCTGGTCCCGTGGATCGGCCGCAGGCTGCGCGGGGAGTCCTCGGGTGACCACGTCGAGGCCAAGCGCCCCGACCTGCTGCCGCTCTGACCGCGCGGAACCCGGCGCCTCGTCGGACTCCGCCGACCCTCCGGGGCTGTCGGACCCCGACGCTTCCCGTCAGCGGCCGACGAACGGGAGCAGACTCCGGGACGGGCCTGGTGACACGGGTCCGTCCGGAGCGGCTGCCGGCACCGGTCCGGCGGGTGAGGGCGTGCAGACGGGCACCAGTGCAGGGCGCGCGAGCACCTGTGCCGGGTCCGCGAGCACCCGCGCCGGGTCCGCGGGTATCCGCTCCAGCACTCCGCCCGCGAAGACGTCGTACAACGGCAGCGTCTCCAGGTGCACATAGCCGATGTGGCAGTCGCACACATCGAGCGGGCAGCCGCGCGGGCCGAGCGCGTCCCGGTAGCTGCCGTCGTAGAGATTGCCCAGCTCGGCACGGACGAAGTGGCAGCGGCGCACCGTCCCGTCACCGTCCACGGACACGACCGACTCGCCGGTCCGGCAGGGCAGCCCGGCGGAGCGGTGCGGGTGCCTGCTGTACGGGAACAGCGGGTCCAGGGCCGTCCAGCGGTCCGCCTGCTCGTCCGTATAGGTGTGCCCCTCGGCGGCGTTGACCCAGAGATACACCTCGGGCGGCAGCGCCGAACGCAGACGCCGGGCCTCCTCTAGGTGTTCGTCGAGACCGACGATCCCGACGCTGTGACGCACCCCGAGGGCCGTGAGCTCCCGGCACCGGGCGAGGAACCGCTCGTACGGCGTCTGACCGGGATGGTAGGTGCACCACAGGGCGACCTTGTCGCGGTCCGCCTCGGCCAGCCAGCCGGTGCGGCAGCTGAGGTTGGTCTGGATGGCGACCCGGCTGACATGGGGCAGCCGGGACATCTCGACGAGCGCCCTCCTGTACCAGGACCGCACCAGGCCCTCCCCCCAGGGGGTGAACAGCACGGACAGCCGGCCACCGGTCCGTGCGGCGGCCCACGCGGTGAACCGCTCCAGGGCCGCCCGGTCATTCCGCAACTGCTCCCCGGTGTCGCGCCGCTTGGCGAACGGGCAGTAGGGGCAGTCGTAGTCGCACGAGGCCAGCGGACCCCGGTAGAGAACGGTCAGGTCCGTGTTCATGGGACGGCTCACTTCGCCTCGTAGGCGGCCATCGCGGCCCGGACCGCCGGGGAGAACAGCTCAGGGCCGAGCGCGTCGGAGTGGGCCAGGCCCTCGGGGGAGAGACGCAGCAGGTCAGGAGCCGCTGAACGTCCGGCCACCGAGTGGCCGGACGCCGAGCCGCCGGACGCCGAATCGTCCAGCCAGCCGCGAGCCGCGAACAGCTCCAGCTCGGCGGGGAAGTCCTCGTACGGGTCCGACCCGAAGCGCTCGCGGTATTCGGCGGAGCGCATGCCCTCGGCCTGGAGCAGTGACTGCAGGAGGTGGCGTCGGCGCGCCTCGCAGCCGTCGACGTAGCGGCCGACCTCCGCCCGGGAGAAGTCCGTGGTGGTGGTGAAGCCGTCGATGATGCCCCGTATCTCGCGCATCTCCACCGCGTAGTCGAAGGAGTAGTGCAAGGAGGAGGTGTACGAGCGTGCCCCGCAGCCGAGCCCGATCATGCCGTCGGTCTGGCAGGCGTAGTCGTCGGGACCTGCGGGCGGGGCGTCCACGCGGCGGAACATCCGCATCGACACCTGCTCGTATCCATGGGCCAGGAGATGATCACGGCCCGCGCGGTACAGCCGCAGCCGTTGTTCGTCCCAGGCGGCGTCCGGCCCGTCCGCTCCCGTCCCCAGCCGCCCGAGGCCGGTCAGCGGGCGTACGTACAACGGGTAGAGGTACAGCTCCTCCGGGCTCCAGGCCAGGGCGGCGTCCAGCGAGGTGCGCCAGGTGTCCTCGGTCTGTCCCTCGATGCCGTAGATCAGGTCGATGTTGAGGACCGGGATGCGGGCCTCACGGATCCGGCCGAGTGCCGCCTCCACCTCGGAGCGGTGCTGCGGACGGACCGCGGCCCTGGCCTCCGCGTCGACGAAGCTCTGCACGCCGATGCTGATCCGGGTGGTGCCCCGATCGGCGAGGACGGCGAGACGGTCCGCCGTCGCCGTCGAGGGGGACGTCTCGACCGACAGCGGCACGGCACTCAGGTCGGCGCCCATCCGCTTCTCGGCGATGTCACAGAGACGCTCCAGCTCACCGGCAGTGAGGAAGGTCGGCGTTCCGCCACCGAACGCCGCGGAGGCGAAGCGCACCGGTCCGTCGTCGCCCAGCGCGTCCCGGACCGCGGTCGCCTGCCGGTCGAGCGCGTCGAGGTAGCGCGTCGTCAGTTCCTCCGGTGCGCCTATCCGGGTGAACAGATTGCAGAAGCCGCAGCGGACCTCGCAGAACGGTATGTGGAGATAGAGGGAGAGCGCGTCCTTGCGCTCCGCCGCCCAGAGATCGCCGAGCAGCGGGCGTCCTCCGGGGTGGCCGGCGAGCGGGCGGTAGGCAGTCTTGTGCGGGTAGGCGTAGACGTAGCTGCGGTACGGGCTGGTGCCGAGCGAGGTACCGGTCATCGGGGCGTCCCCTGTTCGAGGAAGAAGTGGGCATAGGGCACGGTCCATACGGCTTCGTGGCCGATCCGGTGACCGGTGTAGCCGTCGTCGCCGTACGCCGTGCCGTGGTCGGAACAGACGATGGCGAAACACCTGCGGCGGCTGCTCGCGGCCGCGAAGAGCCGCCCGACGTGCCGGTCCACGTACTCCAGGGCCGCGGCGTGGGTGGCCCTGGAGTCCCCGGCGTCGGCGGTGGCGCCGGGCATGTGGAACCAGTTGGGCTGATGCAGGGCCGACACATTGACGAAGAGGAACAGGCGCTGCTCCGCCGGGAGTTCCGCGACCACCCGCTCGGCGCGTGAGACCTGCGCCTCGAAGGACGTCGGCGAGGCGACACCGAACTCCGGCTCCCAATGGCTCTCCTGGAACATGCCGGGGAGCACCGAGCCGAGCGGGGGGCGGCGGTTGAAGAAACCCACGCCACCGACGCACACCGTGCGGTAGCCCACCTCGACGAGGCCGGAGAGGAGATCCGGGGACTCATGGACGAAGGTGCCGTCCGCGGTCGACTCGCTGCCCGCGAAACGGGCGGCGAACAGCCTCGGGTGAGGGCCGGGCGCGGCAGGTGTCGGCAGGAACCCGGCGAAGATCGCCTGGTGGGAGGCGTAGGTGAAGCTGCCCGGCGCGTGTCGCTTTTCCCAGACCCCGCCGGGCAGATGCCGGGCGAGATTCGGGATGCGCCCGGCCGCCGCGAGCTCCTCGGCCACGTCGAAGCGCAGGGTGTCCAGGGTGACGAGCAGCAGATCGTGGCTGCCCACGATCTGCTTCATGTCGGGGTTCGAGGGCTGTGTGCCGCGGATCGTGGGATCAGGGTCTGTCGATGGCACGGTCGTTCCTTGCTCGGTTCTCTGTCGTCGTGCCGGTGCGGCGAATGCCGTCGCTCGTCGCACCGGTGTTCCCGCGGCCGTTGCTCGTGCGGCCGGTGCTGCCGCGGCCGTTGCTCATGGGGCCGCTGTCCAGGTCGTCGCCGCCCGTGGGGCCGGTCTTCCCACTGTCCTCGCCCGTGGTGCCGGTCTCCCCTGGGGTCTCGCCCGGCCGGACACGGTGGGGAGACGCAGCCAGTACGGCCGCGACCTGCGCGCCGTAGGTGTCCAGTCCCTCCGCACCACTGCCCGGCAGACCGGTCAGACGCGGCAGGAGGTCACCGAAGGCGTTCACCTCGCCGACGGCGAAGCGCCGCCAGCCGGTCGCGGGCAGCAGATCGACGCCCACGCACAGCGTGTCCGGGAAGCAGGCCGCGGCCCGCTCGCACATGGCCAGGGCGTCACTCCAACTGCCGCCCGCCGCCTCGACGGCGGCCCGCACCCCGTCCAGGTCACCGCGCGTGCCACCCAGGTGCAGATTGGTCATGGGGGAGCGGCTGGTCCGCACGACAGCGTGGGTCGCACGCCCCGCGACCACCACGACCCGCAGGTCGGCGGCACGCCCACGCTGCGACGCCTTCGGCAGCCAGCGCTCGATGTGCAGCCCGTCCGGTGCCAGGGCGTCGACCAGCGCCGCCACTTCCCGTTCCGTCGTGCAGCGTCGCACCCGCAGCGAGTTGAACAGCCGGCCCTCCTCGTCCCGTTCCACCGAGGTCGCCGCCCGTATCCGCCCCCGGCCGGCCGTCTCCAGCGCTATCACCCCGGAGGCGGAGGAGCCGTGCGCCGGCTTCACGAACACCCGCGGCATGCGATGCTCCGACATCAGCAGACGCACGTCCGCCCACCCCCGCACGGGGGCGGCGTCGGCCCCGGAGGTGGGGGAGTCCGGCACCGGCACCCCGGCGGCGTCCAGTGCGCCGTGGCAGAGGCGTTTGTCGAACATCACAGCGATGTCCTGAGGGCCGTCCAGGAGCACCGCGCCTGCCGCCGCGGCCGCCCGCGCCACTTCCTGGACGGCCGAGGTGAAGCGTGCGTACCAGCGGGACGAGCCCTCGACCCTGGTCGGATCGTCACCCCCGCGCAGGAGCTTGTCCACCTCGGCGTCCTCACCGGGCGAATCGATGCGGACGGCCTCCCCGGGGAGGAAGACCGCCTCTCCTCGCAGGACCTCCAGCCAGGACACCGTGCGCGCGGCGGGCAGCCCGGCGGCGCGCACGGCGTCCTGGAAGAGGCCGACCCTGCGGTTGGCCGGGATGCCGACGACCGCGAGCCGTGGCCTCGCGCTATTCGCTGACGGCGACATGGCGTGCCTCGTCGTCCTCGGCATCCCACCGGTCCGCCTGGTCGAGACGGACCTGGACGTCGGCCCGGGCGCAGAGTTCCTCGATGCGGGCGACGAACGGATCGGAGAGGAAGTGGTGATGCAGATCCAGACCGGACAGATGGCTGAGCGGCTGGCCGTCGAGCAGGGCCTGCGCTCCGGAGTCGCCGAGGGTGCCCATCGCGAGGGACAGGGACTCCAGCCGGGCGACCACCGGTGCAGAGGCGACGGCGGCGGCGATCTCGTCCTGGATCTCGCTGTTCTGCAGCCCGAGATGACGAAGACGGGGGAACGCGGCCCCGGAGAGCACGGGCGCCAGGTCCGCCACCGTGGTGTCACCGCCGTACCACTCGGAGCCGAACCAGAACTCCAGGTGCTCCAGGGCAGGGAGTCCCGACGCGCCGACCGCGCGGACGACATGCCCCGGCAGTCCGCCCGACTCGAAGCGGAGCGTCTTCAGCGACTCGTGCCGCACCGGCCGCAGTTGGAGACTCCCTTCTCCGGGTGCTCCTTCGCCGCAGCCACGCACGACAAGCTCCTCCAGGAGCGGGAGCGCTTCCAGCACCGGAGTGATGTCGCACAGCTCCAGCCAGGAGAGCTCGCACTCCTCGCTCTCCACATCGGCGAGGAACAGTGCGCGCAGCGCCGGGAAGCGGTGCGCGTCGGCGACGATCGCCGTGACGACCGGTTCGAGGGAGATGTAGTCCTCCTCCCACCAGGGCCCGATGAGCAGTGCCCGGACCCGGGTGGTGTCGACCTCGTCCAGGAAGCGTGCCCAGACGTCCTCGAAAGGCAGCTCGTACGGATAGCAGTCGAGCCTCCATGCCACCGAGTCGGCCACAGGCCGTGTCGCCGGCTCCGTGGGGGAGGGCGGGAACAGGGTGTGTACCGGCAGGCCGTGAAAGGTGTCGAGGTGGGTGACGTCGGTCATCGCGCTGTCACTCCGCGACCGCGGTGTAGCGGCCCTCGGGACCGTTGTCGTCCCACGGCTCGCAGCGCCCGGACAGATCGACCGTCACGCCGTGCGGTTCCAGGGAGTCCGCCACGCGGCGTTCCATCGGCTCGGTCAGGAAGTGGTGGTGGAGGTCGAGCGAGGCGAGGTGGGTGAGCGGCTGGCCCTCGAGCAGCGCGGCAGCGCCTTCGTCGCCCAGCGTGCCGTTCGACAGATCGAGTGTGCGGAGCTGCGCGACGACCGGTGCCGACCCGATCGCCGACGCGATCTCGTTCTGTATCTCGCTGTTGCGCAGGCCCAGGTGGCGCAGCCGGGGGAAGCGCGTACCCGCGAGCAGCGGCGCCAGGTCCGGGACGACCACGTCGCCCCCGTACGAGGAGACCCCGAGCCAGAGATCCAGGTGCTCCAGCGAGGGAAGCTCGCTGTCGAGCACGCCGCGCAGCGCCTCCGCGGGCAGCCCCCCGCTCTCGATGACGAGCCCACGCAGGGAGTCGTGCTTGACCGGAGGGAAGGTCAGGTCGGTGCCGCCCCGCACACCGAGATGGGTCAGGTCCGGGAAGGCGGTGAGCAGAGCCGTGACGTCCGACTGCTCGATCCAGGAGATCTCGGCCTCCTCCGCCACCAGGTCCCCGACGAAGATCGCCCTGAGCGAGGTCAGCCGGTCGGCTGCGGCGACGACGAGACCGATGGGATAGGCCGAGGTCTCCTCGTGCGACTCCCCCCACTGACCGATGATCAGAGCCTCGACACCTGACGGATCGACGGCTTCGAGGAAGGCCCCGAACTCCTCCTCCCAGGTGACGTCCGAGTCGTACGGAGCGACGCCTACGCGCCAGGCGACGGCACCGGCCGGGGGACGCGCGGCCTCTTCGGCCTCGCGCTGGAATTCGACGGCCGGAAGGCCGAGCAACTCGTGCAGACGGTCCGCGTCGGACATGGCACTGAGCTCCTGATACTCGAGGCGACTGATGTCCGCAAGGTCTATCAAGCGCCACTGACAACGACACGACCGGCCCCGGACCGCCGACCGTTCCGCGTCCCGGGCGGGTTGCAGGCTCCGTCGCCGATCCCGCCGATCCCGCCGATCCCGCCGATCCCGCCGATCCCGCCGATCCCGCCGATCCCGCCGATCCCGCCGATCGTTGCGATCACTGCGATGTCAGACCCCTCTCGTAGCGTCTTCCCTGTGGCCGGCACAGCGGGTGCCGGGACGGAGGGGAGACGTCTGTGTACCGGCAGGGCGACGTGCTGATGATGGCGCTGGAGGAGTCGGAGGTGCCCGCGCACTTCCTCGAAGCACCGGGTGAACCGCGTGACGGCCGGGGGAGGCTGGTCCTTGCACTCGGCGAAGTCACCGGCCACGCACACGCGGTGCGGGGACCGGGCCGACTGCTGAGGGAGGCCGGGCCCTTCGGCCCGATGCTGCTTCATCTCCCCGAGGGAGGACGCGTGGTCCACGAGGAGCACGCCGCGATAGCGCTTCCCAAGGGATGGTTCCGCGTCGTGCGGCAGCGCGAGTACGCCCCGGGCGCGGTCCGCATCGTCGCGGACTGAATTTCTCGCGGTACGCGGCGGGGACTGTCCGGGGCCGGCGACGGCCCGGTGAGCGGTGGTCCGGTGATGTGGGGTCGGAGAACAGTGACGACAGGGGACGGGAAAAACCGATGCAGTACGTGAACACGTGGCGTGCCGTGGTGGCGGCGACGGGCAGGGCCGACCGGGGAGCGGCCGAGGACGGGGTGCGGCTCGCCTACCGGGCCGCAGGGCTCACGGAGCCGGAACGCATCATCTGGGCGGATTCGCCGAGGGCGGCCGTGGAGGTGGTGGAGAAGCTGACCGAGGCGGGGCGATCGGTGCGCGAGGAGGTCCGCACCCGCCCATGGGCGGAGGAACGGCGCCGCGTGTACGACGAGCTGGGCCCGGCCGGGTGGTCCGCCCTGTGGTCCGCCACCGGGGCACAGCTGTGGGAGACGACGGCCGCACTGGCCGAGCGGATAAGGGCGGGAGTGGTCTCCGAGCTCGCCACACGGCCCGAGGACGAGTCCGGCATCCGTCTCGTGCTGCTCGACGCGGTCCTCGGCCAGCACGACGCTGCCTGGCTCGCGGCGTTCGACGGCCGCGGCGACCGGCTGACCGGACTGGCGGAGGTCGCCAGGAACGCCGGGTGGTGGTGGCCCTACGAGCACGCCGTGGTGATCGTCGAGCGACCCGAGGCGCTCCACCGGGACGAGGCCGGACGGCTCGACCGGGGCGACGGACCGGCCCTCGCCTACCCGGACGGGTTCGCCCTGTACGCCTGGCGGGGCATGCCCGTGCCGGCGGAATTCCTGGACGGCCTGGCGAGCCTGACGCCTGACCGGATACGTGCCGAGGAGAACGCCGAACTCCGCCGTGTGATGCTCGAGTACTACGGCTACGACCGCTACCTCACGGAGTCGGGCGCGGAGCCGGTGCACCGCGACGAGACCGGAATCCTCTGGCGCATCGCGATGGCGGGCGACGAGGACGTCGTCATGGTCGAAGTCGTCAACTCCACCCCCGAGCCTGACGGAACGCACCGCACCTACTGGCTGCGGGTACCGCCCAGGACCCGGACCGCGAAGGAAGGCGTCGCCTGGACGTTCGGGCTCGACGGGGAGGCGTATGCCCCGGTGCGCCAGACCTGACCGGACCCCACGGCCGCCCTCGGCCAGCCGGTCGGGGCCGGAGCACCCGGCAGCTCCGTGGCCCCGGCGCCGGAACCCCGGGCGGCGTGCCAGCCGAACCTTCGGGAGCTCCGCGGCCACGACCGTCAGGCGGTCAGGGCCTCGCGGTCGATGCCGAGTTCGCGGGCGAGCGCCTCTTCGGTCCACCGCAGCATGGTGGCCCTGGAGAGCGGACCCGCGTACGACGTCATCTGGACGGCCAGTCCGTCCAGGAGAGCGGTGAGCCGCCAGGCCACGGACATCGGATCGTCGCAGCGGAACTCACCGGCCGCGGCTCCTTCGTCGATGACTTCGGCCAGTTCGGCCTTCCACTGCTGGTCGAGATCCGCGGCGACCTCGCGCAGCACCGGATCACGCAGGGAGGAGGCCCAGCCCTCGATCCAGAGCCGCCATCCCTTGGCCTGGCCGGTCGGCGCGTACCAGCGGACGGCGGCCTTGAGCCTCCGGACGGCGCTGGTACGGCGGCTCATCAGTTTGCGCAGATGGGCGAGATCGGCCTCCGCGGCGTAGGCGAACGCTGCGGCGACCAACTTCTCCTTGGACGAGAAGTGGTACAGCACCAGGGCGTTGCTCACCCCGAGAACAGCGGCCACGTCGGCGATCCGCACCGCCGACACACCACGGACCTCGATCTGTTCGACGGCAGCGCGCAGGAGCTCCTCCCGCCGCTCCGCCACACTCAGCCGCACTCTCGCCACACGGTTACCTTAGCCAACACCCTGGCCCGGGTTTCGGGCCGTGTGGCCGACGGGCTACCCGTACCAGCCGAACCGATCCGCCATCACCGGCAGTCGGTCGGTGGCGAGCGCGTGCGCGGCCGCCCGCGGTGTGCAGCCGTCCGCCGCCGCCCGTTCCAGGACGCGGTCGACGAGAGTGCGCATGGAGCGGCGGATGTGCCGGAACGCCTCTTCCGCATCGGGCCCGACGTCCCCGAACAGGGTCCACCACCACCACGCGTTCGTCGCGGAGTTGACGACCACATCCGGCAGCACTGTGATCCCGCGCTCGACGAGCAGGGCTTCCGCCTCGGGGAGTACGGGCATGTTCGCGGCCTCGACCACCCAGCGGGCGCGGATCGAGGCCTGGTTCACGGCGTCGACGGCGTACGACACGGCGGCCGGCACGAGGATCTCCGCATCGGCGCCCAGCCAGGCATCGCCCGGAAGCTCCTGATCCTCCGCCCGCAGCGCACCGCGCTCCACCGCCCCGTGGGCGTCCCGCGCGGCCAGGAGCGCCTCGACGTCCAGGCCCGCCGGATTGGCGATCGTGCCCTTGACATCGGCGACCGCGACGACGGTCAGCCCGGCCTCGGAGAGGAACCGCGCCGTCGCGCCGCCCATGGTGCCCAGCCCTTGCAGGGACACCCGGGTGCCGGAGTGCGCCACACCGGCCCGGTCCAGCGCGGCGAGCGTGGACTCCGCGACTCCGCACCCGCCGGCCAGCTCGTCCAGCCCGATCCCCCCGACAGTGACGGCGAAGGCGTCCGACAGCCGTCGGCGTGCTTCCCGTTCGTCCTCCAGCAGGGGGTAGACGGCCTGGACGGTGGACACGAGTCCGGCTTCCTCCGCGGCCCGGTCCACAAGGTCCTGACCGAGGCCGAGGTCCTCTCCGGTCGTCCAGACGTTCTCCACGTACGGGCGTAGGGCCCGCAGGAATCGGACGAGCACCCCGTAGGCGGCCGGATCCCGCGGGTCGCAGTCGATGCCGCCCTTCGCGCCGCCCAGCGGGACGTAGCGCGCCAGGGTGTCGTCGGCGTCGAAATGCAGGGCCTCCTTCATGGTCATGCCCTGTGCCAGGCCCGTCACCTCGGCGAGGGTGCAGCCCTTCCGCATGCGCAGACCGCCGCTCGACACACCGCGCACCAGCCGGTCGACGACGAGGTACCCCTCCGTGCCGGTGACGTGGTCCGTCCAGGTCAGGGAGATCAGCGGGGCGGGGGAGTGGGACGGCACGGAGCGGCTCCTGGATCACCGGACTCGAATTACTGAACAGCGAGTCAGTATTGGGAGCCCGGGCGCGGCTGTCAACGCGAACAGGGCGCCTGATGTGACATCGTCGTCGCCCGGATTCGGAATCCTTCGGCGTGTACGGACGTTGGACTCGGCATGACGGACATCGAACCCGGGCGCGAGGCACTGCTCCGGCTCATCGGGCAGTACGACGGCGGAGTGCTGGTCACCCTCAAGCGTGACGGCAGGCCCCAGCTGTCGAACGTGAACCACGCGTACTACCCCGACGAGGGGGTGATCCGGGTGTCCATCACCGAGGACCGTGCGAAGACCCGCAACCTCCGCCGGGACCCACGGGCGAGCTACCACGTGACCAGCGACGACCGGTGGGCGTGGACCGCTGCCGATGTCACCGCCGAGCTGACACCGCCTGCGGCCGACCCCCACGACGTGGTCGTGGAGCAGCTGGTCACGCTCTACCGCGACGTCCAGGGGGAGCATCCCGACTGGGACGACTACCGCCGCGCGATGGTCCAGGACCGCAGAGTGGTCCTGACCCTGAGGATCGACCATGTCTACGGCCGACCGCGTGCCTGACGCGACACCCGGGACGGCAGCCACGACGGCACCTCCGACACGGCTCCGTGACGCCCACGCGTGTTGCTCCGTTCACCGCGGTGCCCTCGCCGTGCCGTGCCTCCCGACCATAATGAGACGACACCGACTCCCTCAGGAGATGTTGTGACCGGCGCCGACGACCAGCCCTCGTTCCGTACCAGACTCCGTTCGCTGCGCCCCGGCGCCTTCGGGGCGGACCCGGCGGGAGCACGGATGGAGCGGATCAGCCGCTCACCCAATTTCGCGGACGGGGTGTTCCAGAATCCGGAGGGGGCCCGGACCAGGCCGTCCGGCTCCATGCTCGAATTCGCGAAGGTGTACTTCGCCAAGGAGGAGCGGGCACGCAGGTCCCCGCTCGGCACCGTGCCCGTCCATGCCACGACCCTGGCCGATCTCGCCACGCCGCCGTCCTCGGGCCTGCGGGTGACCTGGCTGGGCCACTCCAGCGTGCTCGTCGAGATCGACGGTCGCCGCGTGCTCTTCGACCCGGTCTGGGGCGACCGCTGCTCGCCGTTCGCCTTCGCCGGGCCCAAACGGGTGCACCCGGCACCCCTGCCGCTCGCCTCGCTCGGCCCGGTGGACGCCGTCGTGATCTCACACGACCACTACGACCACCTGGACCTGCCGACGATCAAGGCCCTGGCGGGGACGGACACGGTCTTCGCGCTGCCCCTCGGCGTCGGCGCCCACCTGGAGCGATGGGGTGTTCCCCCGGAGCGCGTCCACGAGCTCGACTGGAACGAGACCACGCAGATCGCGGGCATCGACCTGACCGCTACCCCCGCACGTCATTTCTGCGGCCGCGGACTGCGCAACCAGCAGCACACGCTCTGGGCGTCCTGGGTCGTCACGGGCCCCGAGCACCGGGTCTACCACAGCGGGGACACCGGATACTTCTCCGGCTTCAAGGACATCGGGGCCGCGCACGGGCCGTTCGACGTGACGATGATCCAGGTCGGCGCCTATTCGGAGTACTGGCCCGACATCCACATGACGCCGGCCGAGGGCCTGCGTGCGCATCTGGACCTCCAGGGGGGTGCGCCGCACGGAGCGCTGCTGCCGATCCACTGGGGCACCTTCAATCTCGCCCCGCATCCGTGGTCGGAGCCCGGTGAGTGGATGAAGGACGTCGCTGACGAGGCCGGCCAGGCGGTGGCTCTTCCCCGTCCCGGTGAGCCGTTCGAACCGGCGGGGAAGCTGCCCTCGGACACCTGGTGGCGTGCGGTGGCGGCGCCTGCCGCACAGCCGTGGCGCCGTCCGAAGGTGACGGATCCGGCACCGGTGCACCGGGAGGAGGTCGACCTCGCGGGCGAGCGGTGACGGAGGGCTGTACGTCTCGTACGGCCTGACGGATCCGCCTCGGTACGCCACCTGCGCGTACGCCACGACGGGCGGCGACGACCACGCACCATCGAGCGGGGTCCGGGTCCAGGGCCACGGAGTCGCGCCCACCGTGCGAACAGGGCTTGGCCGACGGGGCAGGCCAGGCCCGCGGTCCTTCCCCTGCCGCTCGATCCCGCACAGACCCCCGCACGGGCGCTCCCGGTCCGGGCCCTCAGACGGGGTAGGCGTGGGTCTGCGTCGCCTTCACCGTCGCCCAGACCGCCGCTCCCGGCCGCAGATCGAGTTCGGCGGCGGCCACGGTGGTCAGGTCCGCGGCCAGACGCAGGTCGCCGGTGAGGTCGGCACGGATCTGGTCACCGTGGGTTTCCAGGCCCGCGATCTCGCAGTGCCAGAGATTGCGGGCGCTCGTACCGGCCGGGCGGTCCCGGTGGAGAGTGACCGCGCTCGGCGGGAATGCCACGAACACCGGCCCGGACATGGCCTCGGATGCGGTGAGGGAGGACCCGGTGCCGAGGTGGACGGTGTGCCCGTCGGCCTCGCCCTGGTACAGGTTCAGGCCGACCAGTTGGGCGATGTAGTCCGTGCGCGGACGGCGAGCGACGTCGGACGGTGCGCCTTGCTGCACTACTTGGCCGTCCTCGACCACGACCAGCCGGTCGGCCAGCACCATGGCGTCCAGAGGGTCGTGGGTGACCAGGACGGCGACTGCCTCGAAATCGGCCAGGTGCCGCCGGAGCTGGGAGCGGACCTCCAGGCGGGTGCGGGCGTCCAGGGCCGCCAGAGGCTCGTCCAGGAGCAGCAGTCGCGGCCGGGTTGCCAGCGCGCGGGCCAGGGCGACGCGCTGGGCCTGGCCGCCCGAGAGCCTGCGTGGCTTCGCGCCCATGTGGTCCGCGAGCCCCAGACGGCCGAGCCAGTCGGCGGCCTGTTCCCTGGCCGACGCCTTGCTCGCGCCGTGACAGCGCGGTCCGAAGGCCACGTTGTCCAGGGCGGTGAGGTGCGGGAAGAGCAGGTAGTCCTGGAAGACGACGCCGACCGGGCGGGACTCCGGCGGCGTACGCTCCAGCGCGGTGCCGTCCAGTCGCAGATGGCCGCCGGTGAGCGGTGTCAGTCCGGCGAGGGCGCGCAGGGCGGTGGTCTTGCCGGCACCGTTGGGGCCGAGCAGGGCGACCACTTCGCCGGGTGCGGCGGTCAGCGCCACATCGAGACGGAAGGTGCCGCGCTCGACGACCAGGCGGGCGTCGAGGCCCTCTTCACCCACATCGGAGCAGAGGCCGGTGGAGCTGTCGCGAGTATCGGTCATCCTGCTTTCATCCAACGGTCGCGCAGGCCGGCCAGCACCGCGATGGACACGGCGAGCAGGACCAGACTGAGGGCGATGGCCGCCTCGGGGTCGCTCTGCAGGGCCAGGTACACGGCCAGCGGCATGGTCTGGGTACGGCCGGGAAAGTTGCCCGCGAACGTGATCGTCGCGCCGAACTCGCCCAGCGCGCGGGCCCAGGCGAGCACGGCGCCCGCCGCGATGCCCGGCGCGATCAGCGGCAGGGTGACCCGGCGGAACGCGGTGAACCGGGAGGCTCCGAGTGTGGCGGCGGCCTCCTCGAAGCGGGGGTCGGCGGCGCGCAGGGTGCCCTCCACGCTGATGACGAGGAACGGCATCGCGACGAAGGCCTCTGCGATCACGACCCCCGTCGTCGTGAAGGGCAGCGTGATCCCGAACCAGTCGTCCAGCGACTTCCCGATGATGCCGTTGCGGCCGAGAGCCATCAGCAGAGCCACACCGCCCACCACGGGTGGCAGCACGAGCGGCAGTGTGACGAGGGCCCGTACGAGGCCACGGCCGGGGAATTCGACGCGGGCCAGCAGCCAGGCCAGTGGCACACCGAGTACCAGGCTCACCGCGGTGGCGGCCGTGGCGCAGACCAGGGACAGCTGAAGCGCCTGCCACACCTCGGCACTGGTCAGAAGCTCGGGCAGGCTGCGCCAGGGAGCTCGTACGAGCAGCGCGATCAGCGGAACGATCAGAAAGGCGAGGCCGATCAGCGCCGGCAGCAGCAGGGGAAGTGGCACTCCCCGGCCGCCACCCGTCCGGGCAGCCCGGCGCCGCGGCCCGCCCTTGAGGGGGCCGGTCGCGGCGCCCGAGCCGTCGAGCTCGGTCACGGCTTGAGGAATCCTGCCCCGGTCAGGACCTTCTGGCCCTCGGGGGACTGCACGAGGGCGATGAAGGCCTTGGCGGCCGGGGCGTTCCCGGTCTCCTTGAGCTGGACGATCGGGTAGTCGTTGACGGCGTCGGCGGACTCGGGGAATTCCACGCCCTCCACCTTGTCACCCGCCGCGTACACGTCGGTCTTGTACACGACGGCGGCGTCGGCCTCCTTCAGCTCGACCTTGGTCAGAGCGGACTTGACGTCCTGCTCGTACGAGACGGGGGTGAGCTCGATCCCGCTCGCGTCGAGGGCCTTCTGGGCGGCCGCGCCGCACGGTACCTCCTTGTCGCAGAGGACCACCTTGAGACCGGGATCGGTGAGGTCCTTCAGGGAGGACACCTTGTCGGGGTTGCCCGGAAGGGTGGCGATCTCCAGCTGGTTGCGCACGAAGGTGGCGGGGGTGCCGGACGCGCCCCCCGCGTCCGTGACGATCTTCATCGTCTTGGGGCTGGCCGAGGCGAACACGTCGGCCGGGGCACCGCCGGTGATGCCCGCCGCGAGGGAGTCGCTGCCGCCGAAGTTGAAGGTGACCTTCGTGCCGGGGTGCGCCTTCTCGAACTGCTCGCCCAGGGTCGTGAAGCTCTCCTTGAGCGACGCGGCGGCGAACACGGTCACCGTGCCGGACAGCTCGTCCGACGACGAGGCGGACGCGGAGGAACCCGACGCCGCCGACGAGGAGTCGTCCGACGACGAACAGCCGCTCAGGGCCAGCAGGGCGGCTGCGCCTGCACCGGCCACCTGCAGGGTCCGCCCCGTCGGGCGTGCGGTACGGGTCATGATGGGTCGCTCCCTCTTGTCCTGATGGACATGATCACCAGTGGTCCTCGCGGACCGTTGACAGCGATCCCCGCCGTCGACGAGGCGCCCCCGGGGCCGGCTCCGGCACCGGCCGGTGCGGCGGCCGCGTCCCCGGTCCGGTGGGTGCGCATGTGCTGATCATACTGTCGCAGATGCCAGGGAAAAGTCTCCTGTCGCTTCGCATGAGTAAGAGATGGCATTGTCCTGGCTTGCATGTGCGTTTGTACGGGGTGTGGGCCCGGGTACGGTCACCTCGGAGGTGGTACCCGTGGGTCAGTCCCTCGAAGCTGCCGCTACGACGGCCGGCCAGGTGCCGGAACTCACTCTCACCGGAGACGTCGCCCGTCCGGCCCGGCTGACCGTGCCCGACCTGCTCGGCTGGCCGCAGTACGAGTCCGACGTCAGCTTCGAGTGCGCCACCAGCGGCGTCCAGCACCACCGGTTCACCGGGCCGTTGCTGCACGACGTGCTCATGGCCGCCGGGCCCCGCTTCGCCCCGGCCAGGCGCAAGGACCGACTGCGCTTCCTGATCGCCGTGTCCGGCGCGGACGGCCACCACGCGCTTCTGTCCTGGGCGGAGATCGATCCCGACTTCGGACAGGCCCGGGTGCTGCTCGCGGTCACCGTCGACGGCAACCCGCTCAACCGCGCGGGGCCACAACTGGTCCTCCCGCAGGACCGTTGCGGCGGCCGTCACATCAGCGGCATCAACGCCCTGCGCGTGGACGGGGGATACCCCAGGTGGGAATGACTCGGGCGATTTCCGCCGAGCGGTGGCGATCCGTCCGAAGGCATCATCCGTCGTGACCTGTTGACACGCCGAACCGTGATCGCTTTACTCCATCCAACGCCGGAGTTGAGCACTCGGCGCCAGAGGTACGCCCAACCGGTACCACGGTCAACACACCGTCAGCCCGGACTGAGTCGCCAGGATCCGCGCGGTGCGCGGAGTCCGAGGCGGGGACGTACCCCCCACCTTCGGGAGCTCGTGATGTCCCTCATCAACCGCGTCCGGTCCCACGGACGGGTTCCTGTGGCAGCCGCCGTCGCAGCGGCGCTGATCACCCCGCTGTTCCTCACCTCGACCGCCGACGGCGCGGTCCAGGCTGTGAGCCTTCCCCCCGCACACGGCAATTTCGACTACCAGATCGGCCGGCCCTACACGCCTCCCACCGGGGTGCAGGTCGTGAGCCGTGACCACACCGCCTCACCCGCGGCGGGCCTCTACAACATCTGTTACGTCAACGCCTTCCAGGCCCAGCCGGGAGCGGAGGACGAGTGGGGCGACCTCCTGCTGCGGGACGCCGCCGGTGACATCGTCTACGACGAGGGCTGGGGCGAGGCGATCCTGGACATCCGGACCGACACCAAGCGCCAGCGGATCGCCGCCAAGGTCAACACCTGGATCGACACGTGCGCGACCAAGGGCTTCAAGGCCGTCGAGCCCGACAACCTCGACACCTTCACGCGCACCGATCTGATCAGTGAGTCCAACGCCAAGACCTTCGTCAGGCTGCTCGCCGACCACGCCCACCGGAAGGGCCTGGCGATCGCGCAGAAGAACACCTCGGACTTCTCCCTCGCCCGCGACGAGACGGGCCTCGACTTCGCCGTCGCCGAGGAGTGCGGCGAGTGGGACGAATGCGGTGACTACACCGAGGGTTTCGGTGACAACGTGATCGTGATCGAGTACCAGGAGAAGGCGTTCAAGGCGACGTGTGCGGCCTTCGGGAGCCGTCTCAGCGTCGTGCTGCGCGACGTCGACGTCAGCGCCCCGGGTGACAGCGGGTACGTCCGAAAGACCTGCTGAGTCCGACCGTAGGGCCGGTCGGCGTACGAGCCCCGGCCCGTCTCGGTGTACTTCACGCTCCGTGTGAGGGGCAGGTGTGTTCCCCCACCCCTCACACGGAGACGCCTTCCGACGCGTCGTGCCCGTCTCCACCGTGCACCGCGCCTTCTCGGTGACCACTCACAGCACACCGTCCGCCGTGCAGCGACGTCCGGCGTGAACTGCCGTGCCGCACCGCGTTTCCCCTGGGGGCCCAGATGGCCGAAACACCCCGCACGACCCGCTCCGCAGCCGGACCGACGCGCCGTACCGCCCTGTTGCGCGGCACGGGCCTGGCGCTCGGTGCCGCGGCCGCACTGCCGGGCTGCGCCCGCGGAACCGGCGACGGCGTCGGAGCCGACGGAAAGGTGCTCGTCGAGCTCTGGCACGGGCAGACGGACACCGGCCGTGCGGCCATCGAGGAACTGGTCGAGGACTTCAACCGCACCCATCCCGGCATCCGCGTCGATCCCGGTGGCGGCGTCCTGGCGGACGCGATGCTCCAGAAGATCACGGCGGCCCTGGCATCCGGCTCCTTCCCCGACATCGCCTACGTCTTCGGCTCGGACCTGGCCAGTGTCGCGCGCAGCCCGTCCGTGGTGGACATGACCGACACGATGCGCTCCACCCCCCGGATCGATTTCTGGGACCCCGCGCGCGAGGCCGTCACGCTCAACGGCCGGGTGCGGGCGGCCCCCGCGCTGCTCGACGCCCTCGCGGTGGTCTGCAACAAGAAGCTCTTCGAGGACGCCGGTCTGCCACTGCCGCGTCCGGGCTGGACCTGGGACGAATTCGTGGCGACGGCCAGGAAACTGACCGCGGCCGGGAGCGGCAGGTTCGGTACCGGCTGGCCCGGTGTGGGGGACGAGGACACGGTGTGGCGGCTGTGGCCGATGGTGTGGGACCTGGGCGGTGACGTCGTCAGCGAGGACGGCAGGCGCATCGGGTTCGCGGACACCGGTGTGCGAGCGCTGGAGACGGTGGCGGCGCTCGCCGGGGACAGGAGCGTCTACGTGGATCCCAAGCCGGGAAGCGAGCAGATGTACCGGGTCTTCCTGTCCGGCAGGATGGGCATGGCCGTGACCGGCCCGTGGCAACTGCCCGACATCCAGCAGGCGAAGATCGATTACCACGTCGTGCCGATGCCAAGCTACAGCGGCCGGCCGATGACCATATCGGGACCCGACACCTGGACCGTGTTCGACAACGGTGAGGCACGCGTACGGGCGGCACGTACCTTCACGGCGTGGCTCTCGCAGCCGGCCCAGGACGTGCGCTGGGGCATCCGGGCCGGCAGCCTGCCGCTGAGCCGGAACACCGGGGCGCTCCCCGCCTGGCAGGCCCAGGAGTCCCGCACCGCGGGGCTGCCGGTGTTCACCAAAGCACTGGAATCGGCGCGCGTCCGTCCCGTGCACCCGGCCTATCCACAGATCTCGCAGGCGCTCGGACGGGCCGTCTCCTCCGTGCTCCTCGGCCGCAGCACCCCCGTCAAGGCCTTGCGCACCTGCGCGGACGAGGCCAACGCCGCCCTGCTCATACCGCGTTGAGAGGATCCCGATGCCGCGCCTGCCCACTCCGCTCACGCTTCCCGAGCGCAAGCACGACGCCCGCCCGGACGGCGACCACACCGGCCACGGTGACGACACCGACGGTGACGCGTCGAGCCCTTCCTTCAGACGGCCGCCACCGGGCCCCCTCCGGCGCCGGCTCCGCGGGGAACAGGCGACCGCCTGGATGTTCGTATCGCCCTCGGTCCTGATCATCCTCGGCCTGAGCGTCGTCCCCGTGGCCTGGTCCCTGCTGCTCTCCTTCCGGGCCGACGACCTGGTCACGCCGAGCCGCTGGGTCGGCCTCGGCAACTACCGCGCCCTGGTGCAGGACCCGCACTTCGGCCAGGCCGTGCGCAACACGGTCCTCTACACCGGCCTGTACGTCCCGGCGAGCATCGGACTGGGGCTGGCACTCGCCCTCGTGCTGAACCGTCGGATCCGGCTCGTGGGCCTCTACCGCACGCTCGTCTTCGTACCGTTCGTCGTGTCGGCGACCGCGCAGGGCGTGCTGTTCTCCTTCGTCCTCGACCCGGACTTCGGGGTGGCCAACTCCGTGCTCCACAAGCTCGGCGTGTCCCCCCAGGGTTTCCTCACCGACCCCGGCCAGGCACTTCCCGTGCTCGTGGCCATCTCGCTGTGGAGCGGCACCGGCTTCTGCGTGGTGGTCATCCTGGCAGCGCTGCAGGACGTGCCGCCCTCCCTGACCGAGGCGGCGCGGCTGGACGGCGCCGGGCGGTGGCATCTGCTGCGCCATGTCGTCCTGCCCTCGCTCACCCCGGTCCTCACCTTCCTCCTGCTGTGGCAGACCATCAACGCCCTCCAGGTGTTCGACCTGGTGTACGTGACGACCAAGGGCGGGCCGCTCGGCTCCACCACAGTGATCGTCTACTTCATCTGGGAGCAGGCGTTCAAGAACTTCACCGCCGGCTACGGCGCGGCGGCCGCCTACGCGCTGGCGCTCGCGCTGCTCCTGGTCTTCGCGGTCCCGCGCCTCGTACGGGCCGCCCGAGGCCGGGCACGCGCGACCAGACGCCTCGAAGGAGCCGCACGATGAGCGCGACAGCCGATTCCCCTTCCCCCTCCACCGCCCGGCGGGCAGGCGGTGCTCAGCGCGGACGGATCCGGCTGCCGTTCAGCGCCTGGCACCTGCTGCTGGCCCCTCTCGCCCTGGTCTTCGCCGTCCCGCTGATCTGGCTCCTGCTCAGCTCCGTGATGAGCGACGCGGAGATCAATCGCTTCCCACCCGCCCTGTGGCCCTCGGAGATCGACCTGGGCGGCTACCGGTACGTGCTCGGCAACGCGATGTTCCCCCGCTGGTTCGCCAACTCGCTGATCGTCTCGGTCGCAGCGGTGGCGTCGAACCTGCTGCTCGGCGCACTCGGCGGCTACGCGTTCGCCCGGATGCGGTTCGCCGGCTCCAGGATACTCATGGCCCTGATGCTGGCCACCATGGCCATTCCCTTCCAGCTGACGATGATCCCCACGTTCCTGGTGATGAAGCAGCTCGGACTCATCGACACCCTGGGCGCCTTGATCGTCCCCTCCCTGGTCACACCCTTCGCCGTGTTCCTGTTCCGGCAGTTCTTCCTCTCCCTGCCGAGGGAGCTGGAGGAGGCGGCATGGATGGACGGCTGTTCACGGCTGAGGGTGCTGTTCCTGGTCGTCCTGCCGTTGTCGCGACCGGCGTTGAGCACTGTCGCGGTACTGACGTTCCTGACCACCTGGAACGACCTGACCTGGCCGCTGATCGCCATCAACCACGACACGCAGTACACCCTCCAGCTCGGTCTGACGACATTTCAGGGACAGCACCACACGCGCTGGTCCGCGGTCATGGCGGGGAACGTGATCACTGTCCTGCCGGTCCTCCTCGCGTTCCTCTTCGCCCAGAAGTCCTTCATCCAGTCCATCACCTCCAGCGGAATCAAGGGCTGAGGCCCGGGCCCCTCCGGGCCCTCCCGCACCAGCGGTGCGGCACGGGCCGCTCCCGCCGGCCGCCACACGTCACCCGCCGGACCCGGTCAGCCGGGGTCCGCGATCACAGGAAGCCGTATGCAGCACACCTTCGACCTGCTCGTCATCGGGGACGCGAATCCCGACATCGTCCTTGGCCCGCTCGACACCCCGCCCGCCTTCGGACAGCGCGAACAACTCGTCGACACCGGCCGGCTCACACTCGGCGGTTCAGGCGCGATCATGGCGTGCGGAGCCGCCCGCCTCGGGCTCAAGGTCGCCTTCGCCGGACGCGTCGGTGACGACGAGGCCGGGAGGTTCGTCCGCACCGCCCTGACCGCCCGAGGGGTCGACACCCAGGCCCTGCACACCGATCCCGTCCTCCCGACACCCCTCACGGTGATCGTGACACGGGGGGACGGCGACCGGGCGATCCTCACCGCCCCGGGCACGCTCTCCGCCGGCGGCCCCGACGACGTCCCCGAGGCGCTGCTCACCGGCGCCAGGCACGTCCACGCGTCCTCGTACTTCCTCCTGCCCCGGATCGCCGAGGCGCTGCCCCGGTTGCTGGCCAAGGCTCGCGCGGGCGGTGCGACGACCTCGCTCGACACCAACGACGACCCCTCCGGCACGTGGGAGCGGAGAGGGATCGAAGCGACGCTCGCCGTCACCGACTACCTGCTGCCCAACGCGCAGGAGGCGCTGGCCCTCGCGGACGCCATCGGTTCCACGGCGGTCTCCGCACCCGGTGCGGACCCCCTGGACGCCGCGGCGGCTGTACTCGCGGCACGCGGGCCGCACGTGGTCGTCAAGAACGGGGCCGAGGGCGCCCTCCTGCACGACGGCCGCGCTCTGCGGCGCACCCCCGGGACTGCCGCCCGGCCGCTGGACACCGTCGGCGCGGGGGACAGCTTCGACGCCGGCTGGGTCGCCGCCCTCCTGCACGGCCTCCCTCTCCCGGAGGCTCTCGAAATCGCCGCCGCCTGCGGCGCCCTGTCCACCCGGGCACACGGCGGTACCCCCGCCCAGCCCACCTGGGACGAAGCCCGAACGGCAGTCGCCCGCAACGGAAAGAACCTGTGATGACCCAGACCAACCCCAAGATCGCGTTCATCGGCGCCGGAAGCGTAGTGTTCACCCAGGGCCTCCTGGCGGACCTCTTCGTGTTCCCGGAGCTCAAGGGCGCCCATATCGCCCTCCACGACATCGACGCGGAACGCCTCGCCACGGCACACGGCGCCGCCCGCCAGATCGCGGACCGGCTGACCGGACAGGGCGGCGGGCCCCGCATCACCGCCCACGCCGAACGGAAGGCGGCCCTCGAAGGGGCCGACTTCGTCATCAACATCGTCCAGGTCGGCATGCGGGAATCCACCCGCGTCGACTTCGACGTCCCCGCCGGCCACGGCGTCCGCCAGACCATCGGGGACACCCTCGGCATCGGAGGCATCTTCCGCGCGCTGCGCACCTTCCCACTGCTCAAGGCGCTGGGCGAGGACATCGCCGAGGTCTGCCCCGACGCCTGGCTGCTGAACTACACCAACCCGATGGCGATGAACGTCCAGTACCTCACCCAGGCCACCGGGCTGACCCGTGTCGTCGGTCTGTGCCACTCGGTGTACTGGACCGTTCGCGACCTGGCGGACCTCCTGGGTGTCCCGCACGAGGAAGTCGTGTACCGGGCCGCCGGCGTCAACCACCAGGCGTGGGTGCTCCGTCTCGAACACGACGGGACCGACCTCTACCCGCGGCTCGACTCCCTCATCGCGCGGAACCCCGAACTGCGGCGCCGGGTACGCGTCGACATGTACCGGCGCCTGGGCTACTACCCGACCGAGACCAGCGAGCACTCCGCCGAGTACGTCCCCTGGTACCTGCACCACGACAGTGAGATCGAGCGTCTCCGCCTCCCCGTCGGCGCCTATCTCGGTATCGTGGACGAGAACATCGCCGCATACGAACGGACCCGCGACACACTGGCCGACGGATCGGCGCTCGACGTCGAGGGCACGATGGAGTACGCCCCCCAGCTCATCCACAGTGTCGTGACCGGTACGCCCCGCACGATCTACGGCAACGTCCCGAACCACGGGCTGATCGACAACCTGCCCGCGACCGGAACCGTCGAAGTGCCGTGCCTGGTCGACGCCCTGGGAGTCCAGCCCACCCGTGTCGGCTCCCTGCCCGCCCAGTGCGCAGCCCTCAACCGCGGCTACCTCGGAATGAACGAACTGGTCGTCCGCGCCGCTCTGGAGGACGACCCCCGGTCCATCCGGCAGGCGGCCATGGCGGACCCGGCCACCGCCGCGGCCCTGCCGGTCGAACGCATCTGGGACCTGTGCGACGACATGGTGCGGGCGCACGCGGACCTGTTGCAGCCGTCGCTGCGCACGCTGCTCGGCCACTGAGAACGGCCCCGCACCCCCGCGGGCCCGTTGCCCCGCTCCCGTCCGTTCCCGCGCACCGGCCTCCGGGTCCGGTGCGCGGGGCGGTCCCCACCAGGAGGTATCCCATGTCCGAGGTGACGACGGTGCTCGTCGGAGCCGGGCTCCGCGGCACGACCTACGCGCGGCGTGCGCTGGCCACGGGGGCGGGGCGGGTGGTCGCGGTGGCCGAACCGGACCCCGGCCGCCGTGCCCGGGCGGCTCGGGAGTTCGGGGTGCCGGCGGAGCGGGTGTACGCCGACTGGACCGACGTGGTGGCGGCCGGAAAGCTGGCCGACGCATGCGTGATCGCCACCCAGGACCGGATGCACGTGGAGCCCGCGGTGGCGCTGGCCGGTCTCGGCTACCACATTCTCCTGGAGAAGCCGATGGCCACCGGGGAAGGCCATGCGTCGGCCATCGCGGAGGCGGCGCTGCGCAACGGTGTACTGCTGGCCGTCTGTCATGTGCTGCGCTACACGTCGTACACCCGGTACCTCAAGGAGCTGCTGGACAGCGGCACCATCGGCCGCCTCGTCAGCGTCCAGCACCTGGAGCCCGTCGGCTGGTGGCACCACGCGCACTCCTTCGTGCGGGGCAACTGGCGTCGTGAGGACACCTCCGCACCCATGCTGCTGACCAAGGCCTGCCACGACATCGACTGGTTGGTCCACCTCTTCGGAACTCTGCCCCGCAGGGTCGGGTCCTTCGGCAGCCTGACCCACCTGCGGCCCGAGGACGCGCCCGCCGGCGCGACCGACCGCTGCCTCGACTGCCCGGTGGAGGCGGGCTGCCCGTACTCGGCGAAACGGCTCTACCTCGGATGTCTGGGCGACGAGGACCAGGAGTTCTGGCCGCTGTCGGCCGTCACGGCCGAGCACACGGAGGCCGGGGTGCTGGAGGCACTGAGGACCGGTCCCTACGGGCGGTGCGCGTACGCCTGCGACAACGACGTGGTCGACAACCAGGTGGTCACCATGGAGTTCGAATCCGGCGCCACCTGCTCGTTCACCATGAGCGCCTACACCCCGATGGAACAGCGCCGCACCCGGCTCATGGGCACCCACGGCTTCGTCGAAGGTGACGGGACCACGCTGCGCCTGGTCGATTTCCGCGACGGATCCGAACGGACCGTCGACACGCGGGCCCTCGACACGCTGTCGGACCGCACGCGGACCGACGGCCCGCTCACCGTTGATGCGGGGGCCGGCGGAGCGGGAAACCCGGGCCCCTCACCCGAGGACGGACACGGAGGCGGCGACGAGGCGTTGACCGACGCCTTCTTCGCGGCCGTCGCCACCGGTGACAGGTCGCTCCTTCTCTCCGACGCGACCGAGAGCCTGGCGACCCACCGCGTCGTCTGGGCGGCGGAACGGGCGAGGACCACCGGCACGGTGGTCGAACTCGACGCGGATGGCCACGTCCTGTCGACGGCGTGACCTCCACGACCCCGGTGGTGGCATCCCCTGGCTGTACGAGGTGCCGGGCCGGACGTAGGGCGGGCGGTACGGGCGGCCCCTGATCGGCAGGGGTCAGTTCGTGGAGCCGGGACCGGGCGGGATGTGTACCGTCATGATCAGGTGGCAGGTTCCGGTGCCCGAGCCGCGATAGGCGTGGGAGGCGTCGCCGTCGAAGGTGGCGGTCTGCCCGGCTTCGACGGCGTGCTCCGTGCCGTCGACGATCAGCGTCATCCGGCCCGAGGTGACACTGACGGTCTCCACGACGCCGGCCTGATGCGGATGGCTCGGGTACTCCTCGCCGGGCTCCAGCCTCCAGCGCCAGACCTCGACCGGGGCCGCTCCCGAGGTCGTCAGCATGAGCCGGGCCTCGCTGCCCCGCTCGCCGGCCCACAGCGGCATGACGGCGTCGGCGGAAACCACACGGACCCGGCCCTCGGACGGCCCCTCCAGCAGGGCGGAAACGGAGATTCCGAGCGTGTCGGCGAGACGGACGAGGGTGGCGAAGTTCGGATTGCCCTGAGCCTTCTCCAGCCCGACCAGCGCGCCCTTGCTGACCTTGGCGCGCCGGCCCAGCTCGTCCAGGGACAGCCCTGCCCGTGTGCGTGCGGACCTGACGTTGCGCGCGAGCGTACGCAGGGCTTCGTCCGAGTCTGGCACTGATTCACCGTCCTGATGTGTGCTGATACGGGCTGGTTGGCGGAGTGCTGCAATGGACCGCTCGGTCGTTCGGTTGACACCATCCGGTCGCTTCATTGTACGGTCGAGTCGTTCCGTTGTGAAACCTCGGGATTTTTTGATCCCACCAGGGTGGCCCGGCCGTCCACGGCCTCGCCCCCGCCCCACGCACACGAAGAGCAGGACACCGCCCCATGACCGTCTTCCGTATCCACCCCGATGTCGCCGACGCCTTCCCCGACACCCGCATCGCGCTCGTCACCGCGAAGGGCCTGCGCGGACGCGAGCCCTGGCCCGAGGCCACCGCCGCTCTCCACCACCTGGAACAGGAGGCCGCCGACGGCGTATGGCAGCCCGCCGACGAGAACGACCCCCGCATCGAGGCATGGCACACGGCCTACCGCTCCTTCGGCACCAACCCCCGCCGCATCCGCCCCAGCGTCGACGCCCTCGGCCGCCGCGTGGCCAAGAAGGGGGTGCTCCCGCGGATCAACCCCGCCGTCGACTCGTACAACACGGTCTCCCTCCGCCACGGCCTGCCCGCCGGGGCCTTCGACCTCGCGCACGTCACCGGTGCTGTCGACATCCGGTACGCCGACGGCAGCGAGGAGTTCACCCCGCTCGGCGAACCGGACACCGTGGAGAACCCGAAGCCCGGCGAGATCGTCTACGCCGACACCAGCGGCGTCCTCACCCGGCACTGGAACCACCGCGACGCCCACCGCACGCGCGTCACCGAGGACAGCACCCGGGTCACTTTCGTCCTGGAGACCCTTCACGCACACCGGGACGGCCACCTCCTGGAGGCAGCCGCCGAGGAACTCCAGGCGTTGCTCCTCCCGCACGCCGAACACTCCGCGGTCCGGTACCTCGACCCCACCTGCCCCGACGCAGGTGTCTGACCGCCCCGCCGACCCGCGGCCGTGACCTGCCCGAACGACGCGGGAAGGACCTGACCCAGGACGTCGAACCGGAGCCGGTCACGTCAGCCGCGCTGTACGGGAAACCACGGTCATCCCGGCGATGTCCACATGGGCGGGCACCGTGACGGCGAAGATGACGGACTCGGCGATGTCCTCGGCGGCCGGAGGACGCAGGCCCGTGCGCAGGTGGACGCCTGCGCCCCCTCCCCGGCCGGGCCCCCGGAGTATCAGTGCGACGCGAGCCAGTCCGCGTAGCGGGTGGGGGCGAGCGATGCGTCGCTCCTGTTCGTCAGAACGTCCCCGCGGACGACGGAGAACATCCCGGCGGTGTCGTCGGTGACGACGGTACGGCCGTCCGAGCGGGCCGCGAGCGTGATCCTGCCGAGTTCGTCGAGAGGGAAGACCTCGGGGCCCGCGATGTTGTGGACACCCCGCAGCGGAGTGCCCATGGCGGCTTCGGCGACCGCGTCGGCGACCTCCTGGGCGGCGATCGGCTGGATCGGGGTGCCGGGCAGCCGGACGGTGTCACCGTCGGCGCTCCAGCTCATGATCGCGTCGACGAACTCCATGAACTGCGTGGCGCGGACGACGGAGTACGGGATCGGCCCCGCCGCGAGAAGTTCTTCCTGGAGCGCCTTGGCGCGGTAGTAGTCCAACTCGGGTACCTGGTCCACGCCGACGATGGACAGCATGACGAAGTGGCCCACCCCCGCCTTCCGCCCGGCGTCCAGCAGATTCCCCATCGACCGCCGGAAGAATTCCGGTGCGGCCTCGTCGAAGGTGGGGGAGTTCGTCAGGTCGACGATCACATCGGCCCCGGCGACCGCCTCCTCCACCCCCTTGCCGCTGATGACGTCGACGCCCGTCGACTTCGAGCAGGGCACGGCCTCGTGTCCGTCGGCGCGCAGCTTCTCGACGACCTTCGATCCGATCAGCCCCGTGCCGCCGATCACCGCGAACTTCATGACTGGCCCTTCCGCCGATGGATGTCCTCGCCCTTGTTGCAGGTCACCGGTCCACTGAAACACGCCGTCCTCCGGGGCGCACACGCTCCGTCGGGCCGCGGACGACGGGGCCCGTGACCCGTGGCGGAAACGCCGTGCGCCGTGCTCAGGGTGCGCCCGGGCTCACCCGGATGTCGTGGAGCGCCCCCGCCACAGGTCGCGGATTAGCGATATCTCGGCCATGTGATGGATGTACTCGAGGTTGGCCCCCGCCGGCACCGCGGCGAACGGGTCGTCGGGATCGGATCCGTAGGGGTACTGCGAGAAGCCCACCGTGTCCAGCTGCTCCTCGGTGACCGCGGCCACGCCGTCGCGCCAGCGGCCGATCAGGTCCCAGAACCGATCGAGTGCCACCGACGCGGAGGGGAAGAAGTCGACCAGCAGCCTCGGTTCCCGCCGGCGCTCGCCGAAGGTCCACTCCCACTGGCCCGCGAGACAGGAGTGCAGGTGCCCGAGCCGCCAGGCGATGGTGGTCACAGGGGTCTCGTCGGGCTCCGGCTCACCGCTGTGGGCGAGGACCTGCTCCACCCGATCGACGCTCACGCTCCAGTCATCGGCGATCTTGGACACCGCCATGCCCCCGGCGGCCTGCCGGGCGACCTCGGCGTACTCGCTCGCCGGGATGTCCGGGACGCCCCTGTCGAGCACCCACTCGCCCGGTCCGTACGCCCGGGGCGTCGGTGACTCGCCCCGGCGCCGGATCGACCAGGAACCGGCCACCGGCTCCCACAGGTACTCGTCGTCACCCAGCCCCTTCAGCCGCACCTGGGCCATCTCCCTGGCCTGGTCGAACTGGCCGAGCAGCAAGCCCGAGCGGTCGGTCCTCGTGCCCTCGGTCATCCCCGGCTCCCCTCGCGTCGCGTCTGCGACCCACAGTGCTCCGATGGAAGCCAAGGACTCGGGTTCCGGGGCGCGAACCGTTTCCCGGCCGCTCCGGACAGCCCGGCCGCCGTGGTCAGCCCGAGGTCATGACCGCGTGGTGCTCAGCCAGGCGTTCGGCCGGCAGTTCCCGTGGATAGACGGCGACCTTGCCGATCCCGCCCAGGAAGAAGGAACGCAGTGCCGCGCTGCCGATGCGAAGCGGCGATGTGGTGTCCGCGGGGACGATGTCGTAGTCGGCCAGTGCGTCGGTGTCCCGCAGCCGCCCGTCCCGGTAGATCTTGGTGCGGCCCGGCGGCTGGGCGGGACCGTCCGGCGCGGTGGTGATGACGAGGGCGTAATGCATCCACTCGCCGGGGCGGAGGGGGTCCTGGAAGTACGAACCCGCGCCGAGTCCGCCGGGCGGATTGAAGGCGTAGCCGGAGACACGGTTCGCGCGCCCCTCGGTGTTGCCCGCGGAGTAGATGCGCGCCACCCATTCGCACTGGTTGACGGTGGCGTAGGTGAGCTTGCCGAGCCAGTGGACGTACCCGGAGCCCTCGGTGCGGGGGAAGACCAGCGCGTCCGGTCGCAGCCAGGCCTCGATGGTCAGGGCTCCCGTGGTGGAGACGGACAGGACCTCGCTGTCCGGGACCTCGACGTACTGTCCGCTCGTGCCGTCGAACAGTGTGGCCGGTTCGCCGTTGGGCAGGTGGGTGTGCCCGGGGGAGCCGTGGTATTCGGCCGGCAGCCCGCCCGGGGACACCTCGGTGCCTGCCCCTCCCAGTCCCAGGAACAGTACGGGGCCGTCGGCGAGGATCGTCCGGTCGTAGGCGCTCATGTGAATCCTCCGTGCGGCAGGAACGTGCCGTTGCCACCCGGTCCGGCCCGTGGCCTGCCGGGCGGCGCTGCGCGATGCGGCGGCCAACCATCCCACTCTAGGAGGCGAGGGCGGTGCGGGAACCGGCGCTCGCATGGGTCCGCAGCGCGGGCGGAGTGCGCCGGAGCACGGGACCAGAGGGGCGAGCCGGAGCGCAGCGCTGTCGGCACGCTCCTGTATTGGCCCAGGGTTCCAAGGCCCAAATGGCCCTGGGGATGGGCATATACGGTCGTAGAGTCGTGTTCATGACCGAGAACACGACCACCTCGTTCCGCCCCCTCCTCACCCGTCACGCCGACGCGGAGACCTGCGTCGACCCGAGCAGCACCATGCGTCTGCTCGGCGAGGCCGGTCACGCCGACGGAGGGTTCACGAGCTACCGCTCGACCTTCGCAGAGGGAGCGGTGGGAGCACCGGCTCACTTCCACACCAGGGCGACGGAGCTGTTCTTCGTGCTCGACGGAGCCCTGCGGGTGCTGGTGGGTGAGGAGGTGGCCGTCCTCGGACAGGGGGACTTCCTGGCGGTCCCGCCGCACACCCCGCACGCCTTCGCCGCCGCCCCCGGCCGCACCGCGGACGTCCTGTTCGTGTTCGACCGCGGCATGGACCGCTTCGCGTACCTGCGTCTGCTCGGCCGGGTCATGCGGGGGGAGGCGGATCCGAAGGAGATCGCCGGGTCCGCCGAGAAGTTCGACAACCACTACGTGGAGAGCGCCGTCTGGCGTGCCGCGCTCGACGCCTCGTGAACGGCGACGGCCGCCGGCGTCCGTGGGATACGGCCCGGTCCGGCCGGTCGCACCGCCGCGTACCGGGCCCGTGGGCCGGTGTGAGGAGGGGCATGCGTGCGCGGCCGACGATCGGGTACTCGGCAGCGCAAGGCGTAACCGAGCAAAGAAGGGTTGTTCTCCATGTCCTCCTCCCTCGTCGAAACCGTCGACATCAAGGCGCCGGTCAGCGTCACCTGGGCTCTGTGGAGCGACGTGACGCAGTGGCCGAAGTTCCTCAGCCACGTGCGACGCGTGGACCCGATGGACGAGCGCAGGTTCTCCTGGCAGTTGTCCCTGCCGGGCGCCGACAAGGCCTTCGTCGCGGAGCTCACCGAGGTCGTCCCGCAGGACCGGATCGCCTGGAAGACCATCGAGGGTGTGCATCACGCCGGCGTCGTCACCTTCCACCGTCTCGACGACACCTCCAGCCGCGTCGCCCTGCAGATCGAGTACGACCCCCACGGATTCGTGGAGCACCTCGGCGCCCTGACCAATCTCGACTCGGCCCTGGCCAACTACGACCTGGGCGAGTTCCAGAAGCTTGCCGAGTCCACGGCGGTGGGGGACGGGCCAAGGGGTATCTGAACCCGGCTCGTCCGATCTGCCGGGGACGGCCCCGCAGACATGACCGCCCGTGCGCCCCTCCCGGGCGCACGGGCGGTCACGTCTGTCGCGACGCGTGACGGGCGGTCAGCCCCGTGACGATGCGGTGGATTCGGCGCTGCGTGAGGCCGGAGCATTCGTGTCCGCCGCCCGTTCCGGCGTCGCGTCGTCCGTCGGGACACGTTCTGCCGCCGCTCGGCGCGTGGTCCGCAGAGGTGACTGGGTCCATTCGGCGAACCACCAGACACCGGCCACCACGCAGGACCACAGGAGCCCGCCCAGCACCGCACTCGGCCACGGTGCCCCTTCCGCCCATCGCTCCACGGCGGTCAGTGCCACCCAGCCACCGAGCAGCACGGTCAGAACTCGTACACGCCTATACCTGAACATCTCGGCCCGCTACCCGGTCCGCGCGGGATTACGCAGCGTCACCTCGAAAGAGTTCGGGTGAATCACCGGAAGCTGTGGCGCCGAAGGGCGCGGGCGGGCACGGCGAGACGTTCGCCGGAGCCCGGTGTGTCTCTTCCCGTGGAACGGGGGTTGTCGGCGGAAGCGGGAGCAGATGGGATATCCGTATGAAGAAAGCGCTTTCACCGCTCTCCGCCGAACCCCTGGCACCCTTTGACCACCTCGATCACCGCTACCGCGGCGAGAACCCGGTCCGCACGCTCGGCCACCTCTTCCACCCCGACCGTGGCCGGCTGGCCCTGGCGGTCGCCATCTTCGTCGTGAAGCACAGCCCCATCTGGCTGCTGCCCCTGATCACCGCCACCGTCCTCGACGTGGTCGTCCAGCACGGTCCCGAATCGGGGATCTGGAAGGCGAGCGGCGTCCTGCTGTTCATCCTCGTGATCAACTACCCGCTCCACCAGTGGTACGTACGGTGCCTCGCCGGCAGCATCCGGCGCATGGGCATCACGCTGCGCTCGGCCCTCTGCCGCCGGATGCAGCAACTGTCCATCGGCTATCACTCACGGGTGAGTTCGAGCGTGCTGCAGGCCAAGGTGGTGCGCGACGTCGAAGCTGTGGAACAGATGGTCCAGCAGAGTTCCGACATGGGGCTCGGCGCGGTCGTCACGCTGATCGGCGGGCTCGTCGTCATCGGCGTACGCGTGCCCGAGTTCCTTCCCGTCTTCCTCGTCGTCGTCCCCGCCTCCGGCTTCCTCGTGATGAAACTGCGTGGCCGGCTGCGCAGCCACAACGAGTCCTTCCGCCGTGAGGTCGAACAACTCTCCTCCCGTGTGGGCGAGATGACCACTCTCATTCCCATCACCCGCGCCCACGGCCTGGAACGGACGGCGCTCGGCCGGGTGGACGGCTCGCTGCGGCAGGTGTTCGCGGCCGGGATGCGCCTCGACACGATCAACGGCCGTTTCGCGTCGCTGGCCTGGGTCATCCTCAACACGCTCGGTGTGCTGTGCCTGACGGGCTCCGCGCTGGTGGCGTACCACGGGTGGATGGCCATCACCCCGGGGGACGTGGTGATGCTCAGCTCCTTCTTCACCGTGCTGACCGGCTCCGTGACGACGCTGCTCGGTCTGGCGCCGATCCTCACCAAGGGCCTGGAGTCCGTACGTTCGGCAGGCGAGGTGCTGCAGGCACCCGACCTGGAGAACAACGCCGGCAAGGCCCGGGTGGAGAGCGTCGTCGGCCGCATCGACTTCGAGGGCGTCGGATTCGCCTACGAGGAGGACGGGAAGTCGGCGGTCGACGGGTTCACCCTCTCCGCGCGGCCGGGGGAGACCATCGCACTCGTCGGCGCGTCCGGTGCCGGCAAGTCCACGGTCCTCAATCTGCTCATCGGATTCATCAGGCCCACCTCGGGCCGCATCCTGCTGGACGGGACCGACATGGCCGGGCTCGATCTCCGGACCTATCGCCGCTTCCTGTCGGTGGTGCCCCAGGAGTCGATCCTCTTCGAGGGCAGCATCCGTGACAACGTCACCTACGGCATGGGCGACACGGACGAGGAGACGCTCATGCGAGCCCTCCGGGACGCCAACGCGCTCGAATTCGTGGACCGTCTGCCGCGTGGCCTGGACACGGTCATCGGGGAGCACGGCGCACAACTGTCGGGCGGTCAGAAGCAGCGCCTCGCCATCGCGAGGGCACTGATCCGTGACCCGAGGGTGCTGGTGCTCGACGAGGCGACCTCCGCGCTGGACAACCGTTCCGAGGCCCTCGTGCAGGAGGCCCTCACACGGCTGGTGCACGGCCGGACCGTCTTCGTCGTAGCCCACCGGCTCTCCACGATCCAGGGGGCCGACCGCATCGTGGCCATGCAGGGAGGCAGGATCGCCGAGGTGGGCACCCACGAGGAACTGCTGGGCACCGGCGGTGTGTACGCGGGGCTGCAGCCCGCCCACCCGAGGTGATGCGGGCGGCGGCTTTCGGAGGCTGCTGACGGCAGGGCCCACCGGTGGAACGGCGGGTGTGCGGCGTCCGGTGCGTCCGCGGACACCCGCTCACCCTCCGGGCACCGGCCCGGAGGTCTCCTGCCGGTGCCCGGAGGGCCTGCCCGTACTGCCCCGGACCATGAGCCGGGGCGCGATCTCCGTGGATTCGGCGGTTCGTCCGCCCTCGATCTCCTGGACGAGCGCGTCCACGGCCGTTCTGCCGACTGCGGCGAAGTCCTGGTGGACGGTCGTCAGCGGAGGGATGAAATTCCTGGCTTCGGGCATGTCGTCGAATCCGACGACGCTCACGTCCTCCGGAACGCGCCGGTGAGCCTCCGACAGGGCCCTCAGCACCCCCAGGGCCATCTGGTCGTTCGCGGCGAAGACGGCCGACAGCTCGGGATCGGCGGCGAACCGTCGCCCGGCGTCGTACCCGGAGTCGGAGTACCAGTCGCCGTGGACAGGCTCGGGCACCGGCCGGCCGTGGGCGAGCAAGGTCTCGCGCCAGCCCCGCAGGCGCAGGCCGGCGGAGTAGGAGTCACGGGGACCGGCGACGTGCCGGACGGTGTCGTGGCCCAGTTCCAGGAGATGCTCGGTCGCCAGACGCGCCCCCATGAACTGGTCGGTGTCCACCACCGCGGACCGGCCGGCCGCCCGGGAGTCCACCACGACGACGGGAGCCCCCCTGTGCAGCTGGGCCTCGGCCGTCCCGGTCAGGTTCGATTCGATGAGCACGACGACTCCGTCGACGGCCTGCTCCCCCAGCCGGTCGAGGGCGTCGCTCACATCGGCGTGGGTGGGACGCGTCAGCGGCATCAGCGTGATCGTGTAACGCCGCTCGGCGGCCGCGGCGGCGACGGCCTCCAGGGTGCGCAGATTCCCGTAGGAGGCCATGGTGAAGACGATCACCCCGATGCTGCGGAACTGTCCCGATCTCAGGGCGCGGGCGGCGCTGTTGGGCCGGTAGCCCAGCTCTTTCATGGCCGTCAGTACGCGCTCGCGGGTCGCGGCCCCCACGTTGTCGCGGCCGTTGGCGACGCGGGAGACCGTCTGGCCCGAGACTCCGGCCCGCCGTGCCACGTCGTCGATCGACGCCTCGCGCCGTCGCTGACGAGGCTGCCCGGATTCCGCCGGCACGCCTTCCACGGCTCCCTCCGGGCGCCTTCCACCGAGTCGTACGTGATCCCCGCCAGGGTATGCGAGCGGGTGTCCCCGGAAGTGTGTCCGGGGTGAAGTCCGCCCGCCGGAGCGGGATTTCTTCCGGGTTTGCGCAAGAGAGAGGGGGATTCCGAAGCCCTGTGCGTCCCCGTGCGCGCGGATGTTGACGTCAACATCCGTGGTGCCTAGGCTCCTTCTCCACGCGGAAGTCCGGTGGCCGGTCGACGGAGACAGCGTCGTGAGATCCATGACGAGCTCGGTTGAAACGTTGCAATCCGCAGCCTCCGAACCGGCGCGCCGAGCAGATCTCCCGTGCGCCGGCGAGCCCGCCGCACGGCACACCACCAGGCACGGGAAGGCGATCCCGGCTGCCCACAGGAGGATGGACCGCAATGACGACCGAAAACCGCGCCTGGCCGCTGCGCACCGCCGGGATCGCCTACGGGGGCGACTACAACCCCGAGCAGTGGCCGGTGGACGTCCAGCTGGAGGACGTGGAGCTGATGCGGGAGGCCGGCGTCGGCCTCGTCAGCGTCGCCATCTTCTCCTGGGCGCAACTGGAGCCGCGTGAAGGCGAGTTCGATTTCGGTTGGCTGGACGCGGTGCTCGACCGGTTGCACGCGGCGGGCATAGGGGTCGCCCTGGCCACCGCCACGGCGTCGCCGCCCCCGTGGCTGACGCGCAAGCACCCGGAGATCCTGCCCGAACTCGCCGACGGCACCGTCCTCCACCAGGGCTCCAGGCAGTCCTACGCGGTCTCCTCGCCTGTGTTCCGCGACTACGCCTGCCGTATGACCCGCCGGATGGCCGAGCGCTACGGGGACCATCCCGCACTGGCCGTGTGGCACGTCGACAACGAGCTCGGATGCCATGTGCCGCACGACTTCTCGGACGCCTCCGCCGAAGCGTTCCGCGGATGGCTCCGCAGTCGCTACGGCACCGTCCAGGCTCTCAACACCGCTTGGGCAACGGCCTTCTGGGCCCAGCGCTACGACTCCTTCGAGGAGATCCTGCCGCCGAGAGCCGCCCCCACGTTCGTCAACCCGACGCAGCAGCTGGACTTCGCACGCTTCTCCTCCGACGAGCAGCTCGTCCACTACCGGGCCCTTCGGGACGTATTGCGCGAGATCACCCCGCACGTGCCGACGACGACGAACTTCATGATGACCACCGCCAACAAGTGGGTGGACTACTTCTCCTGGTCCGGCGACATGGACGTGGTGGCCAACGACCACTACCTCGTCTCCCGCGACCCCGAGGCGCATATCGGCCTCGCGTTCAGCGCCGACCTCAGCCGCGGCGTCGCGGGAGGGGCACCGTGGATGCTGATGGAACACTCCACGTCGGCGGTCAACTGGCAGCCCCGCAACGGCTCCAAGCGCACCGGTCAGATGGTGCGCAACTCGCTCACCCACGTGGCACGGGGCGCCGACGCCGTGATGTTCTTCCAGTGGCGGCAGTCCGCGGCGGGAGCCGAGAAGTACCACTCGGCCATGCTCCCGCACGCCGGACGCGACTCCGACGTATGGCGCAACACCGTGGAGCTGGGCCGGCGGCTCCGGGCCCTGGCGCCGGTCCGGGGGAGCCGGGTCACCGCGGAGATCGCCCTCGTCTTCGACTACCCCTCCTGGTGGGCCTCCGAGATGGAGGGCCACCCCACCCAGGCCCTCGGCTACCTGGACGAGGTGATGCGCTGGTACCGCGCACTGTGGCTGCGGGGGATCACCGTCGACATCGTGTCCCCCAAGGCGGATCTCGCCGGCTACCGGGCTCTGGTCGTCCCCACCCTGTACACCGTCGACGACCAGGACGCCGCACGTGTCGCCGAGGCCGCGCACGCCGGGGCCAGTGTCCTCATCACCTTCTTCAGCGGCATCGTGGACGAGCACGACCATGTGCGGCTCGGCGGCTACCCCGGCGCCTTCCGTGAGCTGCTCGGCGTGCGCTCCGAGGAGTTCCATCCGCTCCAGGAGGACGAGGTGCTCACCCTGGACGACGGCACGCGGGCCGATCTGTGGAGCGAGAAGACCCACCTCGAAGGGGCCGAGGCGGTACGCACCTGGGCCGACGGCCCTCTCGCCGGACTCCCTGCCGTCACCCGCAACAGCGCCGGCCGCGGCCACGCCTGGTACGTCGCGACCCGCCCCGACGACGACGGGGTCGCAGGCGTCGTCGACGCCCTCCTCGCCGAGGCGGGCGTGACGCCGGCCGTCGCCGGCCTGCCGCAGGGCGTGGAAGCCGTACGCCGGCACGGCGACGACGGCAGCAGCTTCCTCTTCGTCATCAACCACACGACCCATGACGTCGACGTGCCTGCCCTCGGCCGTGAACTGCTCCGCGGGCAGGACGTGTCGGCGCTGCTCACCGTGCCCGCGCTGGAGACGGCCGTCGTCGTCGAGCGCTGAGGTGCCCGGAACCGGTCAAGAGGTCCTCCTCGGCCGGTGCACCGGCGGTGACACCGGGTGCGACTCCCCCCGCCCACCCGCGCGGTTCGCAGAAGAAGTCGAAGTCCGTACATCCTCCCGGATTTGGCGGTTGCCGGATTCGGCTGTCTGTGCGAGGTGTCATACCAGAGCGGGACGTCCGGCGGGCAACTTCGACAACTGCACGCCGAGCACGCGCGATTGACGACTACCGTGTGTTGCCGGTGATCAACGGTGGGCTCCTATCGGTCGAGTCCACCCCAGCCGTTGACCCGGGCCTGACCGACCACCGTAGGTGTCACCACACGAATGCCGATTCCTGGTGCCCCACGTACCGAGGACGACGATGTCTCAACTTCGCGCACCCGACGCGCGACCGGAACGCCGCGAAGGCGGACGGCACGGCCGTCCGGGCGGCCGTTCCCACTCGGCCACGAGCCGGCCGCGCGCCGCTCAGCCCGCCCCCGACGGCCGCCTGCGACCCCAGCTGATGCGCACGGCGCTCCTGCCGACCGTGGCGGCTCTGCTCAGCGGAGCCGCAGCCGTCATCTTCACCGTCCGGGCCTCCGGAGTACGCCCCTCCGGCAGCCTTCTGGCGGCACTCGGCGGATCCGGCGCGCTCGCAGTGGCGGCGGTGGCGGCGGCCTTCCTCGGCGCCGGCCGTGTGTCCACCGCGGTGCTCGACCGCGCTCTGACGCTCCGGCGCACCGGAGCGCAGCACCAGGCGGAGCTCCAGCGTCTCGTGGAGCAGATCCGTGACGGAGAGCCCCTGCCGGCCCGCCGGGCCACGCCCCCCGCCGCCGCGGACGCGGACGCCTTCGACCTCCTCGACCAGGAGATGAACCGTGCGCAGGACAGTGCGGTGGCGGCCGTCGTCGAGGCCTCGCAGCTCTTCCGCAGCAACGGCGACGAACAGAAGGTCGAGGTCTTCGTCAACCTCGCCCGGCGGCTGCAGTCCCTCGTGCACCGCGAGATCCAGATCCTGGACGAGCTGGAGAACCAGGTCGAGGACCCGGACCTGCTCAAGGGCCTCTTCCACGTCGACCATCTCGCCACCCGCATCCGCAGGCACGCGGAGAACCTCGCCGTCCTCGGCGGCGCCGTGTCGCGGCGGCAGTGGAGCAGTCCCGTGACCATGACGGAGGTGCTCCGCTCGGCGATCGCCGAGGTCGAACAGTATCCACGGGTCAAACTGGTCCCGCCGATCGACGGCACCCTGCGCGGACACGCTGTCGCCGACGTGATCCACCTCCTCGCCGAACTCGTCGAGAACGCGACGGTGTTCTCCGCACCGCACACCCAGGTCCTGCTGCGCGCCCAGCGCGTCACCGCGGGTCTGGCGCTGGAGGTGGAGGACCGGGGGCTGGGCATGCCGGGCCCCGAGCAGAAGCGGATGAACACCCTGCTCGCGGACCCCGACCAGGTCAACGTCGCCCATCTGCTGCAGGACGGGCGGATCGGGCTGTTCGTGGTCGCCTCCCTGGCTCGCCGGCACGGCATCGCCGTACGTCTCCAGAGCAACATCTACGGGGGCACGCAGGCGGTCCTCGTGCTGCCCGAGGTCCTCCTGGGAATCGACATCGAGGCCACCACGGCACTCGACACGGCGCCGGCCCCGTCACCCGAGGCCGTGCACCTGCCGCCCGCGCAGAGCACGGCGCCCCCGGTCGAACCGCAGGTGACGGCGGAACCGCCGCTGCGGCCGGAGCGGACCCCCGGGAGGGACGTCCAAGGGGGCGCGCCCCCGCTGCCGCTGCGTGCGGAACGCGTCGACCGCCCGAACCTCGCCGCGTCCCCGCCGGTCGCCCGGACCGTCGGAACCACGCAGCCCGCTCCTTCGCCGGTGCCCGCCCCCTTCGACGGGCCCGTCCCGCCGGCCGGAGAGGTCGAGACCGCGCCGCCCCCCACGCCCGCCGCCGCCCCGGCCGCCGAGACCGTACCCGCCCGGCCCCAGCTGCCCAGGCGCAGCAACCAGGAGCATCTGGTCCCGCAGCTGAGGGAGGCCCCGGTCCGGCGTACCGAGGACGAGAACGTCCTGCACGATCCCGGTCTGATGGCGGCCTTCCGGCGCGGCGTCGACCTCGCCGAGGCCCAGACCGCCGAGGAGCCGGAGACGACGGACCCGTACGGCGCACCGGGTGCCGGGCCCGCCGCCGGCCCCGCCCTGACCGTCGGGGCGCAGCGTTCCCACGGTCTCGCACCCCTGCCCTTCCGGGCCCCCTCCACCACAGCGCCAGTCGGCTCGGAGCGGACCGGCCCGGGGCACCGGACGCCGCAGACACCCGAGCCGGATCCCCGGACCGGGCACACCTTCAAGGAGTAGACGCATCATGACGAGCGAAATGCCGTCCGGTCAGGTCTCGGACCTCGACTGGCTGCTGAGCGGCCTGGTCCAACGCGTGCCCTACACACGCAGCGCCGTCCTCCTCTCGGCGGACGGGCTGGTGAAGTCCGTCCACGGGATGGACGCCGACAGCGCCGATCACATGGCGGCCCTGGCCGCGGGCCTGTACTCACTCGGCCGGAGCGCCGGTGCCCGCTTCGGTGACAACGGCGACGTACGGCAGGTCGTGGTCGAGCTCGACTCGACCCTCCTGTTCGTCTCGACCGCCGGTTCCGGTACCTGTCTCGCCGTCCTCGCGGGCCGTGAGGCGGATGCCGCCGTACTGGGTTACGAGATGGCCATGCTGGTCAAGAGCGTGCGCCCCTACCTGATGACGCCGCTCCGACAGCCGGCCGGAGCGCCGTTCGCCCCGGGGCTGTGAGGATGCCGGCCCCGCAGGACGGGCCGTTGCTCGACGACGCGGCAGGCCGGCTCATCCGCCCGTACACCGTGAGCAACGGCCGCACGCGGCCGACCACCGTGCTCGATCTGCTCTCCCTGGTGATGGCCACGGGGAGCGATCCCCAGGTCCACCTCGGGCCCGAACACACCGTGGCCCTGGAACTCTGCGCCGGACCCACGTCCGTGGCCGAGATCGCCGCCCATCTCCGGCTGCCCGCAGTCATCACCAAGGTCCTCCTGTCCGACCTGGTCGACTGCGGGGCGGTCACCGCCCACGCTCCCGCGTTCCACGACATGCCAACCGACCGATCTCTGCTGGAGGCAGTGCTCGATGGTCTACGACGACAGCTCTGACATTTCCGAATTCTTCCCCGTGGCCCTCAAGGTCCTGGTCGCGGGTGGGTTCGGCGTCGGCAAAACGACGTTCGTGGGCGCCGTCAGCGAGATCGCGCCGCTGAGTACCGAGGAGCTCCTGACACAGGTCAGTGCGGCGACCGACAGTCTCGAAGGCATCGAGTCCAAGTCCGCCACCACCGTGGCCATGGACTTCGGCCGGATCACGCTGTCCGAGCAGCACGTGCTGTACCTCTTCGGTACGCCGGGGCAGGAGCGCTTCTGGTTCATGTGGGACGAACTGTCCAAGGGAGCCCTCGGCGCGGTCGTGCTGGCCGACACACGCCGGCTGGCCGAGTGCTTCGCGGCCGTCGACTTCTTCGAGCGGCGCGGCATCGGATTCATCGTCGCCGTGAACGAGTTCGACGGCGCCTACCGCTACGAACCGGAAGAGGTACGGGCGGCGCTCGACCTCGGTCCCGAGGTGCCTGTCGTCCTCTGCGACGCCAGGATCGCCAGCTCGGGTACCGGGGCCCTGGTCACGCTCGTGCAGCACCTCATCAACGCCACGGCGCCCATGCCGCTCTCGGGTTTCGGAGCCCATCCGTGACCTCGTCGCGTCCGGGGCCGTGAACCCTCGTCACCGCGTCCCGGCCCCGCCGGCCTCCGGCCCGTGGAAGCGGAACCAGTCCACGGCGAACAGATCCGGCTTTTCGCTGTTCCACGCCGGGTCGGTGAACACCACATAGAGGCGCCCGGTGCCGCCGGGGCTCCTCAACCTGGTCGTCGGTGTCACGTCCCCGCTCCCGTTCCCGGCGCCGGGGACGCGCAACGAGCCCAGGAGGGGGCCGTCGGGAGAGCCTGCCCGGAATTCGACGGTGCCGCCGAGTCCGCACGGTGTCGCCCCGACCGTGACCGATCGGATGCCGCCCAGGTGCACCGGGTCGAAGGCGATCCAGTCCCCGTCCTCGATCTCCGTCAGCGCCTTGCCGCCGGAGGCGTCCACACGGTTTCCGGCCACCGCTCCGCCATGGGCACCCCCGGTCGATGTGAACGCTTCCGCCTCCTGGAAGGCCGTGCGCAGGGTGAGCGAGGCGGAACCCGTGAGCTCCGGGGCGTTCGGGCCGCCTTCGTCCGTGTACCGCACCGTGACCCGGTAGGGGCCGGACCGCGGGACGTCACCCGCCTCCGTGACGATCGAGCCCCGGCAGCCCCGGGAGCGGGGGAGGGGACTCAGTGCTCCGGGGCGGCCGATCTGTGAACGCACCAGAATCCGGGAGCAGTCGACGGGTGTTTTCCTTCCGCCCTCCTCGTCACGCACGTCCACGGTGAAGCCGACGGTGTCGCCGGCGCGGAACAGTCCACCGTCCGCGAGCCGGTGGACGGCGATTCTGGGGCGGGTGTTGCCGACGGTGATGTCCTGGCCCGCCATGGCCGTCGTACCCTCGGGCCCCGTCACCGTGAGGCGGGCCGTGAAGCGGCCGTCGGTGCGGTAGGTGTACGAGGGGTTCGCCTCCGTCGAGTCGGTGCCGCCGTCGCCGTCGAAGTCCCAGGCGAAGGTGACCGGTACGCCTGCGGGTAGCCCGGAACCCGCACCGGTGAAGCTCACGGTGAGCGGGGCGGAGCCGTTGTCCCGGTCGATGGTGACGTCGGCTCCGGGCAGCCTGCCGAGGCCGACGTGGTCGATCCGGAAGACCCCGGAACCCCCGTCGTCCCCGTCACGGTCCGACCCGCCGTCGTGCCCGGGATCGACGACGTACAGCGCGCCGTCCGGGCCGAAGGCCGCAGCCGTCGGCCGGATCCACTCCATGTCCTCGAACACGCCTTCGACGGAGAGCAGTTCGCCGGCGGCGACCGGGCCGAGCCGGGGCTCGGTGGACGTCCGGGCCTCCCGCTCGAACGAGAGCGTGGTGAACCTCCGCCCGCCCGGGTCGTACGTCAGCCACTTCCCGGCGAAGTACTCGGGGAACCTGGTGCGGTAGAGGCTCGCCGCGTCGTATTCGTAGACAGGACCGCTCATCGTGATGCCGCCGCCCGGACCCGTGGCGTCCGGTGCGCCGCTGACCCGCGGCGCGCAGTCCGCCGCTCCGCGGGGGAGGCCCCCCGAGCAGAACGGACTTCCGATCTGCCCCGCCCCCGTGATCCGGAAGTGCCCGACCGTGCCGTCCGGCCGTGTGTCGGTTGCCAGGAGTGCGCCGCTCGCCGGGGCGATGGTGAACCGGTACGGGTTCCGCATGCCCATCGCGTAGATCTCCGGGCGGGTGCCCGAGGTCCCCGGTCCGAAGAGGTTGCCCTCCGGCACGGTGTAGGTGCCGTCGTCCTGCGGAGTGATCCGCAGGATCGCGCCCCGCAGGTCGTTCGGGCCCCCGGCGTTGAGGGGGAGCGTGATGTCGCCCGTCGCCGCGTACAGGCTGCCCTCCCGGTCGAAGGCGAGCGAACCCGTCGGTGGCGGGGAACCCCCGCCGTCCGTGCTCCGCCGGCCGGGAAGGGTGAGCAGCCGTTTCTCCGAGGCGGGATCGACCGTGTCCGGGCCCGCAGTGAAGCGGGAGAGGAGCAGTCGCTCGCCGGAGGCGTCGGAACGCAGCAGATAGAGCCAGTGGTTCTCCGCGAAGCCCGGATCCAGTGTCAGGGCGGTCAGCCCGTCCGAGCCGGCGGCCGTCCCGGGGCTGTACGCCAGGTCGAGTGCCGTGGAGACCTTCATCGTCCGCTGGTCGACGACCTCGAGTTCACCGGTCCGCCGGGCGACGAACACCCGGCGGTCGGGGGCCACCGCCACGTCGACCGGATCGCCGGGCCCCCCGGTCGCGAGCCTGGTCCGCTGGAAGGAACCGGCCCGGGTCGCGGTGCAGTCGCCCGGCTTCGCAGCGGCGGCCCACTCGATGCCGCCCAGCAGATGGGCGAGGAAGTCCTCCTCGCGGAAGGCCGAGGGCGCGTCGCCGCCCGCCGTGAACCAGGAACGCCCGCCGTCGTAGTCCTGGCACCACGACCAGGGACGGTCCACACCCTTGTCGAGGCCGGTGTTGCCGTCGCGCACTCCGATCCGCGCGAGGGTGTGCACCGTCGCGCTCGGACCGGTCCGCCAGGTGTACCGGCCCTCCGTGCGCTCCCAGAGGTCGGGAAGCGTCACCGTGGACGGGTGGGCGTGGTCGAGAACCTTGATCCTTCCGGGCTGCACCGGAGCGCTCCGGTCGAGGGTCGCGCCTACCAGGCCTTCGTACCAGTCCCAGTCACCCGCTCCGGCCGAGGCGTCGTGCAGCCCGACCCACCCGCCACCTGCCCGGACGTACTTCTGAAGGGCAGCGCGGCCCTCGTCGTCCAGGCCTCCGTCACCTTCCGACGCGGCAGTGGTGTTGTTGAAGACGACCGCGTGGAACCGCGCCAGACCGGCATCCTCGAAGACGGCCGGATCGTCCGTCGCCTCGACCCCGAACCCGTTGCGGGCGCCGAGTTCCCTGACCGCGTCGACACCGGCACGGACCGTTTCCCGGGACCCGTGCGCCGCGCCGGAGTACACCAGCACCCGGAAGGACACCTCGGAAGCCCTCGGGAACGAGGCGACCGCCGCCGAACCGATGATCAACGCCAGAAGGGCGAGGAGGGCTGTGAGGGCGATCGACGCGGGGGGATGGGCATGGGGCGAGGGACTGCCGGACAACGGGCGGCTGCTCATGAGGGCGCTCCCGGTGCGGTGTGGGGCCGGGCGGGGGAGTGGAAAGCGCTTACTGATGTGCGTGGCTCAGCGTAGGTGCACGGCAACGCCGGGTCAACGGGCCGATGGGGCTCGTCGTCGTCACCCTCACCGTCGCCGATGACGATGACGATGACGAGCCGGCACGGCGCTACGCCGCCCGGGTGCGGGATGCCGCCGCGGCCGGGAGGGGGGCCCTCCTGTGACGGGGGCCTCCTGTGACCGGGAGGGGTCTCGTGCGACCGCCTCAGAGGTGCAGGAAGCCGGTGATCCGCTGCCGCAGCGAGTGCGGGTCGAGCCCGTGCGCCATGAGATGCTCCGGCATCTGCCCGTACCTGCGCAGCTCGCTCCGGCCCACCCCCAGTCCGAGGACCCGGTGGGGCAGGTCGGTCAGTGCGTCGTTGGCGACCGCCGTCGACGTGCCCGCCAGGAAGGGTTCGACGATCACGACGTCCGCCGTGCCGTGCGCGCCGACGGCGCGACGGAGGCCCGCCGCGTCGAAGGGACGCACCGTCGTCGCGTACAGCACGGTCGTGTCCAGGCCCTCCGTCGCTTCGAGGACGTCGTCGAGCATCGGCCCGACGGCGATCACCACCCCGCCGGTGCCCCGCCGCACGGTGGCGAAGCCCCGGCCCTGGACCGGGCGGCCGACTCTGTTCGACTGGAGGGAGAGGCGTACGTAGACGCGGTCGTCGCCCGTCACGGACCTCCGCAGCAGCGTCTCGGCCTCGTCGGGGTGGCCCGGCACGTGCACCGTCCAGCCGTCGAGGGTGTCGAGGAGAGCGACGTCGCCCGGCGACATGTGGGTGAACCCTCCGGCCGGCCAGTCGTACGAGGCGCCGGCGCTGACCAGCACTCCGCCCACCCCCTGGTGCCCCAGGTCCAGCTTCACCTGCTCGAAGGGGCGCTCCACCAGGAAGCTCGCGAAGGTGTGCATGATCGGCCGCATCCCGGTCAGGGCCATCCCGGCGCCCGCGCCGATGAGCAGCTGCTCCCTGATCCCGACATTGATCACCCGGTGCGGATGGGCCCGCTCGGCCCGTCCGAATCCGTCGCGGCTGATCTCGGCGAGCACCAGGGCGATGCGGGGATCCTCGTCGAGCAGGCGGCTGGTGGTGGCGATGAAGCGATCGCGCATGGTGTCCATGGAGGTGTCCTCGGTCCTGTTCGGGGGCGTGTCCGGAACTCTTGTCCGGGTTCGGATGCGGGGCCGGACGCTCAGCGGCCGGACGCCACACGGGCGATCACGGCGTGCGGGCGACCCGGGTGCGGCGCGGTGAAGGCGGCGTGCAGCGCCTCATGGTCCCGGCCGTCGACGGCCAGGGCCGACCATCCGGCGGCCTCGAAGCGTGCCGCGATACCGCCGGGCCTGGCGTACGTCGCCGAGGCGTTGTCGATCACCACGGTGTTCAGCTGTTCGAGCCCGGCCGGGCCCGCGTAGGCGATCGCCTCGTGGTTGCTTCCCTCGTCCAGCTCGGCGTCGCCCGTCAGCACCCAGACGCGAGGGTCCGGCAGGCCTTGCGCGCGGAGCCCCAGCACGTTGCCGACGGCGAGCGGGAGGCCGTGGCCGAGCGACCCACTGCCGATCTCGACTCCCGGCACCAGCAGCCGGTCCGGGTGGTGCCCGAGCGGTGAGTCGTACGCTCCGAAGCCGCTGAGCAGCTCCTCGCCGAAGAAGCCGCGTGCGGCCAGCACCGCGTAGTACGCCATGGGGCCGTGCCCCTTCGAGAGCAGGAACCTGTCCCGGCCGGGGGAATCGGCGGTGGCGGGCGAGACCCGCAGGACACGGTCGTACAGCACCCAGAGGACGTCCAGGGTGGATGTCGCCGCCGGGCCGTGCTTCTCGTCGCCGGTCATGAGGCCCATCAGCCGGTCCAGCTCGTCGTAGCCGTGAACAGGCGGGGTCGTCGTGTTCGTCATGCGGCCCAGCATTCGACCTCAAGCTAGGTTGAGGTCAAGCCCTCCGGAAACGGGTTCGTGAGCACCGGTTCAAGTGCGGTATTGTTCTCATGCGCGTTCGGCCAGGGGAAACCCCAGGTCAGACGGACAGCGGGACGTGGCGCAGCTTGGTAGCGCACTTGACTGGGGGTCAAGGGGTCGCAGGTTCAAATCCTGTCGTCCCGACTCGAGAGAGTCGTGTTTCGAGGGCCGGTATCGGAGAAATCCGATACCGGCCCTCGGCCGTCGTCAGGGACCCGAGCGCATGTTCTTCCCGGGAATCCGGTGTCGTCCACGATCAGGACCGCACCAAGGGCCGCGGAGGTCAGTCGCGACCTGATCTCAGCGAGATCCCCGCCATGCACCGTCGACGATCGACGTGCCCCACCTGGCACTGCGGACACCGTTGCCCTGCTAGGCCGCAACGGCCGCGGAGAGATGCGCGCCGATGCCCAGGAACGCCTGCACGAGGGGGGCGGCAGGCACGGAGGGGGAGACGACCTGGGAGCCGAAGTGGACGACGACGAGGTCGAGTCCGGGTGAGACGAACAGCCGCTGGCCATGGATGCCGCTGGCCATGAAGGAGCCATGGGTGTCGTTCGGGATCCACCACAGGTCGTGGTACGACAGTGTGGCCGGGACGGTCGCGGGCGCGCCGGGGAGGCGCACGCGGCGCGGGTAGCCGTCAGGGACGCCGCCGACGATGGTGCCGGCCACCGCCTCGGGCACCACCTGCCGGCCTCTCGACCGCTCCCTGGCAGCGCAGCATCTCGCCGAGCCGGGCGATGTCGCGCGCCGTGGCGCTGAAGCCGCCGCTCGCGGCCTCCACGCCATCGCCGTCGAGCACGTAGTACGCGTCCTCCTCCGCTCCGATTCCGGACCAGAGGATGTCGCCGAGCAGGGCCGAGGTGCTCAGGCCTGTGATCCGGCGCAGGACTTCCGCGAGGGCCTCGACGTTCCCGTTCTCGTAGCGGAAACCGGTGCCTGGGGCGCCGGTGGCGCGGGCGGTCAGCAGGTGCTCGCGGATGGTGGTGGGACCGTGGTACTCGAGAGGGCGCATCCGGGGGGCGATCGCGGCGAAGTACCGCTGCGCTTCGATGGACTTGTCGAAGGGGCGGCCTCCGTAGGTGACCTGAGTGCCCATGTGCAGCAGATCCTGGATCCGGGCCTCGCCGAAGGCCGTTCCGGCGAGTTCGGGGACGTAGGTCCTTGTGAGGGCGTCGCGGTCCAGCAGTCCCTGATGCGCCAGGACGGCCGCCACGAGGCCGAGGTAGGACTTCGCGGCCGAGGCGTTGAAGTGCGGGGTGTGCGCCTCGGTGCCGTGCAGGTACCTCTCGTACACGACGGAGCCGCGGTGCAGTACGAGAAAGGCGTCGGTCTGCGCGGCGGCGAACAGGTCAGGCAGCGTGGTCGCGGCGTTGCCGTCCAGCGCGAGAGGCATGGTGTCGAGCTCGGACGTGCCGGGCCCGGAGGTCTCGGGCGGACCGGACCTCGCGGGCAGATCCGACGGGCCGCCGGGACCTCGCCAGACGCGTCGGGTGGGTGAGAGTTCCCTGCCGGCGGATGTGAAGCGGCGGATCCAGGCCGGGTCCGTATAGCCGCGGGTCCACGCGAGATCGCTCAGCGGGTTGGCCTCGGTCATGTGTCGCTCCGTTCCTCGGCATCAGGCACTCACCCTGGTCGTTCATTACCGTACACAGTGTTCATTTACAGCAACAGAGGTCAACTTCTTTTCGGTTCATTCATTGACGATCTCGCGGTCTAGGTCTACGTTGCCAAATGTTCCGGCCAATACCAGACGGAATGTATGGAACGTATCGCTGCCGCGCGTCCTGTCGCAGGTGATGTGCGCTCGGGGCGCGCACCCTTCCCCGTGCCGACGCCGCAACCCTCCCTTCCTTTCTTCCTCCCTACAGAGCCGCAGGAGTGTGCCCCATGGCTGAACCGTCCTCGTCCGCCCCGCCTCTCGACGTCGCCGGCGGTGTCCGTGGCGTCGGCGGCAAGGGATCTCCGGCGCGACCGGCCTTCGACCGGCGGCACGCGTGGCTGATCGCCGGAATGATCGTGGCGTTCATGCTCATCAACTACGCGGACAAATCCGTACTGGGGCTCGCGGCCGTCCCGATCATGGACGAGCTCGGGATCAGCAACAGCACGTACGGGATGATCTCCAGCTCGTTCGCGTTGCTGTTCAGTCTCTCCGGGCTGCTGGTCGGCTTCGCCTCGGCCCGCATCTCCAGCCGGGTCCTGCTCTTCACGATGGCCGTCCTGTGGGCCGTGGCTCAGGTGCCGGTGCTCGTCGTCGCGTCGGTGCCGGCGCTGGTGGCCGGACGTGTACTGCTCGGCGCGGCGGAGGGGCCGGCGGCCTCGATGTCGATGCACGCGCTGTACAAGTGGTTCCCGGCGGACCGGCGGGGCCTGCCGTCCGCGCTGCAGATCAGCGGTGCCGCGCTGGGCATGCTGGTAGCGGCGCCTCTCGTCACCTGGCTCATCACGGGCTTCGGCTGGCGCTCCGCCTTCGTGGTCCTCGCCGTGACGAGTGCGGTGTGGAGCCTGATCTGGTGGTGGGTCGGCCGCGACGGCCCGTACGGCGGCGAGGCGGAGGGCGGCGAGGGCGCGCACCGGGCCGGGAGCGAGACGGCCGGGGCCTCGTGCGCGTCCGCCCCGCCCGCGCGGCTGCCCTACCGGAGTCTGCTGCTGAACGGCACGGTGCTCGGGTCGATCGTCGCCGCTTTCGGTGCGTCCTGGGCGCTGGCGCTGAGCCACGCCTGGCTGCCCGCTTATCTGCGCACGGAGCTCGGTATGGCGCCGGGCGGCGCGGCGACGGTCATCAGCGCGGTCTCTGCCTTCAGCCTCGTGCTGCTGCTCTCGGTGCCGGTGCTGGTGGACACCCTCCGCCGGCGGGGCCGTTCGGCCCGCTGGTCGACGGGCGTACCGCAGGGTGTCGCCGTCGGCGTCGCGGCGCTGGCCATGGCGTCCCTGCCGTTCGTCGACGGTCGGGGTGCCCATCTTGTCCTGCTCGCCGTGGCGTTCGGCGGTCACGCCATCGTCTTCCCCCTGCATTACATGACCGCCTCGGCCGTGGTCCCCCCACTCCGGCGCGGCGCCGTGTTCGGCGTCGTCGCCGCGGCCGGGACGCTGCCGGGGCTCGTGTCCCCGTACCTGACCGGCCATCTGCTGGACTTCGCCGGCACGCGGAGCGACGGCTACGCTCAGGCCTTCCTGCTGTCCGCCGCCGTCATGCTGGTCTGCGCCGTCGTCGCCCTGGTCACGATCCGGCCCGAACGGGACGCGCGGCGGCTGGGCGTTGGCTGACCGCCCCACGTCCGGCCGCGCCCGCCGGCCGGGGCCGGACGCGATCAGTCCAGCGTCTCGAAGCCGCTTGCCCAGTACCTGCCGCGTAGCGCCAGGTCGAGCAGCATCCGCACGACCTCCTCGGCCGGGAGCGAGGGGGATTCCTGCTCGACCCACCAGCGCAGCACGGCGATCTGCTCACCCACCCACACGCGCGCCAGCAGCTCGGGGTCGATGCGGGGCCGCACCGCGTTGCGTTCCGCGCGGGAGCGGAACTCCTCGGCCGTCGCCAGCGCGACGGCGTCCGTGAACATCCGGAGAGGTTTGCCGTCGCCCTCGCCCCGCAGGACGATCCGGTACAGGTCGCGCTCCTCCCGGGCGTGCCGCAGCATCTCCAGGACCGGCTTCCCGGTGAAGCCGACCACGCTGTCGGTGACGGCCGGCTCCAGGCGCTCGGCGAGCCCGGCCAGCAGGTCGGCCGTGACCCGGGCGAACAGATCCTCCTTGTCGCGGAAGTGGGCGTAGAAGGTGGCTCGGGCCACGTCCGCCCGCTCGGTGATGTCCTCGACGGTCAGCGCGGCGCAGCCGCGCTCCAGTACCAGCTCCACCAGGGCGGCCCCCAGGGCGCGGCGTGACCGCCTCGTCCGTCTGTCCTCGGCCACGAAGCCGCCTCTCCTCGATCGTCCCTCGCGCTGCGAAGGCCCAGTCTAGGAGACTCTTGACACTCCACAAGTTACTGAACAAGCTGTCTGTAATTGAATTCAATGTGCAAGTTCACTGGCGAACATCCCGACCTGGAGCAGTGCTACATGAACCTCGGTACCTATCTGTCGCGCAGCGCCCGCTACTGGCCCCAGGACCCGGCCCTCGTCTCGGGGGACCGGACCTGGACCTTCGCCGGGCTGGAGCGCTCGGCGAACGCCCTGGCCTCCGCTCTGGCGGCCAGGGGCCTGCACCCCGGCGACGCCGTGGCCTCCGTGGCGTGGAACCGCGGTGAACTGGTGGAGACCGAGTTCGCCCTGTACAAGGCAGGGTTGACGCGCGCACCGATCAACGCGCGCCTCGGGCGGGGCGAGATCACGCACATCCTGCGCTACGCACCCGTACGCGCCCTGATCTTCGACGCGGCGCACCGTGAGGACGCGCTCGCCGCGATCGGCGCGGCCGGCACCGGCCGTCTGGCAGTCCCGCTCGACGACGAACCGGACGATGCCGCGCACACGGTGCCCGCGGTCGCCTACGCCACCCTGCTCGCCGAGGGCGACACGACAGTCCCATTCCTCGTCGACCAGGACGAGAACGAACCGTGTGTCCTGAACTTCACCTCCGGCTCCACCGGAGCACTGAAGGCAGCGGTGCAGACGGTCGGCAACCGGCTCGCGAACATGCGCAAGCTGCTGATGTCCGACGACTCACGGCCTCGTCCCGGCACCCGCTACCTCGCCTGCGGACCCATCACCCACGCCACCGGAATGGGTCTGCTGGCCGGTGTGTTCGGTGGGTCCACGACCTACGTCCTGCCCTCATGGAGCCCCTCGAACTTCCTGGAGACGGTGGAGAAGGAGCGCATCACCGCCACCTTCATGGTCCCGGCCATGGTGAACATGGTGCTCGCCCACCCCGGCGCGGAGCGCCACGACCTGTCGTCGCTCACAAGCGTGCGGATCGGCGGCGCGCCCATCTCGCCCCAGCGTCTGCGCGAAGCCGTCGAGTTCTTCGGCCCGGTCGTCGCTCAGGGGTACGGGCTCGGCGAGACCACCAGCGTGGTCGCGGGTCTGAGCGCCGACGAGATCGGCCGGGCCGTGCGGGAGGACCCCGAGCTGCTCCAGTCGTGTGGACGCGCCTCCTACGACACCGAGGTGCGCGTCGTCGGAGAGGACGGCGGTGAGCTCGGCCCGCGCGAGGTCGGCGAGGTCATCGTGCGAGGCCCGGACTGCGTGCGCGAGTACTGGAAGGAGCCCGAGCTGTCGGCGGAGACCTTCCGTGAGGGATGGGTGCACACCGGTGACCTCGCCTGGATGCGCGAGGACGGGTACCTCTTCCTCGTCGACCGCAAGAAGGACATGATCATCTCGGGTGGTTTCAACATCTACTGCACCGAGGTCGAGGCCGCTCTCTACGAGCACCCCGCCGTCCAGGAGGCGTGCGTCGTCGGAGTTCCCGACGAGAAGTGGGGCGAGGCCGTCAGGGCGGTCGTCGTCGCGGGCCCGGGGGACACCGGCGTGACCGCCGCCGAGCTGATCGCCTTCTGTGCCGGGCGCCTGGACCGCTTCAAGAAGCCCCGCGCCGTCGACTTCGTGACCGAACTGCCCCACAACCGCAACGGCAAGCTCGACCGCAAGGCCGTACGCGAACCGTACTGGGCGCACGCCGCCCGTCGCGTCAACTGACTCCTCCCCGCCCGTTCCCCAGGAGCACCCGTGACCTTCTCCCTACGCCCTGACCACGCCGACCCGCGCACGGCGGAACTTGTCGCTCGCCTGCGCGACTACCTCGACGGCGAGCTCGCCGACTACGAACGCGAGCGCGGCATCACCCCGTCCGGACGCCTCACCCGCTCCGATCTCGAACCGGTCTGGCGCCGCAGCCGCGAACTCGGCTTCTACGGCGTCCACCTGCCCGAGGAGTACGGCGGCCAGGGCCTCACCTACACCCAGCTCGCCGCACTGAAGGAGGAACTCGGCGCCAGCGGTCGCGTCCTGGCACACAGCGTCCTGGGCGACATGGGCGGCCCACTGCGCGCGGGTGACATCCTGCGGCACGCCACCCGGCACCAGTTGGACACCTTCCTGCTGCCTCTCATCCGCGGTGAGCGCGCGTGCTGCTTCTCCCTCACCGAGACCGATGCCGGGTCCGACGTGCGCTCCATGAGCACCGTTGCGGTCCGTGACGGTGACGGATACCGGCTGACCGGACACAAGGTCTTCTCATCCGCCGGTCCCTTCGCCGACTTCGCGATCGTCGTCGCCCGCATGGCCGAAACCGGCGAACAGGCCGACGACAAGCCGCGGTTCTCCGCGTTCCTCGTCGACCTCGACAGCCCCGGCTGCCGCGTCGAGGACGGCGCGACCCCGATGTCCGGAGAGCACATCGAGAGCGACATCGTCCTGGACGACTGCCGTGTCCCCGCCGCGAACCTGCTCGGCGAGGAGGGCGAGGGCATGCGCATCGCCCTCGGCAGGGTCACCACCAACCGGCTGCTGCACTGCCCCACCGTCCTCGGCGCCACCCGCCGGGCTCTCGACCTGACACTTGACCGTGCCCGCACCCGCCTGGTGGCGCAGGGACGGCCGCTGCTCTCGCTCCAGGCGATCCAGCACAAGGTCGCCGACATGGCGACCGGCCTGTACGCCGCGCGCTCCATGACGTACGCGGCGCTCGCCGCCCTCGACGAGGGGCGCGAGGTCCATACCGAAGCGTTCATGTGCAAGCTCTTCGTCGCGGAGTCCGCCTTCCGCATCCTCGACGAGGCCGTGCAGATCCACGGCAAGGAAGGGCTCACCCAGGGCAACGAGATCGAGTTCCTCTTCCGCAAGATCCGCATGTTCCGGGTGCTGACCGGCACGTCGGAGATCCAGCGCAACGGCATCGCCAGGGCATTGGCCTTCCAGCACTGACAGATCCGCGCGATGTCCGCCGGGCGTCCTGGCCGAGGACGGCGGGCGCCCGACGGCGGACACCCGTTCACACCCCCGTGCCGTGACGTCGGACCAGCCCAGAAAGGTCACTCACCCCATGACGCCGATGAACAGGCGCGGCTTCGTCGCCGCCACGGCCGGCGCAGCCGCCGCAGCCGTCTCGCTCAACCCCCAGACCGCACGGGCCGCTTCGGGAGACCACCGGCCCGGCACCCCGTCACCGACACGCACGGACGGCCTCCCCTACGACGACACGGACGACTTCGCCGACGCCCGCCGGGGATTCGTCGCCGCTTTCACCGGCGGACCGATCACCACCGCGGGCGGCAGGACCGCCTGGGACGCGGACGCCTACCGATTCCTCCAGGACGCCGGGGATCGGACCCCCGACACCGTCGACCCCAGCCTGTGGCGGCAGGCGCGACTCCTGTCGCAGCAGGGCCTGTACCAGGTCACCGACCGGATCTACCAGGTCAGGGGCCTGGACCTGTCCAACATGACCCTCGTCGAGGGTGACACCGGCGTCATCGTCATCGACCCGCTCATCTCCGCCGAGACGGCCGCCGCGGCGCTGCGCCTCTACCGCGACCACCGTGGCGAACGACCCGTCACAGCGATGATCTACACCCACCCGCATGTCGACCACTTCGGCGGCTGCCGGGGCGTGCTGCCGGACGGCGCCGGGGACGTACCTGTCCTGGCACCCGACGGCTTCATGGATCACGCCGTCAGCGAGAACGTCTACGCAGGACCGGCCATGTCCCGACGCGCGTCCTACATGTATGGCTCCCGACTGCCCGCCGGCGTCACCGCTCAGGTCGGGTGCGGCCTCGGCCTGACCGTCTCGCTGGGCACCATCGGCCTCATCCCGCCCACCCGCTCCATCAGGGGCACAGGTGAGGAGACGACCCTCGACGGGGTCCGGATCCGGTTTCAGATGACACCCGGAACCGAGTGCCAGGAGGAGATGAACTTCCTCTTCCCCGATCTGCGTGCCGTCTGCATGGCAGAGAACGCCACCCACACCATGCACAACATCGTGACCCTGCGAGGAGCCCAGGTGCGGGACGCCCACGCCTGGGCCGGTTACCTCACCGAGTCGATCGGCCTGTACGCCGGCACCGCCGACGTCGCGTTCGCCTCCCACCACTGGCCCACCTGGGGAAACGACGCCATCGTCGAACTCCTCACCCACCAGCGGGACCTGTACGGCTACCTCCACGACCAGACCGTCCGCCAGATCAACCAGGGCCTGACCGGTACCGAGATCGCGGAGAACTTCCGCCTGCCGCCCCGGCTCGAAGGCATCTGGGCCAACCGGGGCTACTACGGCTCCCTCAGCCACAACGTGAAGGCGGTCTACCAGCGCTACATGGGCTGGTTCGACGGCAACCCCGCCCATCTGTGGGAACACCCTCCGGTCGAGGAGGCCCGCCGCTGGGTCGAGTCCATCGGCGGCCAGGCCGCGGTCCGCGCCCGCGCCCGGCACTACGTGGACGAGGGAGACCTCCGCTTCGCCGTCACCCTGCTCAATCACGCCGTCTTCGACGACCCCGGCGACAAGCGGGCCCGCCGCGACCTGGCGGCGCTCTACGTCCGCCTCGGACATGCCGTCGAGAACGCCGTCTGGCGCAACTTCTACCTCACCGGCGCGCAGGAGCTCACCCACGGGGTCACTCCCGCCACCGGAGCCACCCTCGGCCCCGACATGCACCAGGCCCTGACAGTGGGTCAGCTCATCGACGGCCTCGCCGTCCGGGTCAACGGACCGAAGGCATGGGACACCGCCCTCCTGATCGACTGGCACATCGGAGCCGACCACTGGCACCTCCGTCTCGCGAACGGTCTCCTCACCTGGACCACCGGCCCCCGACGGGCCACCGGCGCCGGCCTCACCATGACGATGACCAGGGCCCAGCTCCTGCGCGTGCTCGCCGGTCAGGGCACCGACGGCATCACGATGGAGGGTGACGCCGGCCTGCTCACCCGGCTGCTGTCCGTCCTGGACGAGCCGAACCCCGCATTTCCCGTCGTCACACCCTGAGGAACGGCCGTACGGGGTCGTCGAAGCAAGCGCTCCCGCCGCACGTACGAGGCCACGGCGGGGCATTGCGGCGTTCCGTTCAGGAACACACGGCCATGTCCGGGGACTGCCTGTCCCATCCGCCGTTCCGGACGTGACCCCACGCCTCAGTGGGTCGTCCGATCGGCTGACCCGTACGTCCGCCGGTCAGCCCCCCGGGCCCGTCCGGTCGGCCGACGGGCCGTGCGGGGCCCGTGACGGATGCTGGGGGAGAGAACGGAGCGCCGTACCGGATCTCACGATGCGGCATGCAGGACCACAGGAAGGATCACCGATGAGCGCCCGGGCCGATGAAGCTCGTCCTCCCGCCCGGCCGTCCGGGAACAGCGGGGCCCGTACCGGTCCATGGCAGGTGACGCGGAGTCGCGTGGCTCCGCTCGTGGGTGCGGCGTCGTTCGCACTCACCGCGGTACTCGCCGGCTGCGTCCCGGACCCGAGTACGTCCCCGTCCTCGGCCGCCCCCGCCGCGCCGTCCGGCTCGGTGCGGAAGGACGACCGCGCGGCCCGTATCCCCGGGGGAACGCTCCTGGTCACGGACTTCGGAGCCGACACGGTCACCTTCGTCGAGCCGGCCGGGCGGGGGACGTCCGGCCGGGAGTCGGTCGTGGTCGGCACGGCCCCGTACGGCATCGTGCTCGGCGGTGACGGCACGGCATGGGTGGCGACGGCAGAAGGGGTGGCCGCGGTGGACACCCTGACCCGGAAGAGGACCGCACTGATCCCCTACGCGACCGACACGGGGCCCGTCACCACGGGCGAGTACCGGGGCGGCGGCATGGGGATCGCGCTCTCCCCGGACGGACGCACCGTCTATGTCGGCGTGAACGTCCCCGGCGCTCCCGGCGCTCTGGAAGCGATCGACACCGGGCGGCGCGAGGTGGTCGAGACGGTCCCGGTCGGCCGTCGGCCCTTCGACGTCGATGTCTCAGGTGACGGGCGGCAGATCTACGCCACCGGCCACGACTCCTTCGACGTCACGGTCGTCGACGTGGCGACCTGGAGGACCCGCCGCATCGAGGTGGCCCCGTACGGGACCGAAGGGGGCCTCGGTTCCTGGCTCAAGCCGCACTACGCCGCCGTGCGCCCCTCGGACGGGGCCCTCCTCCTGCCCTTCGAGGGAGAACGCCTCGCCATGGTCGACCCGGACACCGAGCGGGTCCGCATCGAGCGCATGACCGCCGACACCCACCAGCACGGCGTCGCGGTCGCCGACGACGGGACGCTGTTCGTGGTCGGTACCGGTCCCATCGACCCCTCCGTCGACGACGGCCCCTCGCTGACCGTCCGGGCGCCCGAGGGGGAGGAACGTGTGATCCCTCTGGACGGCCCGCACGAGGACGTAGTGGTGACCGCCGACGGCCGGACCGCCTACGTCTCGGGCGGTTTCACCCGTGACGGCCACTGGGACGGCCTCAGCGTGGTCGATGTGGCGACGGCGGATGTGACACGGGTGCCCGCCGGTACACGGCCGCTGGGCATGGTGATCCTCGGCGGCGCCGCACGTGCGGGCACCGGCGCGGGGTGAGACCGGCCCGGGCGCCACGGGCAGAGGCCGTACCGGAAGGGTCCGGTACGGCCTCCGAGGTGTGTGTCCGGTCCCTCAGGCGGTCTCGCCGGTACCGGCGCCGGCGACGTCCGCCTTCTTGATGCCCTTGGCGATCTCGTCCAGGACCGAGAGCTTCGGCGCCTCGGAGTTGATGTCGAAGCCCGAGCGCACGACCACGAGCATGCTCGCCGCGCCGGGGGAGGGGAACACGAGCGACTCGACGTAGCCGTCGTCGCCCTTCTTCGTCACCACCTTCCAGCGCACCTGGTAGCCCTTCTGCCCGGCGACCGTGACCTCCCGGGACTCGAGCTCCTCGTGCGAGGTGATGCCACCGTAGATCTTCTCGCCGTAGGACTCCTCGGCGTTGGCCTTGATGTCGGCCTCCGCCGCGGCCTTCGCCGTCGAAGCCTCGACCTTCAGGGCCTGAGCCGGCGCGGAGAACACCCCGCCCCGCACGCACTTCTCGGACTCGTCGCCGGGGCAGGCGTGTTCGCCGGTCGTCACACCGGCGCCGATCACCCCGGACTGGCCCGTCCAGCCGTCGGGTACGGGGATGCTGATCCCGCTCGCCGCGTCCGTTGCGTACCCGTCCTCCGTCTGCGGCATCTGCTGGTCGGGGTTCTGGCCCCCGCCGCCGTCCTGTCCGCCGTTGCCGCCGTCCTGTCCGCCTTCGCCGTTCGGGCCACCCGGCAGGCGAGGGCTCTGCGAGGGGGCGGGGGCCGCGGCCGGACCGTCGCCGCCGTTGCCCGAACTGTCGCCCAGCAGATACGCGCCGCCCCCTACGGCGGCGAGTACGACGATGCCGGCGGCGATGCCCGCGCCGATGCGTACGCGACGGCGCCGGACCGCCGCGGGGGGTATCCGGAGCTGGTCGGTCCAGTGGGTACCGTTCCACCAGCGTTCCTGGGCGGGGCCGATTCCTGAGTGCCCGGGGTCTGGATGCCAGCCGGGTGGGGTCATCTGGGTCACAGGAGCACCGTAATCGTACTGAGTGAGAATCGTATGAAACGCACAGCCGCCCGTCCTTGGCCCCCGTGACCGCACGCTCCACGCGGTGGGCCGCAACTCCCTTGCCCCTATGGCGAGATGCCGACCGCCCCCGGTGTCTAAGGCTCGATCAGCCCCGCCCTGATCGCGTACCGGGTGAGTTCGAGCCGGTCACGCAGGCCCAGCTTCTGCAGCAGATTGGCCCGGTGGCGCTCCACCGTCTTGACGCTGATCACGAGCATGCCCGCGATCTCCTTCGACGAGTGGCCCTCGGCGACCAGCTTGAGGATCTCCTCCTCGCGCTCGGTGATCGCCCGGTCCGGTACGTCGCCGCCGTCCCTGACCCGGTCCAGATAGTTCCGGATGAGGGCGGTGACCGCGCCCGGGTAGAGGAACGGCTCGTCCCGCATCGCGGCGCGGCAGGCCTCGACGAGATCCCGGTCGGCGACCGACTTCAGCACGAAGCCCGAGGCTCCGGCCTTCAGCGCCTCGAAGAAGTACTGCTCGTTGTCGTACATGGTGAGCATCAGGATGCGCAGCTCCGGCATGACCCGGGAGAGTTCACGTGCCGCCTGAAGTCCCGTCAGGCGGGGCATCGCGATGTCCAGCACGGCCAGGTCCGGCCGCTCGGACCGGGCCATCTCGATGGCCTCGGCGCCGTCGCCCGCCTCGGCGACGACCTGGAGGTCCGGTTCGCCGTCGAGGATCAGCCGCACGCCTCTGCGGACCAGGGCGTGATCGTCGGCGAGCAGGATGCGGGTCTTCGGGGACCCGTCGGGGGAGTGGGCCATGAGCTCAGGCGTTTCCGTTCCGTACGGGGACGTCGAGGCGTACGTCCGTGCCGCCCGTCGCGCCGGCGGAGAGAGTGAGTGTGGCACCGATGAGCAGGGCGCGTTCGCGCATGCCGCGAAGACCCGCACCCTCGGGGGCGTCCCCGAGGCCACGGCCGTCGTCGCGGATGCGCAGCTCCACCCCGCCCGGGCGGCGGCGCAGGGAGAGTTCGAGCAGGGTCGCCCGGGCGTGGCGGACCGTGTTGGTGAACGCCTCCTGGGCGATGCGGTAGACGACGAGTTCCGCCTCCTCGCCGAGTGGTGGCAGGTCCTTCTCCATCTGCCGCCTGATCGTCAGTTCCCTGGGTGTCGGCGTCTCCGTGGTCAGCGCGGTGAGAGCGCTGACCAGCCCGAGCTCCTCCAGCACTCCGGGGCGCAGGCGCCGTGCGATCCGGCGGATCTCGTCGAGGCTCCCCCTCGTGATCTCCTGGACCTGCGCCAGTTCCTCGCGCAGGGGTTCCGGGGCGTGACCGGTGACCCGTTTCAGCTCCAGCAGCACGGCGGTCAGGGTCTGGCCCACCTCGTCGTGCAACTCCTGCGCGACCCGGCGGCGTTCGGCCTCCTGGGCCCCCAGGGCACGGGCGCTGCTGGTCGCACGCTCCGCCTCCAGCCGGTCGAGCATGCTGTTGAACGTCTCGATCAGCGCCGCGACCTCTCCCTCTCCGGCGACTTCCGGGCGCGGCCGCGGACTCAGCAGGTCGATGGTCGCCATCGCCCGGGTGACCCGTTGCAGCGGCGCGAGACCCAGCCGCAGGAGCAGTGCGTTCGCGCCGAGCATCAGGGTCATGCCGCCGGCCAGGATCAGGGCCTCCGTCAGCACCACCGGGGCGGACACGGTGATCGGACCGAGCAGCAGCAGGGCCCCGGCGGCGACCAGCACCGCGGCGTTGAGCAGGAAGATGCGCCAGAACAGGGACAAGACCGCACGGCCTCCTTCGGACGGTTCACGGGTGTTCGGGTGCCTCCACTATCGCCGGTCGGGGCCGTCGCGCGCCGCCGCGGCCCCGGTCCGTGGCGGCGTCTGCATGGTGGCCCCTCTCGAAGATGGGTGTCAGCCCCGATGTTCTGTGCCCCCTCACGGCACCGACGATGGAGTCGGATCCAAAGGATTCCGGTCCGACCGATCCATCCGACCGGGAGGGAGTCACCATGGCCCACTACGACGAGCGGCTGCACGGTTTCGAGGACCGGCTCCGCCGCGAGCAGACCGAACACGGCGTCCCGGAGCGGAACGCTTCGCGCGGTTTCCGCCCCGGCCCGACCACGTGGCTGTGGCTGGCCGTCGGGGTCGTCGGCCTGCTGACCGGCATCTTCATCGGCCACGGACTTCTCATCGCCGCCGGCCTGGTGGTCGCCGGCATGGCGGGACAGCTCCTCGACCCGCAGCGCGGCAGGCGGCGGGGCGGTGTACCGCGGCCTCGTTGAACCACCCGGCACAGCCTCGACGAGCCACCCCGGGGGCCGCCGGAGCGGCGGACACCGCCCCGGTCGGCCCCCCGGGCTTTGGTCCGACCACACGTGCTGTGTGACATAGTCGGAGCATGCGTATCGCCCGGAACAGGGAGTAGCGGATGCCCGTCGAGTGGCAGCCCGTGCGGCAGTCCCGCACCCATGAGCTCGTCCTGAAGAGCATCGAGGAGCGCGTCTTCGCCGGAGAGCTCAAGGCGGGCGACCGCCTGCCGGCCGAGCGGGAGCTGGCACCGGTGCTCGGCGTCAGCCGCTCCGCGCTGCGCGAGGCGCTCAGGGTGCTGGAGACCATCGGTGTCCTGGTCGCCCAGCCCGGCCGGGGCCCCGACTCCGGTGCGCGCATCGTGCGCAACCCGGACGACGCGCTCGGCCGGCTGCTGCGCCTGCATTTCGCGCTCGGCAGCTACAGCCTGCACGACGTGCTGGAGGCGCGCGTCGTCCTGGAGCGTTCCAGCTGGGAGGCCGCAGCCCGGCACGCACGCGCCGAGGACCTCGACTCCGCGGGTGAACTCGTGAGGCGGATGGGCGAGCCGGATGTCGGCGTGGCCGAGTTCAACGATCTCGACACCCGCTTCCACGTGCTGATCGCCGGGAGTTCGGGCAACGCGCTCACCTCCACCCTCACTTCGGCGGTGCGCGAATCCGTCCGCCCGCTCATCCTGCGGGCGCTGGAAGCGGCCGGCGACTGGCCCGCGACGGCGGGCGCGCTCAACGCCCAGCACGCGCAGCTGCTTAGGCTGGTGCGCGAGGGGCGCGGCGCCGAGGCCGCCGACCTGGTCGAGGAGCACATCCGGGGTCTGCACGGAACGCTGGTCGACGACAACGACGTCCCGTAGGGGGCGCGACGCATGCTGCGGAACGGGAGCGGGGACGGTGCACAGGCACCGTCCCCGCTCCCGTTCCCGTCTCCCCCGCCGGGCGTGCGCGCATGCTTCCCCATTCGGACCGAGGCTAGTATGGTCGGACCATAAATCCCGAGGAGGCCCCATGCGTATCGGACTCTTCGCCACCTGTCTGGGAGACACGCTCTTCCCGGAGGCGGTGAAATCCACCGCGGTGCTGCTCGCCCGCCTGGGTCACGACGTGGTCTTCCCGCCGGGCCAGACCTGCTGCGGCCAGATGCACGTCAACACCGGTTACCAGCGCGAGCCCGTCCCGCTGGTACGCAACTTCGCCGAGCAGTTCGGGGACTCCTCGATCGACGCCGTCGTCATGCCGTCAGGATCGTGCGCCGGATCGGTCCGCCACCAGCACGAGATCGTTGCCGAACGCTACGGGGACGCCGCGCTGCGCGCCGGGGTCGCCAACGTCAAGGCCAAGACGTACGAGCTCTCCGAGCTCCTCGTCGACGTCCTCGGTGTCACCCACGTCGGCGCGTACTTCCCGCACCGCGTCACCTACCACCCCACATGCCACTCCCTGCGCATGCTCCGGGTCGGCGACAAGCCCCTGAAGCTGCTGCGCGCCGTCGAGGAGATCGACCTGGTGGAGCTTCCCGAGGCCGACTCCTGCTGCGGCTTCGGCGGAACCTTCGCCGTCAAGAACTCCGAGACCTCCACCGCCATGCTCCAGGACAAGATGCGCAACATCTCCGCGACGAAGGCCGACGTGTGCTCCGCCGGTGACTCCTCCTGCCTGATGCACATCGGCGGCGGGCTCTCCCGCATCAGGTCCGGAACGCGCACCCTGCACCTGGCCCAGATCCTCGGCTCCACCCGCACCGCGCCGTACGCCCTGATGGAGGCCGCCCGATGAGCACGTTCCTCGGCATGCCCGCCGCCCCGCCCCGCTCGCCGTACGGGACGGGTAATCTGCGCGGAGACCGGAAGTTCCCCGAGGCGGCCCACGACGAACTCCGTAACGAGCAACTGCGCCGCAACCTCGGCAGGGCCACCCGCACCATCCGGACCAAGCGCCTGAACGTCACCGGGGAACTCCCGGACTGGGAGCAACTGCGCGACGCCGGGTCGGCGATCAAGACCGACACCATGAACCGGCTTCCCGAACTACTGGAACAGCTGGAACGGAAGGTCACCGAGCGCGGCGGCACGGTCCACTGGGCACGCGACGGCGTCGAGGCCAACGAGATCGTCACCCGGCTGATCCGGGCGACGGGCAGCAGCGACGTCATCAAGGTGAAGTCGATGGCCACCCAGGAGATCGGCCTCAACGAGCACCTCGAAGCAGCGGGCATCACCCCGTACGAGACCGACCTGGCCGAGCTCATCGTGCAGCTCGCCGACGACAAGCCCTCGCACATCCTGGTCCCCGCGATCCACCGCAACCGCGACGAGATCCGGCAGATCTTCCTCGACGAGATCCCCGGCGTCGACCCCGACCTCGACAACGTGCCCGCACACCTCGCCGCGGCGGCCCGCGCCTATCTGCGCGAGAAGTTCATGACGACCAAGGTGGCCGTGTCCGGTGCCAACTTCGGCATCGCCGAGACCGGCACCCTCACCGTCGTCGAGTCGGAGGGCAACGGCCGGATGTGCCTCACACTGCCCGACACCCTCATCACGGTGATGGGCATCGAGAAGGTCCTGCCGCGCCATCAGGACCTGGAGGTCTTTCTCCAACTGCTGCCCCGGTCCTCGACCGGCGAGCGGATGAACCCGTACACCTCCATGTGGACGGGTGTGACACCGGGCGACGGCCCGCAGGACTTCCACCTGGTCCTCCTCGACAACGGCCGCACCGCCGCGCTCGCCGACGCGATCGGCCGTGAGGCGCTCAACTGCATCCGCTGCTCGGCCTGCCTCAACGTCTGCCCCGTGTACGAACGGGCCGGCGGCCACGCCTACGGATCAACGTACCCCGGCCCGATCGGCGCGGTCCTCACTCCGCAGCTCGCCGGGATGGACGCGGCGAAGAACGACCCCAACAGCTCCCTGCCGTACGCCTCCAGTCTCTGCGGCGCCTGCTTCGACGCCTGCCCCGTGAAGATCGACATCCCCTCGATGCTCGTGGAACTGCGCCACCAGCACACCGAACAGTCGGGCACCACGGCGGAGAAGCTGGCCATGAAGGCGGCGGCCGGTGTGATGAGCAGGCCGAAGCTCTTCACCGCGGCGCAGAAGGCCGCCTCCCTCGGGAGGGCCGCCGGCGGGCGCGACGGCACCATCTCGCGACTGCCGGCCCCGTTCAGCGGCTGGAGCGACAGCCGTGACACCGCGGCACCGCCCAAGCAGTCCTTCCGCGCCTGGCTGTCCTCGGCGGAGGGCGCCGCGACCATGCGGGCCGCCGCCGATGAGGGCGCGGGACGTACCGCCGACATCCCCGAGGAGGACCGGTGACCACCCCCACCGCACGCGAGACGGTGCTCGGCCGGATCAGGGACGCCCTGGCCCTCGCACCCACCCCCGACACGGTGATCCCGCGTACCTACCGCACGGGCCGCACGCTCCCGGACGGCGAACGCCTCGCACTGCTGACCGACCGGCTCGTCGACTACAAGGCGACGGTCCACCCCTGCACCGCCGACCGCACGGCCGAGGTGGTCGCAGGCATCCTGCGCGAGCGCGGCGCCCGCCGGATCGGTGTCCCGGACGGGCTGGACGAACAATGGCTCGTCGCCTACGACGGCGAGGTCCGCCGGGACTCGGCGGACATCCCCGCACCGAGCCTCGACGCGCTGGACGGCGTGGTGACGGCGTCCGCGGTCAGCTGCGCCGAGACCGGCACGATCTTCCTGGACGGATCACCCGACCAGGGCCGGCGTGCCCTGTCGCTCGTCCCCGACCTCCACGTCTGCGTCGTCGACCTGTCCTCGGTCGTGGCAGGCGTCCCGGAGGCGGTGGCCCGGCTGGTGCCGGGAAGGCCGACGACCCTGATCAGCGGACCGTCGGCCACGTCCGACATCGAACTGGAACGGGTGGAGGGGGTCCACGGCCCCCGCACCCTCGCCGTGGTGATCCGCACCGACGTCTGAGACCCGCCCCTGGTTCTCCTACGGGCACCGGGCTCCGCCCGGCGGACGAGAGCGGCCGGCGGCAGCCCGGAAGGGCTGCCGCCGGCCACCGTCGGACCGTCGGCTCAGCGGAGCCGGTGGGTGACCTCCAGGGGGGCGAAGCCGACACGGGTCATCGAACCGTCGTCCGCCCAGGCGACCTCGACCGTGTCACCGTCCACGTTCACCCCGCTCACCGCCGTGGAGAGCGGCGCGGGCTCCTCCTCCGCCGTCAGCGACGCGAGCGCCACCAGGAGTTCCGTCCCCTCCACGTCCGCACCGAGCCTGGGCATCACCGCCCACCGCGTGAACGCGGTGCCCTGCGGGGCCCGTACGTCCTCCAGCTCCGCCCAGCCGTGCAGTCCGTGCAACGCGGAGGAGACCGCGTCCTGCTGACCGGTCGCCCAGCCCGTCTCCTCGGCGCGGGACCCGGCGGGTGCGCCCAGGACCCGGTGCACCCGCAGTTCGTACCGCCCCCGGACGACCGTCACGCTCTCCACCCGCAGGCCCGGCCAGGTCGGCGGTCCCTCCGGGAAGACCGGGGTGTGCCAGGACGCCGCCCAGCCCCAGCCGTCACCGTGTCCCGCACCCAGCGGGTGGATCCGGACCCGGGTGCTGCGGGAGCCCCCCAACCGGACCGAGAGATGGTTGTCCGCTGTGTTCGCGGCCGCCGTGGGACCGGTGGCCGTCGAATACGCGAGGCGGGCGTAGAGCGGGTCCGCCACATCCGCGGTCTCGCCCTCGTGCGGCCGGACATGGTCGCTTCCGTGGTTGTGCAGCCGGACCACGCCGTCCGCCCGGGTCGACTGCACCAGCAGGCCCGGTGACGGCAGCGACAGCACCCGGTCCGGGCCCTCGCTCGGGGCGGGCTCCTCCTGCGCCGTCCACAGCGGGTGCTCCGCCGGTGCCAGCAGGGCGACGAAGGCCTTCGACGCCCAGTACGGCGACGACGGACCCGAGTACACCTGGAGCGTCGCGTCGTGCGGGCCGTGCCAGCCCAGGCTGAGCAGACCGTCGGCCCCCGCCGAACCGCGCTCCAGGAAGTACCGCAGCGAGCCGCTCACCAGCCGGCGCGAGACTCCCGGAGTCAGCGGGGTGTGCCCGGACACCGCGCCCATCCCGACCGCGGCTCCCGCAGCGAAGCGGTAGGAGAGGGAGCGCCCGAAGTGCATCGGGGCGCCGTCCGCACCGAACATCAGGGAGAAGCTCTCCAGATGTTCGCTCAGCCGCGCGCCGTAGAGCGCCGACAGCTCCTCGTCGCCCGACAGGTAGGCGTCCAGCACGGGATACAGGTGCAGCGCCCAGCCGTTGTAGTGGTCGAAGGCACGTCCGTCACCGTCGGCGTACCAGCCCTCGCCGCGGTACCAGACCTCCAGCAGGTCGAGCGCCCGCTGCCTGGCACGGCCCGTCTCCGCGTCACCTCGGCCGACCGACTCCAGGAACCCGGCGACGGAGAAGGGGAACAGGTACCAGTTGTTGGGGGCGGGCGTGTGCCGCAGGGCGCCGCGCAGCCATTCCTCCGCCCGGTCCTGCGTGGCGCCGTCCAGCCGGTCCCACAGCCAGGGGCGGGTCAGCCGCAGGCCGATGGCCACCGAGGCGGACTCCACCATCGGCTGGCCGAACACTGTGTGGTCGAGGATCAGCGGCCACGACTCGGCGTCGTCCCGCCCGGCGGTTCGGGTCCCGGCGGTGAGCCCGTCGGCGTACCGCTCCAGCCAGTTGTGAGGGTCCTTGCCCTCCGCCCCGGCGACCCGGAAGGCGGCGGTGAGGAACGTACGGGCGTAGCCCTCCAGCCCGTCGGACCTCACCCCGGAACGCGAGGGGCGCCCCGGCAGGTCGAGGAGGGCCCGGCCGGGGGTCGCCCACTTCCAGGCGGCGTCCAGCAGACCGTCCGCGGTCGCCTCCCAGTGCGCCCGGGTCCAACCGGTGTACGGGCTCGTCGTGCGGTCTTCGGAGGGGAGCGGGAAGGGGATGGGGCTCATGCGAGGAATGCCAGCCTTTCGCGTCGTACGGGATGGGCGAAGCCGTCGCCCGCGGCCCAGCGGGCGACCTCGCCGACCGCGAGGTCGGCCAGCCGCCGCAGTTCGTTGCCCTGGGAACCCGCGAGATGAGGAGTGATGAGCGCGTTGTCGCAGTCCCACAGCGGATGGCCCTCCGGCAGCGGGTCCGGGTCGGTGACGTCGATCACCGCGCGGATGCGGTCCGCGCGCAGTACGTCGGTGAGGGCGTCCTGGTCGACGACGGCGCCCCGTGAGGTGTTGACCAGGACGGCGTCGGGCCGCATCGTCGTGAGGAGCGCGCGGCTGACGAGCCCCGTGGTCGCGGGCAGCAGCGGTGTGTGGACACTGACCACGTCGCTCTCCGCGAAGAGTTCGGCGAGGCCCACGGGGCGGGCGCCGAGCGCGGCGGCCTCCTCGTCCGTGACGTACGGGTCGTGGAGCAGCACCCGCAGGTCGTAGGGGCGCAGCAGCTCGATCACCCGCCGGCCGATCAGGGAGGCGGACAGGATGCCCACCGTGCGGCGGTAGTTGCCCACCTGGGGCGGGGTCGCGAGCCAGGCGTCGCGCAGGCGGGTGGCGCGGAAGTCCCGGGCCCGTTCCAGGACCCGCTTGCCCGACAGCAGGATCATCGCCAGGGTGTACTCCGCGACCGGCAGGGCGTTGGCCGCCGCGGCCGACGACACCTCGATGCCCCGGTCCCAGCAGGCGTCGGTGACATGGCCCCGTACGGTGCCGGCCGTGTGCACGACGGCCCGCAGCCCGGGTGCGGCGGCCAGCACACCCGCGTGGATCGGCGGACAGCCCCAGCCGGTGATCAGGATCTCGGTGTCCGCCAGTACGGCGCGGGCCGACTCCGTCGTGAAGTCGTCGATCGCGGGAAGGGGTGCGAGCGCGCACACCCCGGCCAGCGCCGCCAGGGAGTCGGGGGAGAGCACCGCGGCAGCGGCGTCCGCTCCCATGGCGAGCGCGGCTCGCGGCCGGCGGTGTGCGGGGGGTGTGCTGGGCATGGTTCTCCTGTGCGGTGGTCCGGGTGGGGCGGAACGGCTACTTGACGGCACCTGCCGTCAGCCCGGACCGCCAGAAGCGCTGGAGCAGGGCGAAGGCGAGGATCAGGGGCAGCACCGCGAGCAGCGAGCCCATGATGACGGCGGGGTAGTACTCCGGCGATACGGACGCGGAGCTGTTCCAGGAGTACAGGCCGAGGCTGACCGGATAGAGGTCCTGGTCGGACAGCATCACCATGGGCAGGAAGAAGTTGTTCCAGATGGCCGTGAGCTGGAAGAGGAAGACGGTGACGAGCCCGGGACCCAGCATGCGGAGCGCCACCCGGAAATAGGCGGCCAGTTCGCCCGCGCCGTCCATCCGCGCCGCCTCGAGCACCTCGTCGGGCACGTATCCCTGGCTGAAGATCCGGCCGAGATACACCCCGAACGGATTGAACAGGACGGGGATGAAGACGGCCCAGAAGGTGTTCACGAGACCGGCCGCCGAGGCCATCAGGTAGAGCGGCAGGGCGAGCACCGTCTGCGGCACCATGACCGCGGCCAGCACCAGACCGAACAGCTTCTCCTTGTGGGCGAAGCGGTACTTGTCGAAGGCGTAGCCGCACGCGATGCTGATCAGCGCGCCGAGCGCCGCGCCGAGCACCGCGTACAGGAGGCTGTTGCCGTACCAGCGTCCGTACAGCCCGCCGTCCATGGCGAACAGGTCCGTCAGGTTCCGGACGAAGGAGAAGTCGGTCAGCGACAGGACGTTGCTGCTGAACAGGGCGTCCCGGTTCTTGGTGGAGGCCAGCACCAGCCACAGCACCGGCAGCAGGGTGTACAGCACCGAGACGCCGACCACGAGGTTGACGACGGAACGGCCCAGAAGGCGGGGCCGCAGCGGCGATGCGGTCCGGGATGTGGTCGACGCGCTCATCGGGCGCCCTCCTCGGCGGCGTTGGCGCGATTGGTCCAGCGGGTGACGCCGTAGGAGAGGGCGACCGTGCAGAGGAGCAGGACGACCGACGCCGCTGCCGCGAGGCCGTAGTTGTTACGGGTGAAGGCGGCGTCGTAGATGTACATGCTGGGCGAGAAGCGCGAGTTGATCATCGGGGTCGACTGGCTGAGCAGCATCGGTTCCGTGAAGAGCTGGAGCGCGAAGATCAGCGTGAACATCGCCACCATCACGATCGAGGAGCGGACCAGGGGGGGCCTTGACCTGGAGCGCGGTGCGGACCGGGCCGGCGCCGTCGACGACCGAGGCCTCGATCACCTCGCGGGGAACGGCCTGCAGGGCCGCGTAGAACACGATCATGTTGTAGCCGAGGTTGCTCCACAGCGCGATGTTCACGATGGAGGGCAGCACGGTGTGCACGCCCAGGAAGTCGATGGTGATGTCGGCCTTGCCGAGCACCTCGATGACCGGACTGATCCCGGGGGTGTACAGGTACAGCCAGATCAGCGCCGCGATGATGCCGGGCACCGCGTGCGGCAGGAACAGCGCAAGCTGGGCCGTTCCGCGCAGCCGTACCACGCCGGAGTCCAGCAGCAGGGCGAGCGCGAGGGCGCCCGCCACCATCAGCGGGATGTAGATCAGGCAGTACAGGGCGACGATGCCCAGACCCCCGAGGAAGGTCGGGTCGGTCACGACCGCCGTGTAGTTGCGCAGCCCGGCGAAGACCGTGCGTTCCGGGCCGAAGCCCAGCCCGGGCTGGTCGTCGCTGAAGAAGCTCAGATAGACGGCGGTGGCGACCGGAATCAGGAAGACGGTCGCCATGAGGACGAAGAACGGCGTCATCAGGACGCCGCAGGCGCCCAGTTCACGCCGACGGGTGGATCCGCGTCCGGCGGGCGCCGGTGCGGAGCCGGCCGGGCGCCGCGGTACTGGTCGTGCGGCGGTTTCCGCGGGGGCGGAGACCGGGGTGGCGCTGGTCAAGGGAAGTCACCTGCCTCTCAGCTGGACGGTGGTCGCGGGGTCAGGCCGAGCGCCTGGTGGTGGACAGGCCGAGTGCTTTGAGGTCCGGCACGGTGCCCTCCTCGGCGGCCCTGACCGCCCCGAGGATGTCGCCCTGGCCTCCGCTCGCCCGTGCGAAACCGTCCTTCATGAGCTTGCCGGTCGCGGTCATCCGCGGACCCCAGGTCCAGCCCGCGCGGATCTTGAGGGCCTCCTGCTCGAAGAGGGTGTAGATGTCCTGGCCGCCGTAGTAGGAGCGGTCGAAGGCCTCACGGCCCACGTCCACCAGCCCGGGGGCGGCCGGGTACTGGCTGCTGGCCCCGCTGGAGAGCCGGGCGCGCAGGGCGTCCGGGTGCGAGACCTGCCACTCGATGAACTCCATGGCGGCCTCCGGCGCCGTGCTGTCCTTGGTGACCGCGAACGTCGAGCCGCCGTGGGTGCCCACACCGGGGTCGGCCGGGTCCCACTGCGGGAGCGGCGCGATCGCCCACTGATTCTTCTGGCCGGGGCGGGCCTTCATCTGGGCGCCCGCGTCCCAGGCGCCGCTGAGCCGGGAGAGCACCGCTCCGTCGGCGATCTGGGCGTCGCTCTGCCGGCTCTCCGTGGCGTTCATGAAGACCAGGTCCTGGTCCGTCAGGCGCTGCCAGTACGCGGCCACGCGACGGGTCGGGGCGTCGGCGAGCGAGAGGTTCCAGGCACCTCCCGAGGTGTCGAACCAGCGCGCGCCCGCCTGCCACGACCACGCGGCGAAATGTGTGTCTCCGTCCGTGGGGAACAGCGCCATCCGGCGCTCGTGCCCCTTGCGGCGCACCGTCCGCGCGGCGTCCTCGAACTCCTCCCAGGTGCGCGGGACGGTCAGTCCGTACCGCTCGAAGAGGTCGGTGCGGTAGTGCATCACCATCGGCTCTATGTCGAGGGGGATGCTGAACACCCGCTTCTCGAAGGTGGTCAGCCCCAGGGCCTGGGGCAGCAGCGCGGCCCGCAGACCGTCGCTCATCAGGCCGGTGAGGTCGCGGCAGACCCCGTCGATGGCGAAGCCGGGTACCTGGGGGTACTCGATGGTCGCGATGTCCGGGGCGTTGCCGGCCCGGGCGGCGTTGCTGAGCTTGGCGTAACCGCCCTGGCCACCCGAGGGGACCTGCTGGAAATCGACCTGGATGGTGTCGTGCCCGCGGTTGAACGCGTCCACGACCTCCTGGCTGCCCCGCAGGGCGGACCAGAAGGTGATGCGTGTCTTCCTGCTGTTCCCGCTGCTTACGGTCCTGCCGGTACTGCTCGTGCCGCCCGATCGTGTGTCTCCGCCACCACCTCCGCAGGCGCTGAGCGCGCCCGTCAGAGGCAGTGCGGCGATCGTGGCGAGCACGGATCGACGGCTCTGTCGACCAGGCATGTGCGCCTCCCGCGGCTCCTGATTCGAGACACGGGGAATACTGATCGGCTGATCGATAGCGGTCAATAGATCGATCAAAAGAAGCTTGAAGTGTTCAAACGATCAGTTTGCCGGAGCGGGCAACTCCCGAGTCGATCCGCGCACTTCGAGCCGGGGGAGCAGCTCCGTCCTGCGCACGGGTCCTGTGGTGCCGGCGGGGTGGGCGAGCCGGTGCAGGAGGAGCTCGGCCGCGGCCCGTCCGATCTCAGCCCTCGGCGGGGCCACAGCGGTGAGGGCGGTGCTGCCCAGGGCCGCGACGACGTCGTCGTACGCCACCACCGAGCAGTCCCGCGGCACCCGGATCCCGCTCTCGGCCAGCCGCTGGACCAGCATCAGGGCGTCCTCGTCGCCGTGCAGGACCGCCCCCGTCACGCCGCGTTCCCGCAGCAGCGCCGCGAGGTCCGGGACCTCCTCCCGGGAACCGGGCTCACCGGGACCGGCGTTCGGGGAGCTGAGCACCACCGACCAGTCCTCCACCTCCGGCCGGGCGGTGGCGATGTCGGCGAACGCGGCCCGTATGGAACGCGCGGTCGGGCTGTCGTTCCTGGCGGCCAGGACGAGCCGCCGGTGGCCGAGCGAGACCAGATGGTCCACGGCCAGGTGGATCCCGTACCAGTGATCGCTGCACACCGTGTCCACGGCGTGCAGCGCGCTGCCCGGCCGGGGCCGCCGTTCCATCAGGACCGTCGGCACCCCCACCTCGGCGAGCCAGTCGTAGTCAGCCTCCTCGCCCGCGGCGCTGCGCCACCGGGGCGCGATCAGCAGGCCCCGCACACCGGCGGCCAGGGCCCGTTCCACCTGGGGCCGTTCGGCCCCCGCCGCCTGCGGGGCGATGTGCAGGGCGATCCGCGCACCGGCCTCCTCCAGGGCGGTCCTGGCGCCGTGCAGGGTCTCGTAGAGATACGAATGCCGCTCCGGGACGACCAGGGCGACAGGGGCCGCCTCCCCGGCCGGTTCGCCGCTCCGCGCGGCGGGTACCGGTGCCGCCGGGCCGGCCTCGTCGCCCACCGGCCGGACCACCCCGTGTCCGCGCCGCAGCATCCCCGCCCTCGCCAGCTCCTCCACGTCCCGCCGGAGCGTGACCGCCGAGACGTCCAGCTCGGTGGCGAGCGCGCTCACCTTGACCGCTCCGCGCGCGTGCACCACCGCGAGGATGCGTTTGCGCCTCAGCTCAACCGGCTCCCGCATGCTGGCCCCCTTGCCTACCGCTGTGCGATGTTCGTTTGAACGTTTCCGTGAGCGTTCGCAGCATAGCGAGGGACCGGCGCGCCGGAAGGTCTACAGGATGGAATGATGATCCGCGGAAGAGAAGATGTGTCTACCATCTGATCCGGCATGGACACCATCACACTCTGGCAACTGGCCGCACTCGCGGCGGCATCCACCCTCGTCGGCTTCTCGAAGACGGCGGTCAGCGGTGCCAACACCATCAGCCTCGCGGTCTTCGCGGCCGTACTGCCGGCCCGCGAATCCACCGGGGTGCTGCTCCCGATCCTGATCGCGGGCGACATCCTCGCCGTGCTGGTCTACCGCCGTCACGCCCACTGGCCGACGCTGCTGCGCCTCTTCCCCGCCGTCGCGGTGGGCGTGGCGGCGGGGACCTTCTTCATGATGTGGGCCGACGACGCCGCCGTACGCACCTCGATCGGCGCGATCCTGCTCTTCATGGCGGGCGTCACCCTCTGGCGCAGGCGGGAACGGCCCCAGCCGCCCCCGGACGAGGAGAGTTCCGGCGCGCCGTCCCGCGGGGAGCGGCTGAAGGCGCGCTCGTACGGAGTGCTCGGGGGGTTCACCACGATGGTGGCCAACGCCGGCGGCCCCGTCATGTCGCTCTACCTGCTGTCGGCGGGCTTCCGGAAGCTGGGCTTCCTGGGGACGTCGGCGTGGTTCTTCCTGATCGTCAACACCTCGAAGGTGCCGTTCAGCGTGGGGCTCGGCCTCATCGACGCGCGGTCACTGCTGCTCGACGCCGCCCTCGTGCTGTTCGTCGTCCCGGGTGCCTACCTGGGCCGTGCCTGCGTCGGCCGGATCAACCAGAAGATCTTCGACCGGATCGTGATCGGAGCCACGGTCCTGGGCGGCCTCCAACTGCTGCTGCTGGGCTGAAGGCCGCCCGGGGAGTACACGCTCAGACGATGCCCTCGGCGATCTCCGCCTGCTCACGGGCGTTCCCGTACGCGGCCGGAGTGCTGTACGAACGGCGCGCGACGAACCACCACACCGTCGCCAGGATCAGCACCGCGACCAGGGCGATCGAGGCGTAGTTCATGGAGTCGATGGTCACCGGCGAGGACTGCGGCAGCAGGAACAGCACGGTCACGAGAGCGACCCACACCACGGCGATCCAGCCGATCGGCTTCGACCAGCGGCCCAGGTGCCAGGGGCCGCGCTCGAAACGGTCCCCCGCGCGCAGCTTCAGATAGATCGGGATGGCGTACGCAGGGGTGATGCCGATGACGTTGATCGCCGTGACCGCCCCGTAGGCGGTCGCGGAGTACAGCGACGGGACCGCCAGCAGCGCGGCGACACCGACCGAGAGCCACACCGCGGGCACCGGGGTCTGGGTGCGCGCGCTCACCTTCCGCCACAGCGCGGAGCCCGGCAGCGCGTTGTCACGGCTGAACGCGAAGACCATCCGGCTCGCGGCCGCCACCTCGGCGTTGCCGCAGAACAACTGGGCCGCGATGACGATCAGCAGCATCGCGGTGGCACCCGACGTACCGAGCGCGTCGATGAGGATCTGGGCGGGCGGGACCCCCGTGGCGCTGTTCTGCGTGCCCGCGTAGTCCTGGATGGCGAAGGTCAGCCCGGCCAGCAGGAAGAAACCGGCGATCCACGACACCCAGATGGCACGCACGATGCCCTTGGCCGCCGTCACCGAGGCGTTGGACGTCTCCTCCGACAGGTGGGCCGAGGCGTCGTAACCGCAGAAGGTGTACTGCGCCAGCAGCAGACCGATCGCGGCCACGTAGAGGGGGTTCTCCCATCCGGTGTCGTTGACGAACTCCGTGAAGACGAACGACGGCGACTGGTGGTTCGAGGGAACGACCGCCAGCACGGTCACGATCACGGCCACACCGGCCAGGTGCCACCACACGCTGATCGAGTTGAGCACACTGACCAGACGCACCCCGAAGAGGTTCAGCACGGCGTGCAGCAGCAGGATGCAGAGGAAGATCACCATCGTGGAGCCGGGGGTCGGATCGAACCCCCACTGCAGATTGAGCAGCGCGCCGGTGAACAGCGCGGCCCCGTAGTCGATGCCGGCGATCGCGCCCAGCAGACCGAGCAGGTTCAGCCACCCGGTGTACCAGCCCCACTTGCGGCCACCGAGCCGGTCGGCCATGTAGTAGAGCGCCCCCGACGTCGGGTACGCGCTGGTGACCTCGGCCAGGGCCATGCCCACACAGAGCACGAACAGGCCGACACCGGCCCAGCCCCAGAGCATCACGGAGGGGCCGCCGGTCGACATGCCGAAGCCGTAAAGGGTCATGCAGCCGGAGAGGATCGAGATGACGGAGAAGCTGATCGCGAAGTTACCGAAGCCGCCCATACGACGGGCGAGTACCGGTTGATAACCCAGCTCGCGGAGCCGCTGCTCCTCGTCCTTCTGCGGCGCGGGCTCCGTGCTCGACGGGGTCGAGGCGGATATGGACATGGAGACGACCTCCAGGTGGGGGGATGTGGGGACGGGAAATCAGGTGGGACGGGCCGCCGGCAGGTCAGCCGTGCGGTTGTCTTCCGGGCTCGTGCTCGGCCGCCAGACAGCGGCTCCGGGCCCGGAGGAACACCTCCTCGGCACCCGCAGGGTCCTGCGGGGTACGGGTGCGGTGGGCCCAGGGAACCGACGTGTAGTACGGACCCATCGCCCGGAACACCGGTGCGGCTTCGGTGAACCGGAGCGAACCCCACAGCGCGTGCGCCAGGTGGTTGAGATCGAGCAGGGACCGGGCGGGCGGGTCCGCGGCCGCGAACCAGATGTCCAGGGCGCGCCGCGCGTCCCGCTCCCCGTCCTCGGTGACCCAGTGCAGGTCCAGTGCCCGCTCGTGGCCGTGCTCACGGCGGTAGCGCTCCACCCGGACGTACAGCGGCAGCACATGGAGCGCGGACCCCTCCGGCGCGGAGGAGGCCGCCCACTGCACGAAGTTGACCGCCTCGGAGAGTGTGCCGCTCGCCCGTCTGGCGTAGACGAACTGCAGCATCCGGTGGTAGGCCTCGCGATTGAACGGGTCGCGCTTGTCCGCCTCGGCGAGCAGCCCCCACGGGCCGGGGAACAGCATCGGACCGGGCGGCAGCAGCCTGTGCTCCTCCAGCCGCTGTCCCTCGTCGAGCTGGGACAGCGCGAGGAGACAGACCCAGGGCACGGGGTCCGCGGGTGAGGCGTGCGCGGCGGAACGGCAGCCCTCCCACGCCTCCTGCCACAACTGCTGGGCGCTCGGGTGCTTCTCCCGGTGCGCACGGACGGCCCGTTCCACCCGCACCCGGGCGTGCATCACGGTCGCGGCCACGCTCCTCGGTTCCTCGGCCAGCCAGGCCTTCACCGTGTCGGAGCCCGCCGCCACAGCCGCGAGCACCTGGGTGCGCTGGGTCCACAGCGCCCAGTCCGGTGTGCTCTCCAGCAGATTCCGCATGGCGAGCCAGCGGCCGGTGCGCAGGTCCTGTAACGCCACGCGCAACGCGTGATCCTGTCCCGCGGGGTGATAGACCGGCCGGAAATCACCGGTAGCCATGTACGCGCCCCACCCCTGGACGCACGGTGGGGGCGGGGCGGCGAGCCGGGCACGGCGGCACGGCGCAGGTTCTTCTCGTCATGAATCCTCAAGAAACGTGGGGGGTTGTGCTGTTCGGTCATGAACTACCGGTGGTCATCGTCCGGTTGTCCACTCGGCGGAGAGTGTAGAGCGCCCGGCGCCCCGCTTCCGGTGACTCCGCGGATCTTACTCAAGTAGCCACCGGAAGCCGGACGTTGACGGCTCTGCGCCAGGCTGGACAGGATGTTCCGGCCGGGGTTGACGCAGGGCGTGGTCTGCACGACTGTGGGCACAGGGAGCAGATGATCACGATTCCGCCCGGGTCAGGGCGGTCCGCACGGCTGGAGCGTCGATTGACAGACCCGGTACTCGCCATCGACCAGGGGACATCCGGGACCAAGGCGCTGGTGATCTGTCCCGAGCGGGGTGTGATCGGTTCCGGTTCCGCGCCGGTGCGCCCCCGCTACGGCCCCGGCGGCCTGGTGGAGGTCGACCCCGCCCAGCTGATCGGGTCGGTGCTCGACGCCGGCCGGCAGGCGGTGGCGGACGCCGGTGAACCCGTGGCGGCCGTCGGCCTGGCCAACCAGGGCGAGACGGTGCTCGCCTGGGACCCCGCGACCGGAAGGCCGCTCACCGACGCCGTGGTCTGGCAGGACCGGCGAGCGGAAGGGATCTGCGGCGACCTCGCGGCACACGGGGACGAGCTGAAGAGGCTCACCGGACTGCCCCTCGACCCGTACTTCGCCGCACCCAAGATGGCGTGGATCCGCCGCGAGCTGACCCGGGAAGGGGTCGTGACCACCAGCGACTCCTGGCTGGTCCACCAGCTGACCGGGGCCTTCGTCACCGACGCCGCCACCGCGGGACGCACCCAACTGCTCGGCCTCCACGACGTCGGCTGGTCCTCCGCCGCCCTGGAGATCTTCGGCCTGTCGGACGAGCGGCTGCCCGCCGTCGTCGACTGCGCCGGACAGGTCGGCACCACCACCGCGTTCGGCGGGGAGATCCCCCTGACCGGCCTCCTCGTGGACCAGCAGGCCGCACTGCTGGCGCAGAACGCGCTCGAACCGGGCCAGGCCAAATGCACCTACGGCACAGGGGCGTTCCTCCTCGCGCAGACCGGCAGCCGCCCGAGCACCGGCTCCACCGGCCTGGTCAGCTGCGTCGCCTGGCGTCTCGGCGGGCGGACCGCCTACTGCCTCGACGGCCAGGTGTACACGGCCGCTTCCGCCGTGCGCTGGCTCACCGACCTCGGGGTGATCTCCGGCGCCGCCGACCTCGACCCGGTGGGAGCCTCGGTCCCCGACACCGGCGGGGTCACCTTCGTCCCCGCGCTCGCCGGCCTCGCGGCCCCCTGGTGGCGCAGCGACCTGCGCGGTTCCGTGACCGGCCTCGGGCTCGACACCACCGCGGGCCATCTGGTCAGGGCACTCTGCGAAGGCATCGCCGCACAGGTGGTCGCCCTGGCCGACGCCGTCGCGTCCGACCTGGGCGCCCCGCTGACCACGCTGCGGGTCGACGGCGGACTCACCCGCTCCTCCCTGCTCATGCAGACCCAGGCGGACCTGCTGCAACGGCCGGTCGAGGTCTCGGCGCTGCCCGACGCGACCGCGCTGGGCGCCGGCGTGGTGGCCAGGCTCGGGCTCGACCCGGACCTCCCCCCGAGCCGCGCCACACCCCCGTGGCAGCCCTCGGGCGTGTACGAACCACGGATCGGCCCCGAGGAGGCGTCGGAGCGCCTCGCGGGCTTCCGGTCCGCCGTGGACAGCCTGCTGGAGCGCGCGTGACCGTCACCCTCACCACAGCCGGCCCCCTGCCCCCGCTCGACGACGCGGAGGGCACGTACGACGTCGCCGTCGTCGGCGCGGGCGTCGTGGGAGCGGCCGTCGCCCGCGAACTGGCACGCCACCGGCTGCGCACCGCCCTGATCGACGCGTCCGACGACATCGGCAACGCGACGTCCAAGGCCAACACCGCGATCCTGCACACCGGATTCGACGCCGCACCCGGATCGCTGGAGGCCCGCCTCGTACGGGAGGGAAGGGACCTCCTCGCCGCCTACGCCGCCGAGACCGGTATCCCGGTCGAACGCGTCGGAGCGCTCCTCGTGGCCTGGGACGAGGACCAGCTCGCCGCACTGCCCGGGCTGCGGGACAAGGCGGAGCGCAACGGGTACCACGCGTCCCGCATCATCGGCGCCGACGAACTGCGCGCCCGCGAACCACACCTGGGGCCAGGAGCCCTGGGCGCACTCGACGTTCCCGACGAGAGCATCATCTGCCCCTGGACCACCCCGCTCGCCTTCGCCACCCAGGCGGTCCGCGCCGGCGTCCACCTGCACCTGAACTGCCGGGTGCGGGACGTCACCGCCGACGCCGACGGTCATACGCTCACCACCTCGCGCGGCCCGCTGCGCGCCCGATACCTCGTCAACGCCGCCGGGCTCCACGCCGACGAGATCGACCGCCTCCTCGGCCACGACGTGTTCACCGTGACCCCACGCCGGGGACAGCTCGTCGTCTTCGACAAGCTGGCCCGCCCGCTCGTCGGCCACATCCTGCTGCCCGTCCCCGGCCCCGCCGGCAAGGGCGTGCTGGTCGCGCCGACCGTGTTCGGCAACGTCCTCCTCGGCCCCACCGCCGAGGAGCTCGACGACAAGACCGCCACCGGCTCCACGGCCGACGGCATCCGCCTCCTGCGGGAGAAGGGCCGCCGGATCGTGCCCGGACTCCTCGACGAGGAGGTCACCGCCGTCTACGCGGGTCTGCGCGCCGCCACCGGGCAGGAGGACTACCGCATCCAGGAGTACCCCGGCCTGCGCTACGTCGCCGTCGGCGGCATCCGCTCCACCGGCCTCACCGCGTCCATGGCGATCGGACGCCATGTCATCGCGCTGCTGACGGCCGTCGGTCTGGACCCCGGCGAACCGCACGATCTCCCGCCCCTGACGATGCCCAACCTCGGCGAGGCCTTCCCCCGCCCCTACCGTGACGCCGCCCTCATCGCGGGGGACCCGGCGTACGGCACCCTCGTCTGCCACTGCGAACAGGTCACCCTCGGCGAGATCCGGGACGCGCTGGCCTCGACGATCCCGCCGCACTCCCCGGACGGTCTGCGGCGCCGCACCCGCGCCCGTGGCGGCCGCTGCCAGGGCTTCTACTGCGGCGCCGCCGTCCGCGCCCTGTTCGAGGAGGAACGACCGTGACCGGCGAAGCACGCGAGGTGGACGTCCTGATCGTCGGCGCGGGCCCCGCCGGTCTCGCCGCCGGAGCCGAACTCGCCGCCGCGACCGCGGGCCGGGTGGAGATCCTGGAACGCGAGCAGGAGGCGGGCGGGATCCCCCGCCACTGCCACCACGGCGGATTCGGCGGCCGCCTGGACCGGTCCGCGTACGCGTGGGCGTCGGCGGCCGGGTCCGCGTACGCCCGCAGAGGCACGACGGGGCCCGACTTCGCGCGCAGGGGCGTAGCCGCAGCCGTGGCGGCGGGCGCCGCCCTGCGCACCGGAGTCACCGTCACCGGCTGGGCGGGGCCCCGCACCGTCGAGACCACCGGACCCGCCGGACTCGAACGGATCACCGCCCGGGCCGTGATCCTCGCGACCGGAGCCCGCGAACGGCCGCGCAGCGCCCGGCTGATCCCCGGCGCCCGGCCGCCCGGTGTGTACACCACCGGCGAGCTCCAGCAGGCCGTCCATCTGTACGGCCAGCGGATCGGCACCACGGCGGTCGTCGTCGGCGACGAGCCCGTCGGCCACGCGGCGGTCGCCACCCTGCGCGCCGCCGGCGTCCATGTCGTCGCCATGGTCACCGACCGGACGGCCCCCGCCCTCCGGCTGCGGAGCCCGCGCGTCCCGTTGCTCACCGGTGCCACCGTCACCGGACTCACCGGCAGGGCGCGTCTGTCCGGGGTGGCACTGCGCCACGAGGACGGCCGTACGACCACCCTGCGCTGCGACACCGTGGTCCTGACCGGTGACTTCGTACCCGACCACGAACTGGCCAGGCGTGGAGAGATCCTCCTCGACCCCGGGACCCGGGGACCCGCGTACGACGCCGCCCACCGGACCTCGCGCCCGGGCGTCTTCGCCGTCGGGAACCTGCTGCACGCCGTCGAACGCGCGGGTTACGCGGCCCAGGAGGGCCGGGCCGTGGCGGTGCCCGTACTGCACCGCCTGGCCGGCACCGAGGGCCCGGCCGGAGGCGGACGAAGGCTGGTCGTCGACGCACCCCTGCGGTGGATCGCCCCGAACATGACGGGGCCGGACGGAGCGCGCCCGCCGGGGGACCGGTTCGTGCTGCGCACCTGGCGACGGCTGCCCCGCCCGCTGCTCGTCGTCTCGCAGGACGGGCGGGAACTCCACCGGCAGCGCCTGCTGTCCACCGCGGTCCCCGGCAGACCGTTCACTCTGAGGGCCGACTGGGTCGACCACGTCGACCCGGACGGCACGGACGTACGGATCACCGCCCTGTGACGGGACCGGCTCAGGGGATGAGCAGCCAGTCCGCGCCGACGGCGGCCACCAGCCCGACTCCCAGCAGCCAGCTGCCGAGCCGGGTACGGCCGTTCCTGCTGAGCTCGATCACCACACCGCAGAGGATGAGTGCCAGCCCGTACACTCCGACGACCAGGACCGAGGAACGGCTCGCTATCCGCAGGCCCAGGACGACGGCCATCGCCGCCATGCCCACGGAGGACAGGACGATCCGCAGCCGCCGCGCCTGACGTGGAGTGAGTCTCCGTTCCTGCGCGGCGGCCCCGGGTATCTCCCCGGGGTCCCCACCCGGATCGTGGTCCTGCTCCTGCTCCCGCTCTTGTTCCTGCCGCTGGTCCTGATCCTGGTCCGAAGTGCTCATGAGGCCGGATCGTAACGGCTGCGCCCCGCCGTGTTCGACGGACCACCTGATCGCACGGGGATCAGGCGATCGACGCCGAGACGATCGCGGACACCGCCAGGTTGCAGGACGCCGTCACCCACACCGCCGGGTGGGGCTCCCGCTCCACCAGCGTGGCCCCCAGCCTTCCGGGCGTCACGAGGTCCACGACGAGGAAGGCCAGGGCCATCATGATCAGACCCAGCAGCCCGAACGCGGCCGTCGAGGCGAGCCCCTTGCCGAAGTCCTCGTACGTCGTCCAGATCGACGTGAACACGATGCCGCCGATGCCGAGCAGCGCCGAACTCAGGAGGAGCGCCGCGTTGCGGTTGCGCTCCTCCCATATCTGGCGCCCGAGCTTGCCCGGTGTCAGCGCGTCGATCAGAAATATGCCGAGAACGAGCAGTACGACGCCGAGGGCCCCGTATGCGGTGGCACGGCCGAGGCCGTTGATGATGTCGGTCATCGGGGCGTCCGTCTCCTGAGCAGATGGCGAGGAATGGAACATGAACGTGACGGACGCGATCAACGGGCCGTCAAGAAGGAGCAAAACCTATCGCACTCAGCCGCTCACTCCCCGGCCCGGTCCTCCCGTCGCAACCGGGGCGCCTCCTCGGCGGCGTCGACACCGGGAGGGGCCCCTTCCCCGTCACCGGAGGGAGCCACCCGGTCCGCGAGATCCCGCGCCCAGGCCATCAGTCCGTCCACCGCGATCCCGTGAGGATCCGAGGTGCGAAACCCCTCCACGGCGACCGCGCCCCGCCTCAACAGGCGTGCCCCGCCCGCCGCGTTGCCCCGTGCGGCATGGGTCAGGCCGACCGCCATCTGCGCCAGTCCCCGCCACAGCTCGCGCTCCGCGTCCGGACCCGACTTCCAGGCGTCCTCGAACACCTCGTGCGCGTGGAACGGCATCCCCGCGTCCAGCAGCCGCTGTGCCTCCCGCACGGTCTCGGCGGGGGAGCGGACCACCCCCTCGGGCTGCCGCTCCACCCCCGGGCTCCCGTACGGCAGGGGGCGCCCGAGCCCGTCCCGGGGGCGCGCGTTGCGCGCCCTGCCTTCCTCGTCGCGGTCCCTGCGAGATTCGTCCACCCCCCGATTGTGCCCCGTACCTGCGGAGAACCACCGGAACCCTGTTCTTGAGCACCCGCGCGCGGATAGGCTCGGTCCTCTCCGCAACCACCCTGGGAAGGGGAGGCATGAAGCCGTCCCGGCCGTTGTACGAGCGCGACCCCGAACTCGCCGCCGCCGCAAAGGCGTTGGATGCGCTGTGCGGGGGACAGGCGTCCGGCGGGCTGCTTGTCTTCAGCGGTGAGGCCGGCATCGGCAAGACCGCGCTGCTCGGAGAGATCCAGGCCATGGCCGCCGACCGCTGCACCATATGGTCCGCACGGGGCGGCGAGACGGTCACCTCGGTGCCCTTCCACGTCGTACGCCAACTGCTCCAGCCCGCGCTCGACCGGTTCCCCGCCGACGAGACGCGCGCCCTCTTCGGCGACTGGTTCGAGATCGCCGCACCCGCTCTCGGCCTCGCCGATCCCAGCGGGCCGCAGCCCGACCCCCAGGGTGTCCGGGACGGCCTCGACTACCTCGTGTCCCGGCTCGCCTCCCGCCTCAGTCACCGGCCGCTGCTCCTCATAGTGGACGACGCCCACTGGGCCGACGGCGAGTCCCTCGCCTGGCTCGCCGGCTTCACCGCCAGGCTCTCCGAACTCCCCGTGCTGGTCGTCCAGGCGCACCGCCCCCAGGAGTTCGCCGACCGCGACGCCGACTGGGCCATCGCCCGCGGCGCGGAGAGCGCGGGCAGCGCGGGCCACCCCGCGCTGATCCGGGTGGCGCTCCGGGCGCTCACCCCCGAGGCCACGGCCGAACTGGTGCGGGCCGGCCTGGGCGACCACGCGGACGACCCGTTCTGCCGCGAGGTCTGGGCCGTCACCGGAGGCAACCCGTACGAGGCGGTGGAACTCGTAGCCAAGGCGCAGGACCGCGAACTGCCGCCGGTCGAGGAATCCGCCGGCCTCCTGCGCGAACTCGGTGCCTCGGCCCGCGGAAGCGGGCTCGTCGCCCGACTCGAACGCCTCGGCACCAACGCCAACCGCTTCGCCTGGGCGGCGGCCGTCCTCGGCACCGAGATCTCCCAGGAACTGGCGGCGACACTGGCCGGGATGAGTTCGGCCGAGGCCGCCGACTGCACGGCGCGGCTGCGGGACGCCCGCATCGTCAGCGGCTTCGACCCGCTGGAATTCGTCCACCCGCTCATCGCCAGCGCCGTCTACCGCTCGATCCCGCCGGCGACCCGCACCGCCATGCACGGACGGGCCGCCTGGGCGATCACCCAGGCCGGCCTCGGGGCCGCCGCGGCCTCCCGGCATCTGCTCGAGGTCCACCCGGACGACGACCAGGAACTGGTCGCGCAGCTCCGCGACGCCGCACGGCAGCACCTGGCGGTCGGCGCCCCGGAAGCCGCCAGACGCTGCCTCGAACGCGCCTTGGACGAGCCGCCGCGCCCGCGCGACCGGGCGGCGCTGCTGTACGAACTGGGCTGCGCCACCCTGCTCTCCTCACCCGCCACCACGGTGCAGCACCTGCGTGCCGCGCTCGACACCCCGGGGCTCGACGGGGCACTCCGGATCGACGCCACCTTCCGGCTCGCGTCCGCCCTGTCCCACAACAACCAGCTCAAGGACGCGGCGCTCTCGCTGGCCGCCGAGGCGTCCCGGACGGCACCCGGCCCCGGCCTGATGCGGCTCCAGGCCGCACACTTCCTCTGGGAGGGCATGCAGGCCACCGAGGACGACGGCCCGGCGCGGTCGGCCCGTCTCGCCCGCAACGCCGACCACCTCAAGGGTCGCGACAACGCCGAGCGCGCCCTGCTCACCCTGCGTGCCTTCGACGCCATGCTGCGGGGTGAGAACGCCCAGCAGGTCGTCGACTTCTGCGAACGCGCGCTCGTGGACGGGCGGCCCGCCCGCGGACTGGGCTGGACCGACTCCGAATGGGGCTTCGAACTCCCCGCGATGGTGGGCATCACCTACGCGTTCACCGACCAGCTCGACCGGGCCGAGACACTCTTCGGTGAGGCCGTGCGCGCCTTCGAGATCTCCGGCTGGAGTGGAGCGCACCTCGCGTTCGCGCACACCCTCCTGGGGCTCGTGCACCGCAGGCGCGGCCGTCTCGCCGAGGCCGAGGGCTTCCTCCGCGAGGGCCTCCGCCTCGCGGACAGGGCCGGCAGCGGGCTGCCCGTCCACTGGGACGCCACCTGTCTCCTCGTCGACACTCTGCTGGCCCGGGGCCGGACCGCGGATGCGCGGCTGGTCGCCGACCGGTACGACTTCGGCCCGCCCTACCCGAGCGCGATGGTCCTGCCGGACGCCCCGTGCGTACGGGGCCGTCTGCTGCTGGCCGAGGGCCGGACGCAGGAGGCGGTCGCCGAGCTGGAATCGGCTGGAGCGGCGCTGGAGCCCCGAGGCCGTTTCAACGGTGTCTGGGCGCCCTGGGCCGGGGATCTCGCCCGTGCCCTGGCCGACACCGACCCGGTCAGGGGCGCGCAGCTGGCCACCCGGGCACGCGTCCACGCGGAACGCTTCGGCACGGACACGGCGATCGGCGAGGCCCTGCGCTGCCTGGCACTGTTCGCGCCCGAGGAGGAGGCCGTCCACCTGCTGTCCGAGTCGGTACGCCACCTCGAGACCTCCTCCTCCGCCTACGAGCACGCACTCGCGCGCTTCGAGTACGGCGTCGCCATACGCTCCCCCCGGGAGGTGGCCCGTGCCCAGAAACTGGCCACCGCCTGCGGCGCGGAAGGGCTGGCCACCCGTGCCCAGCAGGTATGCGCGTCGATCCGGGCCTCCGAGTGAGGTAATGTTTGTCCTGCGAGGCCGCCCGGAACACCGGGAGGAAACGCATCGGGACGTGGCGCAGCTTGGTAGCGCACTTGACTGGGGGTCAAGGGGTCGCAGGTTCAAATCCTGTCGTCCCGACTCGTCTGAGTCGTGGAAGAAGGGCCGGTATCGGAGACATCCGATACCGGCCCTTCGTCATTCATCGAGGTGTCGCAGGAGCTGCCGCGCCAACGCTGAGGCGGCACAGGGTTGTTCACCGAGTCGCCGGCAGTGATCCGGGCCCACGTCACGGACGTGCCGCGAGCGCCGTTCCGATCTCCCGTACGAACGGCTCCAGGTCGCCCGGGTTGCGTGAGGTGATCAGCGTCCAGCCGCCGGAGCCGTCCGTCACCACCGGTTCGTCGGTCCACTCGCCCCCGGCGTTGCGGATGTCGGTCCGCAGCGAGGGGTAGGAGGTCAGCCGCTTGTCCGGGACGACGCCCGCCTCGACCAGTGCCCAGGGGCCGTGGCAGATGGCGGCGACGGGGCGGCCGGAGTCCGTGAAGGATCGGACGATCCCGTTGGTGGCGCTCTGCAGCCGGAGCGTGTCGGCGTTCAGGGTGCCACCCGGGATGAGCAGCAGGTCGTAGTCCGTCGGGTCGGCATCGTCCAGTGTGAGGTCGGGACGCACGGTTTTGCCCGGGTCCTTGTCACCGACCAGCGTCAGGATGTCGTCCATCGAGACCGCCGCCACGTCGACCCGGGCTCCTGCGCCGCGCAGGTGTTCGAGCGGCACCAGGAGCTCGTCCTGCTCCACGCCGTAGTTGGTCACCACGGCCAGCACCTTCCGCTGCTTGAGTTCGTCGCCGGTCATCGGCTGTCACCTTTCCTCCGAACGGCCCACCGGGTCGTGGTCCGTCTCCGTGCCGTTCCCCTGATCGCCGTGCACATGTGTTCCCGCAGGAGTCAGACCTCGTCGTCCTCCTGGATGTGGAGTGCGGCCTCCTCGGCTGTGGCCGCGCCTCCGTCGATGCCGACGTCGCGTCCCAGGGTCCTGTTGTTGCGGTCGGTGCCGGGTTCCTCGTCGGTGGTGGTGAGGCGTCCGGCGCGCTCGGTGCCGGCGTCGTCCTCCTCGGGGCCGTTGTCCTCCGGGCCCTCGTGGGGTTCGTCGGTCAGGAGCGGGTCGTCCTCGGGCACTTCCTGGGCCAGGCGGCGGTCGAGGGATTCGCCTTCCCGCTGTTCTTCGCCCGTGGTGCCGTACTTGGTGACGCCGAGTGGCTTCTCGGGCGGGGAGTAGCCGGTGTCGAGTGTGTCGTCGAGATCGGGTTCGTCGATGACGTTCTCGGGGTCGAGGTCGTCCGTGGGCGGGTTGTCGGTGTCCGACCCATCGGGCTGGTAGACGTCGTCTCCGCGTCCTTCGTCCGGCATCGGGCCTGCTCCTTCCCTCGGGGATGTGCCGTGTCCGCCGTCGCGCGTGTGCGCGGCGTGCGGTGCTCCCGCTCTCCTGCCCGCCTGCGGGCGGATCATCGGTGCGGTTTCTCCCGTTCGGTCCTGTGGCCTCGGGGTACACGGCTCGGCTGCCTGCGAGGGCGGAAGCCCTGGTCACACCGTGTCGGCCTGGGCAGCTTATGGCCGATCCGGGGAGGCTGCGACCGGGAAGGATCACCGGCCCGCGCCGGAAGGGGAGAGGCGCGGGCCGGCTGTCAGGTACGGAAGGGCGAGGACGGGGAGGGGGTCACGTGAGGTTCTCCAGGAACCTGGCCGCCACGGGCCCCGCGTCGGCGCCGCCGGAACCGCCGTCCTCCAGCATCACGCACCACGCCAGGTCGTCGGCACCCTGGTAGCCGATCATCCAGGCATGGGTGCGCGGGGGCTTCTCCTGCCCGAACTCGGCCGTACCGGTCTTGGCGTGCGGCTCCCCGGGAAGGCCGGTGAGGGCGCTGCCCGCTCCGTACGTCACCGTCGCCCGCATCATGTCGCGCAGCGCGCCCGTCACCGACGGGTCGAGCCGTGCGGTCGCCTCGTGCTTCTTCTTGACCGCGTCGGGCACCAGAACCGGCTGTCTGAAGGTGCCCTCCTTCACCGTCGCCGCGATCGACGCCATCACCAGGGGCGACGCCTGCACGCGGGCCTGACCGATGGTGGACGCCGCGAGGTCGTTGTCGGACGTGCTCACCGGGACCGACCCGTCGTACGTCGTGTCCCCGACGTCCCACACCCCGCCGATCCCGAAGGCCTCCGCCGTGTCGTGCAGGGCCGAGCCGCCCGCCTTGGCCCGGTTCTCCACGAACATGGTGTTGCAGGACTTCGCGAAGGAGTCCTTGAACGTGGACCCCGCCGGCAGCGTGAACTGGTTCTGGTTCTCGAACCGCTGCCCGTCGACGTGCGCGAACTTGGGACACGCCACCACGTCCGACGGCTTCACGCCCGCCTTCAGCATGGCCGCCGCCGTGACCACCTTGAACGTCGACCCGGGTGGGTACTGGCCGGCCATCGCCCGGTTGAGCCCGCCGGCCGGACGGCTGGAGACGGCCAGGATGTTCCCCGTCGAGGGCTCGAGGGCGATCAGGGCCGCGTTCACCTTCAGCCCCTCCATCGCCGCGGCGGCGGCACCCTGGACCTTCGGATCGATGGTGGTCCTCACCGGTTCGCCCGACTTCGCACCGCTCCTGGTGAGAGAGGCCTCCGCCTCGCCGGACTGCCGGTCGGCGATCACCACCTCACTGGTGGCCGCACCCCCGCCGCCCCGCAACTGCTTGTCGTAGCGGGCCTCGAGGCCGAAGGTGCCCTTGCCCTGCTCGTCGACCGAGCCGCGCAGCGAGGCGGCCTGAAGGTCGTCGCCGTTCGTGTCGAGCACGGAGGCACGTTTCGCCACCGCCTTCAGCGCGAGTGTCTTGCCGGGCTCCAGCCGAGGATGGACCATCGGGGAGCTGAACTCCACGATCCACTGCTCGGCCTTCCGGACCAGGGTCGCCTCGGACTCGTAGCCGAAGACACCGACGGCGGGCACGGTGAACCGCGCTGTGTAGGGGACGGTCACCTCGCCCTTGTCGTTCTTCTCACCGTCGCCAGCCGACAGCTCGGTCGCGGTCGGCTTCAGATTGGTCATCACCGAGGTCAGCAGCGACTCCGCGGTCTTCGGCGAGTCGGACAGCGCCCCTGCCTCCGTGGCCTCGCCCGCGGCCCAGGCGTCGAGGAACGACTGGAGCCGCGCCGTCGCCGCCACCACCTCGGGGTCCTTCTCCGGCGTGTCCTCGGACCACGCCCGGTACCCCCACCACCCGGCACCGGCCGCCAGGACGACGGCCACCGCCACACCCAGTACAGGCCCTGTGCTCCGGCCTCGCCGGCCTCCACGGTCATGACGTGCCATCTGCTGCAGGGTGGGGTCCGACACTTGGCGTTGTCTCCTTGTCCACTGCGGATACCTCTGCCGCGGCCGGACCGCCTCCGGCCGCCTCTCCGACACGCTAACCGCTGCCCGAGGGCACCGGGCTCCCGCGGAGAGCGGCGGGAGAGTGAGCCGAGAGCGGGCAGCACGAGGCGGGCCGGTGGCACCCCGCACCGTCGGGGAGCGCCACCGGCCCGCCGGGCCGTCGGGGGCCGGTCAGCCGCGCGGAGTGAAGGAGACCACGTCGCCCGCGTGCTCCCCGCCGGAGAGCTGTCCGAAGCGGTCGGTGCGGATGTAGACCCGGTGCAGCCACCGGTCCGCCCCGTCCCAGCGCGGCGTGAACGGCGTACGGGCGTGCGTCGTACGGAAGTTGTCGACGATCAGGACGTCACCCGGGATCAGGTGCACGGCCTCGGTGACCTCGTCCAGCGCCTTGGACAGCGACTCCACGGCCTCGACGTCCCGCGGGTCCTCGGGGGCCAGCAGCTCCCGGTCGTAGCCGAGCAGCGGGTCGGAAGGATCGCCGTAGAGCGGCTTCACCTCGGCTATCGCGCCCGGGTCCTCGACGCCGCCCCGGAAGGCCACGTCGACGCAGCAGGGCACCTTGCGGTCGAACAGGTGGGTCCGGAACCCCTCCGGGACCAGCGGCAGCGCCTTGCGGACCGAACCGACCAGGGTCGCCGCTCTGCGCTCGTGGTCGGCCCGGGAGCAGCCCAGCATCACGTAGTTGGGCTGGAGCTGGTGGTACGCCATCTCCGTGTGGAACTCCAGCAGGGTCTCGGACGTCTCCGACGACAGGTGGTGCGCGCCCGGTGAGGGGTACACGTCGTGGTAGACGGTGCCGCTGCGCAGCTCCTGGTAACCGGTGTGCAGGCCGAGCCGGCGGCCCACGATGCCGAGCATCGCCTCCATGTTCAGCAGGGGGCGGTCCGCCGGGGCGGGGGTGGACTCGGGGGTCCGCGGCAGCCGGTCCTCGTCCTCCACGGGCAGCCCGCGCAGCAGGAGATAGCCGTCCTCGTCACCGGAGACGTTGAAGGCGTCGAGTGCCTCGGCGAGCGAGGCGGGGAGGTCGCCGGACGCCTCCTTCGCGGCATCGAGGAAGGCCTGCAGGTCCGCACGCGGCACCGTGGGCAGGCGCGAGGCGAGTTCCAGGAGTTCGTCGCGGAGAGGGGAGCAGTCGATGACGGTCACGCGTCGTTCCTTCCTTTGATGTGAGCGCGGGCGTACTGGTAGAGCAGCTCCGCGCCTATCTCGGTCGCCAGGACGGAGGTGATCCCGGCGTGGTCGTAGAGGGGCGAGACCTCCATGACGTCGAAGCCGACCGGACGCAGCTCGCCCACACAGCGCAGCAGGGCCAGGACCTCGCGGGAGGAGAGGCCGCCGGGCGCCGGGGTGCCGGTGCCCGGGGCGAAGGCCGGATCGGCGACGTCGACGTCGACGGACACGTAGACCGGGCGGTCGCCGATGAGCTCCTGGATGAGGGCATGGGTCCCGGCGACACCGGTCTCCACGAACTCGTCCGTCGTGACGACCCGCACCCCCTTGCCCCGGGCGTAGTCCAGCGAGTCGGGCCGGGGGTTGTGGCCCCTGATGCCGATCTGCACCGTGCGGGCGGGATCGATGACGCCCTCGTCGATGCCGTGCCTGAAGGGAGTCCCGTGGTGGAACTCGCCCCCGTAGAAGGCGGGGTTGGTGTCGGAGTGCGCGTCAAGGTGGACCACGGCGACGGGGCCGTGCTGCTCGGCCACGGCACGCAGGGCGGCCAGGGTGAGCGAGTGGTCGCCGCCGAGCATCAGGAAGGCGGCGTTGTCCTGGAGGAGGTCGCGCAGGTGGCGGTGGGCCGTCTCCATGGCGATGTGCATGTTGAACGGGGTGAGGTCGATGTCCCCGCCGTCCACGCAGTCGATGAGCTCGAAGGTGCCGGGACCCCGGTCGATGCCGACCCCGTGGATCAGGCCGGACTCGTTGCGGATGGCGCGCGGCCCGAAACGGGCTCCCGGCCGGTAGCTCGTGCCGCCGTCGTACGGGGCACCGATGACGACGACGTCGCGTCCGCTGGGATTCGGGTCGTGCGGCAGACGCATGAAGGTGGGGATCTGCGCGTAGCGGGGCGAGATCGCGGTGTCGACACGTTCCACGGTTCATCCCTCCTGTCGGTCGGGCCGCGGGCGGCCGGTGCGGTTCACTCGGTCTCCTTCAGGCGTGCGGCCACCTGGTGGACCGCGTCGGCGGTGCTCACCAGGCCGGGCGGCAGTCCTTCGACGACCACCCGGTCGAAGATCTCCTTCACCACCAGGGACTTGGCGCGGTGGACATCGGCGTCCGGCACTCCGGCGTCCATCAGCAGAAGGCTGAAGGAGGACGTCGTCCCGGAGCCCTCGTGCACGCCGAGCTTGGGCCGGGTGACGGTCTCCTGCGGGAGCAGGGCGCTCATCGCCTCGCGCAGGACCCACTTGTCGCGGCCGTAACGGCGTTTGAGCCCGGCCTCCAGCGGCACCAGCAGGTCCAGCACGTCGCGGTCCCAGTACGGGTGCGTCGACCAGTGGCCCTGGATGCCGGAGAGCACCGGAGTCATCTCGTTGAGCCCGTCGAACGTGGCCATGTCGAACGCCACGGCCGTGTCCAGCTGGGGCAGCCGGTCCTCGCGGTGCATGCCGGCGAGCGGGATGTCGGCCCCGTAGCCGGTGAGTATCCGGCGGGCCGGATCGTCCAGCGCCCGGTACAGGGCGGTGAGCGGCAGCAGGTACTCGATGATGTCCGGGTCGACGGACTCGGACGCCCAGACCGCGTAGGGCAGCTGGCCGAGCAGATCCGCGGTCGGGACGGTGATCTCCCGGTGGGAGGAGCCGAGATGGGTGGCGACCACCCGGGCCTCGGCGAACTCGTCCGCGGTGTCGGTCCCCATGGACAGTGTGTCCAGGGGGCCGTCCGTGTGCGCGGCGGCGAGCGCGGCGACTCCGGAGGAATCGATTCCTCCGGAGAGCACCACCAGTGGCGTGGTGCCTCCTGTACGGGCCTTGACGGCCCGCTCCAGGGTCCTGCGTACCGCGTCGGTCGCGTCGGCCTCGGACAGCACACGGCGGGACAGCGCGGGCGCCCAGGTCCGGGAGGGCACGGCGGTGCCCGTGCGGACGTCCAGGTCCAGGACCGTGCCCGCGGGCACCTGGTGGACACCCGGCACCCGGCGCACCCTGCGCGCGTCCGCGACGGGCCGCCCGGCCGGCGGAGTACCCGCCGTCGCCGGGACTAGGGCCTTGATCTCGGTCGCGGCGAGGACACGTCCCGGTGCGGGAAGGGTGTAGAGCGGGACGGAACCCGCGTGGTCGGTGGCCAGGAGCACCCGGTCACCCAGGGCGGCGGCCGCCGCGAACCGGCCGTTGAGCAGCCGGAACGCATGCAGGTCGTAGACGCCCAGGAGGGCGAGCACGAGCTGCGCGTCCGTGCCGGCGTCGCTGCCGGACGGGAGGAGGGTGAGCAGTTCCTCCCTGTTGTAGAGCTCGCCGGCCAGGACGAGCGCCGTGTCACCGGCGCGGGCCACGGCGTCCCCGGGCGAACCCGAGTGGACGAGCACGGCGTCGAATGTCTGGTTGCGGAGGGCCTCGGCCACGGATTCGTGGGCGCCCCGGGTGGCGAACACGGGCCCCGGGGCCCGGTCCCCGCCCTGTCGGGCGGAGACCAGGAACCCCGTGGCCGCGGGGAGTGTGTGTGCCATGATCAGATGCTCAGGGCACCGAAGCCGCCGGAGGTGAAGTCGTAGTTCACCGGGACCTCGATCAGGAACGGCCGGCCGAGACCCGCTCCCTTGCGCAGAGCGGCGAGCAGGTCCTCACGCGTACCCGCCTTCACGGCCTCGACGCCGTTGGCGCGGGCGAGTTCTGTGAAGTCCACCCCGGTGAACTTGACGGCCGGGTCGTGGGAGCGCTGGTGGCCGAGGTTCTGGTAGAGCTCGATCAGCCCGTTGGTGTCGTTGTTGACGACGACCGTCACGATCGGCAGGTTGAGCCGCGCGATGGTCTCCAGGTCGGCGCTGTTGGAGTGGAAGCCGCCGTCACCCGCGATGAGGAAGGTGGGCTGGCCGGGGCGGGCCATCTGGGCGCCGATGGCCGCGGGGATGCCGTAGCCGAAGCTGGAGCAGCCGGCGGAGGTCAGGAAGCCGAAGGGCTGGTCGGCGCGGGCGAAGAGCACCCCGTAGTGCCGGAAGAACCCGATGTCGGAGACGATCGTGCCTTCGCCGGCCTCGGCGGTCTCCTCCATCACCGTGTTCATGGAGTCCATCACCTGGTGCACGCGCATGCCGTCGTCGTACTCGGTGGGGTCGGCCAGGAACTCGGCGATCCGCTCGCGGAGCGGGGCGATGTCGTGCGGGGTCTTCTTCGCGACCTCGGTGGTGGCGGAGTCCAGGTGCTCGACGAAGGCCAGCACGTCGGTGACGACGTCCACGTCCGGGCGGTACACCCGGGGGACCGGGTTCACCGTCGGGGAGATGCGGACGGTCTTCTTCTCGCCGCCGCGGTCCCACATCGACGGACGCAGGTCCTCGGCGTAGTCGTACCCGAGGGTCACGATGACGTCGGCGGGGCCGAAGAGGGTCTCGAGGGCGGGGAAGGACAGGATGCCGTCCATGTAACCGGTGACCGCACCGTAGTTGAGGTGGTGGCCGTGCGGCAGGACGCCCTTGGCGATGTACGTGGTGATGACGGGGACGTCCAGGCGCTCGGCCAGGGCCCGGATCGCGTCGACGGCGCCGGAGCGGATGGCGGCGGCACCGACGACGAACACCGGGTGCTCGGCACCTGCGACCAGCGCGGCGGCCTCGTCGGCGGCGGCCTCCCAGCCGGCGTGGACGGCACCGACCGGCTTGGCCGGGGTGTGCGCGGCGGGGTGGGTGACCGAGGCGTCGATGTCGGCGCCGAGCAGGTCGACGGGGACGGAGATGAAGCTGGGGCCGACGGGCTCGGTCATCGCGGCGGCGACGGCGGAGTCCACCAGGTCGGTGATCTCGTCGGGGCGCTGGAGCTCGACGGCGTACTTCGTCATGGGGCGCATGACGGAGACGGAGTCCAGGCACTGGTGCGTGTCGTTGGGGAAGATGTCGTGCGACTCGGACTGCGCGGCGAGTGCGATGACCGGCGAGCGGTCCAGGATCGAGGTCGCCACGCCCGTGGCGAGGTTCGTCATGCCGGGGCCGAGCGTCGCCCAGCAGGCCTGCGGCCGGCCGGTGATGCGGGCCAGTACGTCGGCGGCGACACCGGCGGTGAACTCGTGCCGGGTCAGTACGAAGTCGATCCCCGGGGCCTCGTCGAAGAGGATGGAGGCGGCTTCGCGGCCCACGACACCGAACACGGTCTCCACTCCGTGCTCGTGGAGACGCTTGAGCAGTGCGTGTGCGGCCGTGGGGTTGCCACTGGGCTTGGTCGAAACACGGGACATACGGCGTCGTCTCCAGGATGTCGACGGGAAGCGGAATTCCGTCACCGTGCCGGTGTGCTCTCTCCACCGCCTCTCCAGCGCCTATCCGACCCGCGCTGTAGTGCGCTTCGCTGCTGCCGGCGGCCGATTCGGGCCTTGCGCGCACGCCTCCTGTGATAGATGAATAGGCATACCGGCTTCCGTATAATGAAGCAAAGAGGAAAGAAGGCGATCATGACCGGCACGACAGACCGGGACCCCGCGGGGTTCGTGGTGCACACAGCTCCGGCAGGGCTCTCGGACGACGGGCGGGACGACTTCACGGTGCTGGCCTCGACCGTGCCCGCGCAGGTCAGCGCGGTGTTCACCAAGTCCCGCTTCTCCGGGCCGAGCGTGGTGCTCAGCCGGGCCGCGGTGGCCGACGGGCAGGCGCGCGGAGTCGTGGTCCTCGCGCGGAACGCCAACGTTGCCACCGGCGTGGAGGGGGAGGACAACGCCCGGGAGATCCGGGGCACGGTGGCGGCCGCCACCGGACTCCCGGAGGACGAACTGCTGATCGCCTCCACCGGGGTGATCGGCCTCCAGTACCCCATGGAGCAGATCCGCGAGCACATCAAGACGCTCTCGTGGCCCTTCCCGGACGGCGGGTTCGACCGCGCGGCACGGGCCATCATGACGACCGACACCCGGCCCAAGGAGGTCAGGGTGCGCTGCGGCGACGCCACGCTCGTCGGCATCGCCAAGGGTGTCGGGATGCTGGAACCCGACATGGCGACGCTGCTGACCTTCTTCGCCACCGACGCCCTGCTGCCCCCGGACACGCAGGACCGGATCTTCCGCAGCGTCATGGACCGCACCTTCAACGCCGTGTCCATCGACACCGACACCTCGACCAGCGACACGGCGGTCCTGTTCGCCAACGGCCTGGCCGGCGAGGTGGATCCGGCGGAGTTCGAGGCGGCGCTGCACGAAGTGGCGCTTGCCCTGGTGAAGAACATCGCCTCCGACGGGGAGGGGGCCAGCAAGCTGATCGAGGTACGCGTCACCGGGGCGCGGGACACGGCGCAGGCCAAGCGTGTCGGAAAGACCGTGGTCAACTCGCCGCTGGTCAAGACCGCGGTGCACGGCAGCGACCCCAACTGGGGCCGGGTGACGATGGCGATCGGCAAGTGCACCGACGACACCGACATCCTCCAGGAGAACGTCACCGTCCAGTTCGGCGGGACCTCGGTCTATCCGCAGAGTGCCGACGGCCCCGGCGACGCAGAGCTGCGCAGCGCCGTCGCCGAGCACATGAGCGGCAGCGAGGTCGTGATCGGCATCGGACTGGGCATCGGGGACGGGGAGTTCACCGTCTACGGCTGCGACCTGACGGAAGGTTACGTGCGCCTGAACTCCGAGTACACCACCTGATCCGCTCCGCCTCGGCCCGCCGCTGACTCAAATGCGCCGCCCCACCCCGACTGCTCCGTAGGGTGACGGGTGATCAGCACAACGTGAACGAGGTGGCGCATGAGTCAGTCGCGAAGGTCGGTTCTCCAGGGCGCTCTGGGTGCGGGGGTGGCGGGGCTGCTGGTCGGTGGCGCCGCCCCGCTGCCGGCCGCCCGCCCCCGGCAGGCTCCGAAGGGTGCCGAGCTCGGCCTGCGCTGGCTGGGTGTCGCGGGCTGGGAGCTTTCCTTCGGGGGCCGCAGCGTGCTATTCGACCCGTACCTGAGCCGCATGCCCTACGCCGACGCGGACGGCGGCCTCGATCCGGCGCTCCCGCTGCGTCCGGACACCGAGGCGGTGGAGCACGTGGCGGAGAAGGGGCTGACCGGGGTGCCCGAGCTGATCCTCGTCAGTCACGGGCACTTCGACCACCTCGCCGACGTGCCGCACCTGTTGTCGCGGCCGGGCTGGAGCGGACGACGCGTGCGGACACTCTGCGACACCACGTCGCGCCACCTGCTCGAAGCCATGGGGACGCCGGCGCACCGCATGGCCGACGTGGTGGCGGTGAACGGGGGAGACCACCTCCAGTTCGACGGTTACAGCGTCGAGGTGTTCCGCAGTCTGCACAGCAGGCAGCAGGACTACACCTCCTTCGCCCCCGGAACGCGCGACGCCGTCCCGGCGCGGCCCCGGACCCTCGGCGACCTGGTCGAGGGGCAGACGCTGGCCTTCCAGGTGTCCGTCGAGGGCGGCCCGTCGGTGCTGCTGACCGGCACCAGCAACGTCGCGGAGCGCGAACTCGCGGGCGCGCGGCCCGACGTGGCGGTGATCGGGATGAGCGGGTACGCGGCCGTCCACGGCTATCCGGACCGGCTGCTCGCCGCGCTCGGGTCGCCGTCCCTGATCCTGCCCTGTCACCACGACGACATGGTGACCCCGCTGGGCAGCTCCGGGATCTCCGGCACGGCGTCCTCCGACGCGGTGGCCGCACTGACGCGGGCCGTCGAACGCCAGGGCTGGGCAGGCGGCACGCGCGTGCTGGCCCCCCGGCACCTGGAGCTGCTCGACGTCACCGGGGCGACCGCCTGACCGGCTTCCCCGGCACCCCGCACGGTCTCCCGGCCCGACCGGCTCTCATGCCCGATCGGCTCTCATGGCCGGTCGGGCCTGCCGACCGTCGCTTTTAGGTGCGTCCGACGGCGGCCCACGGCCCCTCGACGCGCGGGTTTTCGCCATCACTGGACTAGTCCACTGAAAGTATGGATCTTGGTCCGGATAGATGCGCTGGGTAATCACACTCTCCACACGTGATCCCCATCGGCTCCACAGTGGACGCACATGCTCCGCAAGAGCCCTACGCTTCCGGGGGTCGTGACCGGCCGTGCGGGGTGGGCCGGGGGCCGCGGTGACTACTCCGTGCGATACGCGATCATGCATTCCCGGCCGCCCTGATCGCCGCGAGTTATCCGTGGATTTCCTGCCCGCACGCTTTGGGGGTTCATCACGCGGTGGTTTTCAGCCGCACCGGTCAATGCCTCGTTGACGCGGTGGAGTTGGCTTATTACTGTCCCGACTGGACAGGACGGAACCTCGCTACGCGCGTAGTGACCGCAGTCATGATCACTGTATTCGCTTCACCGGCGGGCGCATCACACGGCATTGCGTTGCACAAATCCAGCAGTTCATGGCACCAAGAAGAGTCGTGGACAGGCAGAACGGGAGACCCCCCTGTGGTCGGCGTGCAGATTCGTATATTGGGTCCGATCTCGATGATTTCCCAGAACGTTCCGGTCCCCCTCGCCGGACAGCGGCAACTCAGGGTTCTCACCGCCCTCGCACTTGTGTCGGGCAGAACCGTCAACACTCCCGAACTCATCGCCCAGCTCTGGGGCGAGCATCCACCCCGCACCGCCCCCGGTCAGCTGCAGACGAGTGTGTGGATGATCCGCCGCTCGCTGGCCTCGGTCGGCGCGCCGCAGGAAACCGTCCTGTCGACGGCTTCCGGATACCAGCTCGACCCCGCCCACTGCGAGATCGACAGCGATATCTTCCGGCGCAATGTCGCGACAGCGAAGAAGCTGGTTCGTGCAGATCTCAAGGAGGAGGCACTCGACCTCCTCAAGGACGCCCTTGCCCTCTGGCGAGGCCCCGCCCTGGCCACGATATCGAGCTGCGCCCTGCAGACACGTGCCGCCCGGCTCGAAGAGGAGCGGGTCGCCGCACTGCAACAGCGTATTGGCCTGGAAATAACTCTGGGGCAATATGAGGAGGCCATCGTCGAACTCACCGACCTCATACTCCTCCATCCCCTCAGGGAAGAGCTGTACGCGCATTTGATGCAGGCGCTCTATCTCTCCGGGAGACAGGCCGACGCCCTCGCCGTCTTCCGAAGAGCCCGCAGCACGCTGACCGATGAGCTGGGCATCTACCCGGGCCCCAGGCTGACCACGCTGGAACGGGCGATCCTCCGCCAGGACGCCGACCTGCTCTCGGCCGTGCCAGGGATGGCCCGGCGCTGACCCCGCCCGACCACGACCGCGTTCCCCGGCGCTGACCCCGTCCGGGCACGACCGCGCTCCCGGGTGCTGAACCCGTCCGACCACGACCGCGCTCCCCGGCGCAGAAGCCGGGGAGCGCGGTCGTGTGTCACGGGCGGACGGCGGGGGTGCGCCCGCGCGTCACGGGCCGAAGCCCGTCGAGGCGACGGCCGCGGCGCCGCCCAGCACCACGACCTGCACCGCCACCGTCGTCCAGGCCCGCACGGCGGCCGCGATGCCGGCGGAGACCAGCAGGGCGACCAGGCACACGAGTGCGGCATCCGAGGCCTCACGGCCGACCGCGCCACGGTCCGGACTGCCCGTCAGGCCGCCCGAGACGATCACGCCGAAGAGCAGGACCGTCAGCAGGGCGGCGTCCAGCAGGAGCAGCACCAGGGCCGCCCCGATGTCGCCACGACGGGACACGGGTCTCATCGTTCACCTCCTGTGGAGCGGCGTGCCCTCCCCGCCCGGGGAGGGCACGCCGGTGTCGCAGGGTCGGAGAGTCAGAGCCCCATGCCCTGCATCGTCCGTTCCAGTGAGTCCGCGTACAGCCGGGCTCCTCCGACCTTCGGGTGGAAGGACTGCGCGGAGGCGCCGAGTTGCAGGATCGGCCAGTCGATCGCGGGCTCGTCGCTCTCCACCAGGTCCAGGACGATGCCGTGGACCTGCTCGGGGTCACCGCAGACGGCCTTGCCCGCGAAGTTCTGCGCGGGGTTGGAGTACCAGGCCTTGGTGCCGGCGGCCTTGGCGTCGTCCACGGCGCCCTGCATCTCGGTGGCGAGCGTGGCGGCCATGCCGTTCAGCCAGGGCGCCTCCCCGGTGCCGATGCCGGGAATGCACTGCCCGGACCTCTCCAGCAGCGGCGGGTAGCCCATCAGGACGATCTTGGCGTTGGGCGCCTTCGCCTGGATCTTCTTCAGCGCGTCCGTGATGGCCGGCCGCACGCGCTCCTTGGCGAGACGCTCGGCAGCCACGCCGACGTCCAGGCCCTGGTAGGCCGCGTCGTCCACATGGGAGTCGTCGTCCTCGAACTTCTGGTCCTGGCACAGGGTCGGCCAGCCCACACCGCCGAAGATGCACTTCTGGATGATGTAGGCGAACCGTGCGTCGTTACCGCCGATGGAGATCGTCACCAGGCTGGTGTTCTGGTCGAGGTAGCCCTTGGACAGCTGGGGCAGCTCGCCGTTCTCGCCGACGCTCGCGATGTTGTAGGTGCGGGCGCCGGAGCAGGCGATGAGGTGGTAGTCCAAGGCCGCGGACCGGGCGTCGTCCATCGAGCCCACGGACGCCGAGCGTCCCGGGATCGTGGCCTGGCGGGACCACGTCTGCTTCGAGCGGTGGCAGGCGTTGCGGGTCGAAGGGTTGCTGGAATCGCGGTAGTTGGTCTCCCTGTAGTAGTCGACGCCGCCGGCGGCCGAGGCGCCCTCACCCGAGGAGTAGGAGTCGCCCATCGCGACGACCATGTCCTTGGGCTTGGCCGACAGGGGCTGGAAGCCCACCGCGTCCCAGGCGACGTCCTCGGAACCGCTGCCGTCGGCCGCGTGCGTGGAGAGCGACACCTTCGGGGTGGAGGTGAACTGGAACACCCCGAGGGAGACCCACTTGTTCTCCAGGACGCGCTGCGGGGTCACACGTACCGGACTGGTGCTGTTGGTCCCCGAGACGGTGTACGAGGCCTGCCGGGTGTGTGCTCCGTGGTCGGGGAGATGCACCCATACCCGGGACCAGCCGGTCATGCCGTTGGTGAGGGTCCAGGTGCCGGTGGTCTTCATCCGGGCGCCCTCGGCGGTCGCCTGGTTACGGGTGTGGGCGAACCAGAAGTGGTTGCCGTAGCCGGCACCGATCTGGTGGGTGTCGATCTTGCCCGGGTAGTTGGCGCCGTCGGCGGTGAAGGTGAAGCCGAAGGTGCCCGGCGAGGTCATCGCCCCGCAACTACGTCCCGACGAGCCGGTGGGGGTGACCCCGGAGGCGACGTCGTCGACCACGTAGGTGCCGGAGGGCAGTCCGCTGGAGCACCGGGGCGGGTACGCGTTGCCGTCGGGCTGTTCGGGATAGGTGGCGTCGAAGCGGTGCAGGGCGTATCCGCAGGCCCCGGCCTGGCAGCTCTTCCACTCGGCCTTCTTGTTCCACCAGCAGTGCAGGAAGAACTCGTCGGACGGGTTGTTGAGCTGGCACGCTCCGTTGGTGTCGGTGTCACCCTCCTTGATCTTGCTCGGGTCGCAGTTGTTGGAGGAGTCGCAGAACAGTCCGACCGGCGGCTTGGCCAGCGTCCGCTGGTCGGTGGCGGTCCACCAGGCGGCGCGGTACCCGGGCTGGAAGTCACCGGGGGCGAACATGGCGGAGATCGGACGGGCCGCCCAGCCGATCACCTTCTCCTGGTACGGCCAGTCCTGCGGGTGGGCGGCGTGCGTGTAGTCGTCGCCACCCGCGGCGCTCTCCAGGAAGGGGGTGCGGTTCGCCTTCCACAGGGCGTTGGCCGGGTTGTTGGTGTAGCCGACGCCCCAGTGGCCGCCGTGCGAACCGGCGCTGGACTGGGGGTAGAAGCCTGAGTTGTACGCCCAGAGGGCGAAGAACCAGTTCTCGATGTACTCCGGGCTGCCGCCGTTGACGGTCATGCCGGCGCCACGCGTCTGGTTCCACTTGTCGACCAGGATGTTGACGCCCGCGGCGATGTTCGCCGTGTAGTCGAGGGCGATGGCCTCCTGCTTCTGCACGGAGAGCGCGGTCTCGCCCGGCTTCTCGCGACCGGCCTTGCGCATGCCGTCGGTCACCTGGACGATGCCGTAACCGCAGTCCGCGGAGGCCCAGTTGATCGCCCACGGGTCCGAGGACTGGCCGTCGGAACCATGGCTGATGCCGTAGTAGTTGCCGATCAGCGTGTTCGCCGTGACACCCGGTACGGCGAAGCGGGTGGCCTGCCACATGTTGGATTCCTGGGCGGTGATGCCCAGCATCACCTGTGCGGGGATGTGGTAGCCGTCGGACGCGTCAGGCGTGCCGTTGGGGTCGCCCGACATCGTCTTCAGAGGGAAGAGGGACTGCGGCTGGTAGGCCGACATCCCGGTGTTCTTCCAGTTGGCGGCCCGGGAGATGTGGGAGTTGAGCTTTCCGACCACGGCCTGGTCCACCGCCCACTCGACCTGGCGCGGGGTCGGCTGGAAGGCCTGCTTCTTGACGTCTCCGCGCGGCACCGAGCAGTAGCGCTCGTCCTCGACCGGATTGGTCGGTGAGGCGGCCGCGAGCTTCGGGGTGGCCGCCGTGGTGCCGCCGGTGAGTGCCGGAGAGGTGGCGAGCCCCTCCGCCGTCTTCGCGGTGGAGCCGACCGTCGTACCCGGCCGGGCGTCCAGGGTGACCTTGTGCCCCGTCTTCAGGATCTTCATCTCGGTCCGGGCGGTCCGCGCCGAGGCGGCCTCCTGGGGAGAGACCCTGGAGTCCTTCCCGTCGGCCCAGGCCGTGGTGACGGCTGCCGAACCCCGCGTGGACAGGGCGGCTCCCTTGGCCACCCCCGCGGGCATGCTCACGGACGCGGGCAGGGTACCGGCGGCCTCGGCCGTGCCGGTGACGTAGACCTTGCCGGTGCGGGCGGAGCGGGCCAGGTCGAAGTCGGTGAGAGCGCCGGTGGCCAGGCGCTGCGTGGAGCCGCCGGCCGAGGAGGTGCCGAGGAGCGCGGCCGGGGCGCGGCGGACCTCCGCCCGTTCGGTCGTGACCTTCGTTTTCGCGGTCTTCATGGTGCTGCCGGGCCGGTCGATGTAGACGACCGAGCCGTCACCGGCGGCGGTGAGCTGGAAGGGGACACCGGCGGTGCGGGCGGCGACGCGTACGTCGCCCGAGGAGCCGACCTTGACCAGCCGGGCGCCCTGCGCGGCGGCGTAACCGTCGGCGACGGGCACGGCGGACGTGACCTGGCCCGGCAGCTCCAGCGGCTTCGCGGCCTTGCCGCTCGCCGTGTCCACGCCGATCAGACGGGTCTCGTTGCGCTTCGAGTCGTCGTCGGAGAACTGGGAGAACACCGCCTTCTCCGCGGTGCCGCAGCCGGGCGAGAAGTAGCTCAGGCTGGACTGCACGTCGAGCTTGGTGACCGTGCCGGTCGTCAGGTCGACGACCGCGGTGAAGGCCCCGCGGGTCATCAGCTCGGGCTTGTTGGTGAAGGTGCGGGGTGCGTAGGTGACGGCGGCGCGCTTGCCGGAGGCCGTGAGGCAGGCGTTCCCGATCCAGGTGTCGGTCTCGAAACCGGGCTCGGAGAGGGTCGCCGCGGTCCGCCACCGGTAGCCGTCGTCGGCTGCGGCCACCATGACGTGGAAGCCCGTGGCGTCACCCGAGGTGGTCCACGCGAGGTCGTCCGAGGTGCGGTGACCGGACCCCAGGACGGCGGCGCGGTCCTCGGCGGGCACGGCCTCGGGGAGTTCGGCGGGGCCGGGCTTCGCGGCCTTCGCCTCGTCCTTCTGGGACCAGCCCTGTGCGGCACCCGGGGGAGGGGTGGGGGTCTTGGCCACAGACAACGACGGGTAGCCCGCCAGGAGTGCTGTCGCGGCGACGGTTATGACAGGTATATGCCATCTTTTTCTTCGGGACACGTTCTGCTCGCTCTCGCCTACGCCCGCGTCGCGCGTGAGGAAGCGGGCGTCCGCTTCGCGCGTGGGGGGACGCGAGCACATCAGCTCCGGCTCTTCACCCCCTCTCACCCCTCTCTTCCGCTATACCGACCGGCCGTCGGCTATGCGCCCGTGCCCGACGCGCCGTCCGGGAACCCCGGGCCCCCGCAGAATGACGCGGACATCACCGCGAGAAGGGCTGGGACATGGAGACCGAACAGTCGGGCACCACCGGCTTCGACGCCGCTGTCGACGGCGTGGTCGCCCCGACCGACGAGCTGGGCGGGACCCTCCGCCTGGTGCGCACCGACGACTTCGACTCGCTCGACCCCGGCAACACGTACTACGCCTACACCTGGAACTTCCTGCGCCTCGTCGGGCGGACCCTGGTGACCTTCGACACCGCGCCCGGCAAGGCCGGCCAGCGGCTCGTACCCGACCTGGCGGAGTCGCTCGGCGAGAGCTCCGACGGCGGAAGGACCTGGACGTACCGGCTGCGCCCCGGCCTGCTCTACGAGGACGGCACCCCCGTGGTCGCAGCGGACGTCAAGTACGCGATCGCCAGGAGCAACTACGGTACGGACGTGCTGGGTGTCGGCCCCACCTACTTCCGCCACCTGCTGGGCACCGACTACGGAGGCCCGTGGCGGGAGCCCGAGGTGGACGGGCCTGTCACCGTCGAGACCCCGGACGACCGCACCCTCGTCCTCAGACTGGCCGAACCCTTCGCAGGGATGGACCTGCTGGCCACCATGCCGAGCACCACACCGGTCCCCAGGGACCGTGACACCGGCATCGGATACCGGCTCGGCCCCGTGGCCACCGGGCCGTACCGCGTCGAGTCCTACGAGCGCGGGCGACTGGTGGTCCTGGAGCGCAACCCGCACTGGGACCCGGAGACCGATCCCGTACGCCGGCAGCGGGCCGGACGCATCGAGGTTCACCTGGGCAAGGACCCGCACGAGGTCGACCTGATGCTGCTCTCCGGCGAGGCGCACATCGACCTCGCGGGCTTCGGAGTCCAGCCCGCCGTCCAGGAGCGCATCCTGGCCGACCCCGAGCTGCGGGCCAACACGGACAACCCGCTGACCGGCTTCACCTGGATCTACTGCCTGTCCAGCCGGATCGCGCCGTTCGACAACGTGCACTGCCGCCGCGCGGTGCAGTTCGCCACGGACAAGGCCGCCATGCAGGAGGCGTACGGAGGACCCGTCGGCGGCGACATCGCCACCACGATCCTCCCGCCGACCATCGACGGCTACCAGCCCTTCGACCGCTACCCCGTCGGCGAGGACGGCACCGGCGATCTGGAGGCTGCCCGTGCCGAACTGGCCCTGGCCGGCATGCCGGACGGGTTCCGCACGAAGATCGCCGCCCGTAAGGACCGCCTCAAGGAGTACCGGGCGGCCGAGGCGCTGTCCGCGGGGCTCGCCCGTGTGGGCATCGAGGCGGAGGTGCTGGACTTCCCGTCCGGCGACTACTTCGACCGCTACGGCGGCAGCCCCGAGTACCTGCGCGAACACGGCATCGGGATCATCATGTTCGGCTGGGGTGCGGACTTCCCCGACGGGTACGGCTTCTTCCAGCAGATCGTCGACGGCCGCGCGATCAAGGAACGCGGCAACCAGAACATGGGCGAGCTGGACGATCCGGAGATCAACGGCCTCCTGGACCAGGGGGCGGTCAGCGGGGACCCCGCGGAACGCGCGGCCATCTGGCACCGGATCGACCGGCTGACCATGGACCACGCCGTGATCGTCCCCTACCTCTACCCGCGCTCGCTCCTCTACCGCCACCCGGACGCCCGCAACGTGTTCGTCACCGGGTCCTTCGGGATGTACGACTACGTGGCGCTCGGCGCGAAGTGACCGGCCGGCGGGGGTGGCGGGCGGACTCCGCCCGCCACCCCCGCCCCTGTCTCAGCCCCGGCCGGCGACCGCGGGCCGGGCCGCGCCGCGATCGGCCCGGCCGCCACGCCCCACGCCCGCCCGGGGCGAACGGTGCGCACGGCGCTGCGTGCCGCCCGGCTCGGCCGGCGGCACGGCTTCCCCCTGGCGCGTGAGGCCCACCGCGTGCAGTTCGGCCTCGAAGGACTCCAGCCGGCCCAGGAACTGCCGGGTCGGCGCCGTCAGGTCCGTACCGCGCGAGCTGCGCAACAACAGACTTGCCCCGAGGCGGAGTTCGAGCCGGTGGATACGCCGGGTGAGAGCCGACTGGCTGATCGAGAGAACCGCTGCGGCACGGTTGATGCTGCCGTGGTCCGCCACCGCCCGAAGCAGGTGAAGGTCCTCCACGTCGATCTGGGCCGGCTCGGCGGGCAGCGCCGGAGGGATCCGGAGACTGTGCACGGCGTCCTCGGTGCGCCGGGCCAGCTCCGCCCGCTGCCCGCGCAGCCAGTCCGCCCACCACGGATCGCGCAGCAGGTCCCCGTGCCGCTCGGTGAACCTGCTCAGGCAGCGGTCCGTGAGCAGCGCGGCCAGCTGCTGCGCCAGAGCGCCGGGAACGACGGCGGGATCGACCAGAAGGCCGGCGGCGCGTCGCGGCCGTTCCCTCAGCGAGCGGCGCACCAGCGAGGGGGCGAACACGGCCGGGCAGGCCGGCGAACCCAGCCCGACTGCGTCACCGCGGCGCAGCATCCCCCGCGCCACGGAGGCCCCGGCGACCTGGATGCGGGCGGGCGGAGTGAGACCGGCGGACTGGTAGACCCGGCTGACCAGGACCTCCCCACGGGGGCCTGCCTCCGACACCCAGTTCTCGTCACTCAGATCGGCGAGGGAGACGGTGTCACGGCCGGCCAGCGGATGCCCGACGGGCAGTGTCACCCAGAGCGGGTCGTCGAGGACGTCATAGGTGCGCACCGTGCGGTCGACCGCGTGCGAGAGGACGTCCAGACCCCAGGTGTGCGCGGCGTCCACCCGGTAGCCGTCGAGCTGTCTGAGCACCTGCAGGGGCGTGTCATGGCTGACCGACAGAAGGATGCCCAGGGTGTCGGCCGCGTCCTCGACCAGATCCTCCATCAGCGGTTCGGCGGTGGCGATGTCCAGGATGCGGGGCGCGTTCAGGGCCTCGGTCCCGCGTCCGTAGATCTCGGTCTGGACCGCCTGGTCGACCTGCCGGAAGAAGCGCCGCCCCGCCACCAGAACCCGGGCGCCTTCCGTGCTCAACCGGGCGGTACGCGTGTCGCGCAGCGTCAGCCGCAGCCCGGTCGCCTGGTCCAGCCGGTCGAGCCGCCGCTCCGCGGCCGGCGCTCTCAACCCCGCCCTGCGAGCCGCCTCGGCGAGGTCGCCGCACTGTCCGATCGCGTCCAGCAGTCGAAGATCCGGACGCGACAGGGGCAAGCGCGTCAACCGGTCGGGAACGGAGGGCACGTGTATCGCAGAAGGCACGGACGGCTTCCTTACGGTTATGGATGACGCCTCTTCTTCACCTGTGACGGCCTGATGCGGATCACGTTAGGCAGGCGTTCTCTTCGCTCACTCCTCTCGCCCGGCGCGCCCCGGACAGCACGACGGCGGGCACCCACTCGGGGCGCCCGCCGGAAGGACGGTTCAGGCCTGGTCGGTGGGGCGGATGAAGATCTCGTTGACCGTCGCGTGCGGGGGAGCGGTGACCGCGTACAGCACCGCGTCGGCGATGTCCTCGCTCTGCAGCTGACGTATCTTCGCCACGCGTTCGGTGATCGCGGCCTTGGACGGCGCGTGTGTGATGTGCTCGCGCAGTTCGGTTTCCACGGTGCCCGGCTCGATGACGACCACCCGCACCCCGCGTTCGGTCACCTCCTGGCGCAGCCCTTCGCTGAACCCGTTCACGGCGAACTTGGTGGCGTTGTACACCGCGCTGCCGCGTCCGACGACCCGGGCGGCGATGGACGAGATCTGGACGATCGTCCCCTGGTTCCTGATCAGTTCGGGGAGCGCCGCGTGGGTCACGTACATCAGGCCCATGACGTTGGTGTCCATCATCCGGGTCCAGTCGGTGGTGTCGGCGTTCTCCACCGGACCCAGCAGCATCAGCCCCGCGTTGTTGACCAGGATGTCGAGCCGGCCGAGCCTCTCGGTCGTGGACCGGACGGCGGCGGCCACGGCCTGTTCGTCGGTGACGTCCAGTTCGAGGACCAGGACCGTGCCGCCCTCGGCCTCCAGTTCGTCGCGCAGTTCCTCGAGCCGGTCGACGCGTCGCCCGGCGACGGCGACGGAGGCCCCCGCCGCGGCAAGGGCGCGTGCGGTGGCACGGCCGATTCCTGAGCCTGCTCCTGTGACGAGTGCGACGTGTCCCTCTAGCGATGAACTCATGTGGTCCTCGTTCTCGGGGTGGTGGGCCGGACCCGTGAATCCGGCCGAAAGGCGACGGTGCGGCGCGCCGAACGTACCAGCCGGTCCGGCGCGCGGTGAACGGTTTCCGGAGCCCCCGGTTATGTGCGTTCGTGGCCGGTTATGCGGGTCGCGCCACCCCGAAGGGGAGGGCGTGGGACGGGCGGTGAGGATGGGGCCGCTACTTCACGTCGGCATGCCCGTGCAGCGATAGGTGGGACTCCATGACGCAGGACGCAGCATCCCCGAAGGCGACCGCAGTGCCGTCCTATCCGATGGAACGCGTCTCCCCGATCGATCCACCGCCCCCGCTCGCGCTGCTGAGGTCCGGTCCGGCCGCGAGCCGCATCACGATGTGGGACGGCAGCCAGGTGTGGCTGGTCACGGCCCATCCGCACGTGCGCGCGGTGCTCGGCGACCGCAGGTTCACCGCGGTGACCAGCGCGCCCGGCTTCCCGATGATGACGACCACGTCCCCCCTGGTGCGGGACAAGCCCCACACAGCGTCCTTCATCCGCATGGACGACCCCGACCACTCACGGCTGCGGTCCATGCTCACCCGTGACTTCCTGCACGGCAGGGCCGAAGCGATGCGGCCCGTGCTGCGGGAGCACCTGGACGAGATGCTCGGCGAACTGACCCGGGGCGAGCGCCCGGTCGATCTGGTGCGCGGCCTGACGATCCCCGTCCCCTCCCGGGTGATCGCCCTGCTCTTCGGCGTGTCCGACGAGCAGCGCGAGCTGATCGAGAACCGCGCGGGAATCCTCATCGACCGCGGCTACCCGCCCGCGCAGGTCGCCGCCGCACGCGACGAGCTGGACGGCCTGCTGCGCGACGTGGTCGAGGAGCGCATGCGGATGCCCGAGCCCGGCGACGACCTGCTGAGCCGTCTCGTCGTCGACCAGGTGCGCACGGGCAACCTGACCGTCGAGGAGATGGTCCCGATGTGCCGGCTGCTGCTGGTCGCCGGACACGGGACGACGACCAGCCAGGCCAGTCTCAGCCTGCTGAGCCTGGTCACCGACCAGGGGCTGGCCGAGACCCTGGCCAAGGACCCCGAGCTGCTGCCGAAGGCGGTCGAGGAACTGCTGCGCTACCACTCCATCGTGCAGAACGGCCTGGCCCGTGCGGCGCTGGAGGACGTGGAACTGGGCGACGTGACGATCCGGGCCGGCGAGGGAGTGGTCGTGTCCCTCTCGGCCGGAAACCGCGACGAGTCGGTCTTCCCCGACCCCGACACCCTGGACCCGGGGCGCGACGCCCGCCGCCATCTCGCCTTCGGCCACGGTATCCACCAGTGCCTCGGCCAGTGGCTGGCCAGGGTGGAGCTGGAGGAGATGCTGGCCGCCGTGCTGCGCTGGATGCCCGGCGCCCGCCTCGCCGTACCCTTCGCCGAACTGGACTTCCGGCACGAGGTGTCCAGCTACGGGCTCGGCGCGCTCCCGGTGACCTGGTGAGCGCCGGCCGACTGCGCGTGTCCGTGGACACGGACGCCTGCTGCTCCATGGGCAAGTGCGCGGCGACCGCACCCCAGGTCTTCGACCAGGACGACGACATCGGTGCCGTCGTCCTGCTCCAGGCCGAACCACCGCCCGAACTGCACGAGACGGTCCGGCTGTGCGCCGACCTCTGCCCGTGCGCGGCCATCACGGTCACCGAGGACTGAACACCACCGGCCGGCAACGGCCGTCGAGGAGCGATGATGATCGATCTGCCCGGTTCCGACGCCTCCGCCCGCCCCGGTGCGCGGGCCGCGCTCGACGGTGACGACAGCCCGCTCGGGCGCCGTACCCGCTGGGCGGTGGACCTGCTCACCGCCCCCGAGGCGCCCCGGGACGACGACCTGTCCGACCACTTCGTCCCCGTGTTCCTCGCCCGGCACCCGCAGGGCTTCGCCGTGACGCTCGAACAGTGGCGCGGCCTGGGGCCGTTCACCGTCACCGAGTACCAGCCGGTGGCCCACAAGTCGTGGGTGACCCTCGAAGGCTCGTCCGGGGCCCGCTCCACCCTGTCGCTGACGCTCGACTCCACCGGGCTGATCCGTGTCCTGCACCTGGGGCCGGAGGTGGTCACCCCCGCCGTACACGGATGGGAGGACCTGGCGGCGGCCCTGGAGCAGCCGGGGGTGACCTGGTCGGCGCTGGTGACCCGCGAGGAGGGCGGGAGTACCGGGACGCTGTACGCCAAGGACGCGGACAGGCCCATGCCCAACGGCTCCTCGTACAAGCTGTACCTCATGCGGGCCCTGGCGGACGCGGTCGCCTCCGGCGCCGTCCGGTGGGACGACGAGGTGACGGTGACACCGGCACTGCGCAGCCTGCCCACCGGAGACATGCAGGAACTGCCGGACGGCACACGGGTCGCGGTGCGCGAGACGGCGTACAAGATGATCGCGATGAGTGACAACACCGCCGCCGACCTCATCCAGGACCTCCTCGGCCGGGACGCCGTCGAACGGGCCGTCGAGGAGGGCGGGCACAGTGACCCCGCCCTGCTGCGGCCGTTCCTGTCGAGCCACGAGGTCTTCGAGATCGGCTGGGGCGCTCCCGGACTGCGGGCCGAGTGGGGTGCCGCGGACGAGGACGGCCGCAGACGCCTGCTGGAGCGGATCGCCGGCCCCATGAGCGTACGGGGCTCCGACCTCGGAGCGACCGTGCACCAGCAGGGGCTGGACTGGCACATGAGCGCCTGGGACGTCGCACGGGTGCTGAGCGCGCTGGCCGAGGACGGGAGACGGGACACGAGCGGGGCCGTCGAGGACATCCTGACGGCGTACCCGGGGGTCCCGGTCGACCCGGCCCGCTGGCCCCGCGTCGTGTTCAAGGGCGGCTCCTGCCCCGGTGTCATGATGTTCTGCTGGCTGCTGGAGGACCCCGACGGCGTCCGCTTCACGGTGGTGCTGCAACAGCGCGCGGACGACCAGAAGCTCATCGGAGACGGGCAGTTCCTCCGGGGCATGGGCGGCCGTGTCATCGAGTCCGGCCTGCTCTCCGGCACCTCCCGGTGACCGCCCGGGACCGGTCGCTGGCGGTGCTGGTGGCCGTGCTGTGGGGACTGAACTTCCTCGCGGTGCGGGTCGGCCTCGACCACTTCCCGCCGTTCTTCCTGGCGGCGCTGCGCTACCTGGTGCTGGCGGTGCCGGTGGTCCTGTTCGTGCCTCGCCCGGGGGTGCCGCTGCGCTGGCTGCTCGGATACGGACTCGGCTTCGGCGTGGCCCAGTTCGGGCTGCTGTTCCTCGCCATCGAGCAGGGCATGCCGTCCGGTCTGGCGTCCGTCGTGGTGCAGGCGTCGGCGCCCTTCACGGTGCTGCTGGGCGCCCTGCTGCTGCGCGAGCGCGTGACCGGACGGCAGCTGGCGGGCATCGCGCTGGCGGTGCTGGGCATGGTGGTCATCGCGGTGGACCGCTCGCGCACGGCGCCGCTGCTGCCTCTGGTGCTGACCGTGCTGGCCGCGCTCGGCTGGGCGGTGGGCAACCTGGCCAGCCGGCAGGCGAAGCCGGAGTATCCGCTGCGCTTCGCCCTGTGGATGGCGGTGATCCCGCCGCTGCCGCTGCTGGCGCTGTCCGCGGTGATGGAGGGGCCGGCCACGGGATGGCGGGCGCTGGGGTCCGCATTCGGCCCCGACGGCTGGCCGGGCCTCGTCGCACTGGTCTACATCGCGGTGCTGGGAAGCGTCGTCGGCTCCGGGATCTGGACGGCGCTGCTCAAACGCTACCCGGCCGGGGTGGTCGCGCCGTTCTCGATGCTGGTGCCGGTGGTCGGCCTGGCCGGCGCCTGGCTGGCGCTGGACGAACGGCCCACCGGATGGGCGGTGGCGGGCGGAGCCGTCGTCGTCGCCGGGGTGCTGCTCGGCACGGGCTGGCTGCCCCGCTTCCTGCGTGAACGCACGACCGCTCCCCGTGTCCCCGAAGGGGGCGGGGAGCGGCCGACGGGCACTCAGACGGCGGGGGCGACCGGCGCCTCCCAGGAGACCAAGCGCTCCTGAGGCACGAAGCCCATCGCCTGGTTGAGGGCGATCATCGGACGGTTGCTGTCCGCGTTCGCCGTCTCGATCAGCCGCACGCGAGGCTCGTACTCACGGACATGAGCGAGGTTCGCGAGCTTCAGCACGAGACCCAGGCCATGACCGCGGTGCGCCGAGGCCACCACGGTCATGCCCTGGAGGAGGTGCTCCGGGTTGCCGGTGGTCTTGGACGCACTGGTGAATCCGGCGAGTTCGCCGGTCGCCTCGTGGACCGCGCCCACGTGGTAGGCGCGCCGTCCCCGGCCGACCCGCATCCGCTCGTACCGCCGCACATGGCTGGCGCGGACCGCTTCGGGCCCCTCGCCCCAGGTCTCCGGCAGGCTCTCGCCGAGCGACTGGCCGAGTTCGGAGACCGCGATCGCGAGCTCGTCCGGGGTGACCGTCCCCCACCTCCGGAGCCGGTAGCCGGCCGGGACCTCGGGGACGCCGCCGGCCGAGGGGTCGTGACGGTCCAGGTCGAGCCACTGGTGGACGCCCTCGGGGCCGTCGGACACGGTGGCGCCCAGCGCGGCCCCGAACGCGGCGGGACCCTCGTGCCGTGCGGGCCCCCCGGGCAGTGCCTGGACCACGTCCGCGACCAGGAGGGTGCGGCCGTGCTCTGCGGCCAGGGAGCGGGCCCGCCGGAACAAGGCGGTCCCTATGCCCTGACGGCGCTCCTTCGGCGCGGTCAGCAACTGGTCGACCACGGCGACCGGCGCCCCGTCGGGCAACACCAGCCGGAGCGCGCCGACCGCCTGCCCGTCCAGGAAGGCGACCTCCCCGGCCAGCGAGGTGTCCGGCGGTGCGAAGCGCACCGAACCGGTCAGGTCCGCCGCGCAGTGAGGCGCGGCGGACAGGGGCACGTCCTCGGCGCTCTCCGTGGTCAGCCGGAGCCAGGCGTCCACCGTGGGTACGTCGTCGGCTTCCAGCGGGACGAAGCGGAGGTCCGCTGCTGTGTCGTTCATTCGGTGTCGCTCTCCCGGTCGGTGCGGGTGTCGGTGACGCCCATGGCCTGGATGTCGTACAGGCCGAAGGCGGGGTGGACGAAGACGTCGGTGGCGCGGGGGCCCCGGTAGTGCAGGGTCTTGTCGTGGACCAGCGGCAGGATCACCGCATGGTCCATGACCCGCCGCTCCACCTCGCGCCACAGTTCCGTGCGCGCGGCGGGGTCGGCGGTGTGCAGCCCGGTGTCGATCAGCTCGTTGACCTTCGGGTCGTCGAGCTCGGCGATGTTCCAGTTGCCGCCGCCGGGACGGATCAGCCGGCCGTCCACCAGAGGTGCGAGGAAGCCGTACTCGGTGGGGAAGTCGGCCCCCCAGTCGGTCACGATCATGCCGAGACCGTGCTTGCGGATCGTCTCCGGCGAGCCGGCGCCCTGGCTGAAGTACGTCGCCACGTCGAGTTCCTTGACGGTCAGCCGGATTCCGACACGGGCGACGGACTCCACCACCGCGTCCGCGACCAGCCGGAACTTGCCGCGCTGGGTCCCGATTACGGCGTCGAAACCGTCGGGCAGCCCCGCGGCGCGGAGTTCGGCGCGGGCCGCGTCGAGGTCGCCGCGCAGATCGGGACCGGCCGGATATCGGTCCAGCGCCTGATGGGACGGGAGCCCCGGCGGGAAGAGAGCCGTCGTCAGGTCGCCCCCGGTGACCGGGCCGCCCCGGGCCTCCTGGAGCAGGATCCTGTCGGCCGCGTAGTGCACGGCCCGCCGCACGTGCACGTTGTCGAAGGGCGGGATGTGCGGCTGGAGCGAGACGAAGTGCAGGAAGCTCGTCTTCGGGTTGTCGGTGCGCGAGCGCAGGACGGGATCGCCGGCCAGACGGTTCTGGGCGGCGTGCTGGAGACCACGCCCCTCGAGGTTGATGTCGAACTCCCCGGCCGTCAGGCGCTCGTCCATCTCGTCCGGGTCGAAGCCGATGGCGACGTCCACCCGGTCGGGGAGAGCCGGCCGCACGGGGTCGGTGGCCCGGTCCCAGTGGGGGTTGCGTTCCAGCAGGAGCCTGCTGCCCGGCCGGTGCTCGGCGATCCGGTAGGGCCCGGTGCAGCGCGGGTCCTCGCCGTAACGCGCCCCGGTGTCGGCGTGCCGTGGCACGGGGGAGACGCAGGGCTGGGCCATCAGGTGGTCGAAGTCGGAGAACGGGGACCGCAGCCGGAACACGACCGTGCGCTCGTCGGGCGTCAGCACGGAGGGAAGGCCCCCGGCCCCGTCCCGGTAGGGCCCGGCGTACGGGTGGTCCGGGTCGTCCAGGAGCGGCACCAGATAGGTCGGCCCGCCCGGGAGAACGTCCTGCGCGAAGATCCGCTGCACCGCGTACCGTACGTCGGCCGAGGTCACCGGGGTGCCGTCGTCGAAGAGGACGCCCTCGCGGAGCCGGTAGGTCCAGGTCCGGTTGCCGTCGCTCGCCACCCCCGGCCCCTCGGCGAGGTCCGGCACGGGCACCAGGCCGGCCGGGCCCGGGTCGGTGGGGTACGCCATCAGCGTGCGGTTGAGGAGGCGTTGGAGCAGCCAGACCCAGACGTAGTAGGTCCGTGCGGGGTCGAGGGAGTCGACATCGGCCGAGGAGACCAGCCGCAGGGTCCCCCCGCGCCGGCCGGAGGGGGCGACCCTCGCCCCGACGGCGGCGTTCCAGCCGGCGCCCTCCCGGAGATTCGTGGCGTCGCTCATCACGTGGTCGTCTCCCGGTCGTCGGCGGGCGCGCCCCCGGCGCCCTCGGTGCGGTGTACCGGCAGCAGGTAGGAGCGCTGCTCGCTGGCCTGGCAGCCACGGGCCAGCTTCGCCTTGACGCTGCCGATCCCGGCGTGCAGGACGGTGGCGCCCTCCTTCGCCGCGGCGTCCAGCACCTGGTAGTACAGGACGTCGTAGTAGAGCGGCAGCTTGCCCTGGGCCTCGTAGTCGAACCCCGCCCGGTGGCCGTACCACTGCTCCTCGCCCCGGGCCCGGGAGCGCAGCACCATCCCGAAGCCGATGATGCTGCCGCGCTGCCGGGCCACGGACACCAGGACGTCGTCGCCCATGATCTCGGCGATCCGCCCGATCATCCGGGCGGAGCCCTCGTCGCTGGCCGGATTGCCGTACTTGCGAAGGAGATTGGCGTCGAGCTGTCCGAGGCGGGGGCAGAGCGCCTGGGTCAGCGGCTCGACGTTCACCTCGACGCCCGCCTCCGTGAGCGCCCTGCGTTCCAGGCGCACCCGGCGGCGCCGATGGGCGCTCATCTCCTCGACGAACTGCTCGAAGCCACCGGACGGTATGTCCAGCCAGGCGTAGTGGTCGGAGGGATGGTGGCGGTAGCCACGGCTCTCCAGCAGGCCCGTCAGCGAGGTGTCCCGCACGTCGACGTGCGGGAAGCAGACGGTCGCCGCCCCCCGCTCCGCCGCCATCGCCTCCGCACTGTCCAGCAGCGCGGAGAGGTCGTCCGCGGTGGCGTCGGGAGAGGCGAGCGTCCTGGTGCGCCCCAGATGCCGCCCTCCGCACACCAGGGAGGGCAGCAGCCGGTCCGGATCGCCCCCGGCGACGTCCCGCAGCACACCGGCCGCCTCCGGGACCTCCTGTTCGAGCGCGCGTCTCAGCATGGCGTCCGGCCTGGCGAGCAGCCACGCGACGGACGTGTCGGCCCACGCCGTCACCAGCCCGGCGACCGGAGTGCCGCCCCGTTCACGCAGCAGGAAGTCCATGGCCGTACCCGAGTTGACCTCCTGCACGGCCAGCCACCGTGGGGTCTGGAAGAAGTCCTCCGCCCCGAGCAGCGAGTTCCAGCCCGCCGCCTCCAGCCCGGCCGCCTCCGGTACCGCCCGTACGACGTCCGGGCCCTGGGCGTCCGGGCCCTCGGTATACGGGCTCACCGGAGGTCTTCCTCGACGACGAAGTCCAGCAGCGCGGCCGCCTTGTCCGCGAGCTCCTGCGCGGCGACCCGGTCCGGGCCGTTGCAGTAGGTGAAGCCGACACAGGAGGAGTTGTCCATGCGCTGCAGCAGATGGTCGCCCTTCTCCACGTGCAGCAGCACCTGGACGTTCTCCACCGCCGCCGCGGCCTCCAGACCGTCGACGTGCGAGAGGGTCCCGCGCCGGGTGGGGTAGATCATGCGGACCGCGGCGCCGCCGCGGTGCACGACCGGATCGATCGGCGGAGTGACGCCGATGGTGAGCAGCCAGGCGTCCAGGATCGGGCTGCGGCCGGTCACGTCGGTCACCAGCATCGTCATGCAGCTCGACGGGGTACGGGGGTTGGCCTCGATGATCCGCCAGCCGGACTCGGTGCGGCGGACCTCGGTGTGGCAGGGGCCGTGCCGGTAACCGATCATCTCCAGCGTCGTGCGGACCACGTGGTACAGCTCGTCGCGCTCCTCGTCGGCGAGCGGCACGGGGAAGGTGTGCCCGCACTCGATGTAGGCGGGGTCGCCGAAGAGGTCCTTGGAGGTGACGCCGAAGACGTGGGTGTGCCCGTCCACGGTCATCGTCTCGACGCTGACCTCCTCGCCCTCGACGTACTGCTCCAGCAGGACGTCACCGCTGCGCGGCTGGCCCCGCAGGCTGTGCCGCACGGCGGACAGTTCCTCCCACGCCTCGACGAGCCCGGCCATGTCGTCGACCCGGCGCACCCCGTAACTGATCGCCTCCGCCGGGGGCTTGGCGATCATCGGGAACCCGAGCCGGCGGGCCGCCTCCTCGAGCTGGCCACGGTGCCCGACCAGCACATGAGGTATGTTGAACGGTTCGTCGCCGAGAGCGATCCGCAGGTGGTCCTTGATGTTGGCGGTGCGTACGGCGTCCGGGTCGGGACCGGGCAGGCCCAGCCGGCGGGCGGCCCGCGCCGCGAGCTCGGTGTGGTAGTCGGAGAAGGAGGTGAGGCCGTCGACCAGGGGGGCGCCGTCCTCACCGGTGACGACGGCCAGCACCGCTTCCAGGTCGGTGGTGTCGACGTCGATCACCCGGTCCACGATGGCCAGCGGGTGGGTGTCCCAGTCGTGTCCGTGGGTGTACCAGGACCGGTCACCCGTCAGCAGCCACACCTCCAGGCCGTGCTCCTGAGCCTGTCGCAGCCCCAGGACGAAGGGGTGGTTCTGCATGTGCTCGACGATCGCGATCCGTTTTCCGGCGAACTGTGCGTAATCGGCCAGAGGTGTTGTCATCGGACGCCTCCCGTGTGGGTGATGTGCAATCGACCGGTTCCGGATTCTCGGGGTTCAGTTGAACCGCCACCGGGCCGGCTGTGCCATGTATCGGGCGGCAGGACGCATAGGCGGCGGGCGAGGTGCATAGGAGGCTCCGGCCGTGCCGGGGCCCGGGGTGACGGGCCGGAACCGGTGACCGGCCACGGGGGCCGCGGCCGGGACGGATCAGCGGACCGCACGGTGCGCGGCGGAGACACGGGCCCCTGTCAGGTCTGGAGCGGCGCGAAGGGGGAAGACGGCGGAACGCCGGGACGAGCCCCGGCCCCCTCGTGGCCCGAGGGGACACACAGCAGCGACGGGAACGCCATGCCGACCGACATACCGGAAAGACCCGCAGCCCTCGCCGAGGGGCGATCGCGGCCGGTGCCGTCCCCGGCCGGGACGGAGCGCCCGCACGGCCTCGTGGAACACCCGCCCCGTTCCGCGGGGACGGCCGGGGGCATGAGCCGGGCCGTCGGAGTCATCGCCTCGGCGGCGGTCTGCCAGGCCGCCCTGATCGTGGGGCTCGGGCTCCTGATCACCGGGCCCGCGGCCCGGGTGTGGCCGTTCACGTCCGAGGACGAGGTCACCGACGCGCTGGAACGGGCCCGCACGGGAACCCTCGACACGGTCTCCCTCGTCGTGTCCGAGGCGGGCAACACCACCACGGTCGTCGTCGGCACCCTTCTCACCTGCCTCCTCCTGCTGCTGGTCCCCAGGCTTCCCCGGTGGCGTGACGCGCTCTTCCTCTCCGTCGCCGTCTCGCTCCAGTCCCTGGTCTTCCTGCTCGTCACCGAGGCGGTGGACCGCACCCGGCCGGACGTCGAACGTCTCGACGCCTCGCCCCCCACCTCCAGCTACACCTCCGGACACACCGGTGCGGCGACCGCTCTCTACGCCGGCCTCGCGGTGCTGGTCCTGCACCGGGTCAGGGGGCCGTGGCGCAGGCCCGTCGCGGTGCTGCTGTTCCTCGTGCCCCTCCTGGTGGGCATCGCCAGGGCGTACCGGGGGATGCACCATCCGACGGACGTCGCGGGCGGACTGCTGAACGGCGGGCTGTCCCTGCTGGTCGTCGGCCGCGCCCTGCTGGCCGGACCGCACGTGCCGGCCGCCGCGCCCGCGGCCGGCACGCCGGCTCCCGCTCTCCCCGTACGCACGGCGCCCGGCCGCACCGCCGTGGTCTACAACCCCACCGTCACCGACGAGTCGGCCCGCGCGGGGCTGAGGCGGGTCCTGGAGGAACACGGCCGTCACGGAGCCGACTTCGTGCCGACCACGGCCGACGACCCCGGGGAGGGCCAGACGGCGCGCGCGGTGCGCGAAGGGGCGTCGCTCGTCGTGGTCTGCGGAGGCGACGGGACGATCCGCGCCGCCGCCGAGGCGCTGGCCGGCACGGGCATCCCGCTCGCGGTGGTGCCCTGCGGCACCGGAAACCTCCTCGCGCGCAACCTGGGCCTGCCCGTGAAACCCGCGGAGGCTCTGTCCGGGGCCCTCGGCGGCACCCCGCGCCGCATCGACCTCGGGCGGGTCGAGGGCGACGGAATGAAGGCCGCGCACTTCACGGTGATGTCCGGGGCCGGACTCGACGCCGCGATGCTGGAGAGCACGAGCGACCGCGCCAAGGCGGTCCTCGGCTGGCCCGCCTACGTCATGGCCGGCCTGCGGGAGCTGCGCGCACCCCGGATGCGCCTGACGGTGGGCATCGACGGGGCACGGCCCCTGCGGCGTACCGCCCGGATGGTGCTCGTCGCCAACACCGGCAAGGTGCAGGGCGGTGCCGCGCTGGTCCCCGCGGCCCGCCCCGACGACGGCCTGCTCGACCTGATGATCCTCGATCCGCGCGGACCGGCCGGCTGGCTGAGCGCCGTGGCGTCCGTGGTGCGCCCACGGCCGACCGGGGAGAACGGTCACGCCGGCACCCACCGCTCCGTGGAGTACTTCACCTTCCGCCGCGCCGAGGTCCGCTTCGAGACGCCGCAGCAGCGGGAGTTGGACGGTGACCCCGTGTCCCCGGGCCGGCGCCTCGTCGCAGAGGTCAGGCCCGGCGCGCTGACCGTACTCGTGCCCGCGGGAGGAAAGTGACATGGGCACCGCCACAAGGGTCCCGCAGACCCGTGACATGGTCGGCAGCGAACTCTCCGGTGACGAGGCACTGGCCACCCTGCGCCGGTACGGCCGCTGGCCGCTGCTGCGCGACTCCTTCGTCCGCTTCCGCTACGCCGACGGCTTCAGCCACTCCCGGGCACTGGCCCTGCAGACCGTGCTCGCCGTCGTACCGCTGGTCATCGCCTTCGTCGGGCTGTCGACGGCCCTGCACACCGAGGACCTCGGCAGGGTGGCGGAACTGACGATCCACCGGATCACGGCGGGGCCGAGCGCCGAGGTGGTCGACGACGCCCTCGACCGCAGCCGGCGGAGGGCCGACGACGGGGCCCAGCTCGCCCTCTGGTTCGGGCTGGTCTTCTCCCTGACCAACACCACGACGGCGATGTGCCAGGTGGAGCGCGGGGCCAACCGCATCTACGGGGTCGAGCGCGACCGGGTCTTCCACCGCAAGTACCTGCGGGGGCTGGTGATGTCGCTGACCGCCGGCATCCCCCTCGGTATCGGCTTCGTCGCGATGGTGGCCGGAGGCGACCTGGTGGCCGCCGTGGTCGAGGTGTACGACCTCGGTGCCGGCGCCCGGTCCGCCTGGGACACGCTGCGCTGGCCCGCGGGCGTGCTGCTCGTCATCCTGTCGGCGAGCGCCGTCTTCCGCCGCTCCCCGCGCCGCCGGCAGCCGGGCTACACCTGGCTCGCCTTCGGCGCCGCCGTGTACCTGGTGCTCTGGACCACGCTGACCTGGCTGCTCAGCCTCTATCTCGAGGTGAGCGGTTCGTTCGACACCGTGTACGGACCGCTCACGGCCTTCATGTCCCTGCTGCTCTGGGCCTACCTGACCTCCATCGCACTCTTCCTCGGCCTCTCCTTCGCCGCCCAGCTGGAGGCGGTACGGGCCAGGCGGCCCGGCCCCGTACTACCCGACCCAGGAGCCTGAATGCCCGCACGACCCGCTGCCCCGGCCCTGCGACGCCGGGACGCCGACCGCAGATTCGGCATCCGGCTGTTCGGATCCGCGGCCGTCGCCGCGGTCGCCGCAGTCCTCTTCGGCCTGGTCCTCGTCCTGGTGGAGAGCGGATGGCATCCGCTGCGGCGCCTGGACGCGGGCGCCGCCCGGTGGCTGAACCGGACCGCTCTGGACCATCCTGCGTGGACCGGCACCCTGCGCTTCCTCTCCGACGTGGTCTGGGACCCGGTGACCCTGCGCGCGGCGGTCGCCGTGCTCACCCTGTGGCTGGTGTACCGCCGTGCCTGGCGTCTCGCCGCATGGTCGGCCGTCACGGCCGTGGCCGGCGGGCTGATCGGGCTGCTGGCGAAGACCGTGGTCGAACGGGCGAGGCCGGTCCTTCCGGATCCCGTCGCACACGCCCCCGGCTTCTCCTTCCCCTCCGGTCACGCGATGGCGGCCACGACCTCCTTCGCGATCCTGCTGCTCGTCCTCCTTCCGGTGGTGCGGCGCGGCCTGCGCCCCCTGCTCTGGGCCGTGGCGGTCGTATCGGTGCTGGGCGTGGGGTTCACCCGTGTCGCGCTCGGCGTCCACTGGTTCAGCGACGTGGCCGGCGGCTGGACGCTCGGGCTGGCCGTGGTGGCGCTGACCGGCTGGTCCTTCGAGGCGTGGCGTGCGGACGCCGGCCTGGGCCGCGCCGATGTGGCCGAGGGCCTGGAGCCGGAGCTGAGCGGCGACGATCCCGAGTCGACCGGTCCGCACCCCTGAAGGGAACGCTTGTTCGAATGTCCGGGTAGACTTGTCTCCATGTCCGTTCAT